>NZ_JAFIMU010000006.1:300000-596402 GCF_017302985.1 Corallococcus macrosporus
GTAGGCGGACTGCTCCAGCAGGCCGTAGCGGTGGGACAGCTCCGCGTGCTGGGTGATGAGCTGGTGCGCCTCCGCCCGGTCGCCGTGCTCCTGCGCCATCAGCAGCAGGTAGATGAACGACAGGCCGATGCTGGTGCCGTGGTTCAGCTCGCGGCCCCACGCCACCGCTGCCTCGCCGTGGGCCTTCGCCTGGTCCGGGAAGCCCAGCAGCCACAGCCCCCGGCACAGCACGGACTCGCCGCCCACGCGCGTGTCCTGGCCGTAGAGGATGCGGTGGATGCGGTGCGCCTCCGGGTCGAACAGCGCCAGGCAGCGGTCCGCCTTCGCCTTCGCCTCGCCCAGCCGGCCTTCCAAGAGCTCGATGTTGGAGAGGATGGTGAGCGCCACCGCCTCCTGCCCCGCGTCCCCGTTGCGCTGCGCCAGCGCCACCAGCCGGTCCAGCAGCCCGCGTACCCGGCGCTGGTCACCTCCCAGGTGGTAGAAGATGGAGAGGACCCACAGCGTCGGGGCCGCGTAGGGGCTCTCGCCCACCGTGAAGAGCAGCTCCAGCGAGCGCTCCGCCACGGTGCGCAGCTCCTGTGAGCGCCAGCCCTGCGTGGACATCAGCGCCGGCGCGAGCACGCCGTTGAGGCTCAGCTCCAGTTGCGCGCGCTCCACCGGGTCGTCGATGGCGTCCAGCCACGACAGGCCCAGCCGGGCGAAGAGGATGGCCTCCAGGTACGCGGAGCGCACCAGCGCGGCGAACGCGGCCTTCTGCGCGTAGAGGATGGCCTTGCGCTTCAAGTTCGCGGAAGCCCAGTGGTGCGCGAGCAGGTCCGGCCGCGACTCCACCATCTCCGGGAAATGCGCCTCCAGCGCCTCCGCCGTCTTCGCGTGCACCTGCTGCCGGTACCGCTTGAGCATGGAGTCGTAGGCCGCGTCCCGCACCAGCGCGTGCTTGAAGAGGTACACGGGCCCCTTCGGCCGTCGCTTGCGGTGCAGGAGCCCCGAGCCCACCAGCCGCTCCAGGTCCGCCTCCAGCGCCTCCGGCGTCAGCGGGCTCACGTGGCGCAGGAGTTCGTGCGTCAGCTCCCGTCCCAGCACGGAGGCGATCTGCGCCGTCTCCTTGCCGCGGCCCAGCCGGTCCAGGCGCGCGACGAGCAGGTCCCGCAGCGTGCCCGGCACCGCCGCGCCCACCTTGCCTGCTTCCAGCGCGAAGCGGCCCTCTCGCTCCACCAGCGCGCCGGACTCACGCAGCGTGCGCACCAGCTCCTCCACGAACAGCGGGATGCCGTCCGTGCGCGAGAAGATCTCCTCCAGCGCCTCCGCGGACAGCGGGCCTCCCACGGCGGCGGTGGCCAGCCGCTCCACCTCCGCGCGGGCCAGGGCGCCCAGCTGCACCTGCGTCACGGACGAAGCGGCCCAGGGCGGCTCGAACTCCGGCCGCGCGCTGAACACCGCGAGCAGTCGCGACGAGGACACCTCCTCCACCAGCGCCTTGAGCAGCTCCAGCGTGGAGGGGTCCGCCCAGTGCAGGTCCTCCATCGCCAGCACCACGGGCTGGCGCTCCGCCATCGCGGCGAGGAGCGCGAGCAATGCGTTGCGCGTGAGCTCCCGGTGCTTCAGCGGGGAGACATCCAGCGGCGCCCAGCGCTCCGGCGGCAGCGGCAGGGACAGCAGCGACGCGAACAGCGGCAGCGTCTCCGGCAGATCGAAGCTGTAGCCGGAGAGCAGCGCCTCCAGGCCCGTCAGCCGGCCCTCGGGGGGCAGGTCGCGGTTCGGGTCCAGCATCCGCGTGAGCAGGTCCACCACGGGCATGTACGCCTGGCCCGAGCCGTCCTGCGTGCAGCGGGCCTCCAGCCACGTATGGGGTTCCGCGCCCAGCCGGTCCCCCAGCTCGCGCGTGAGGCGCGACTTGCCGATGCCCGGCTCGCCGGAAATCAGCACCGCCTGCCCCTGCCCCGCGCGCACCTGCTCCCAGCGCGACAGCACCAGGTCCAGCTCCCGCGCGCGGCCCACCAGCGTCAGCGCGTCGTCGGCGCCGCTCCACGTCGCGTCCGCGCCCTGGAGCACGAACGTCTCCAGGCCCGGAGGCAGCAGCTCGTTCGGGGACGCGGGCACGCGCTCCAGCGGGAAGTGCTTGCGCACCAGTTGCTGCGTGTCGCCCGTGACGAGGATGGCGCCCGAGGGCGCGGAGGTGGACAGCCGGAAGGCCAGTTTCGGCGTGGTGCCCACCACGAAGCCCAGGCCGGAGAGCGTGGGGTCCCGCTGCTCGCGCGACACCACGAGGCCCGTGTGCAGGCCCACGCGGATCTCCACCCACGTGCCGCGCTCGGCTTCAATCGCGCGGCCGCGCCGCCGGACCTCCGCCACCATGTCCAGCGCCGCCTGCGCCGCGCGCCGCGCGTCGTCCTCCCGCGCCGCCGGATAGCCGAAGTAGAAGAGGACGATGTCGCCCAGCGCGCTGGCGATGTGGCCGTTGTAGCGCCGGGCGATCTCGATGCAGACCTCCTGCTGGGCGCCCAGCACGTGGTCCAGCTCCTCGATGTCCACCGGCCCCGGCGACGTCTGCGTGGCGGACAGCGTGCAGCACACCACCGTCAACTGGCGGCGCTCGCCTTCCGCCCAGCGGCGCGCGCGCGTGGACAGCGCGTTGGGCGTGCGGCTGGACAGCTCCACCGTCGCCGTCTCCGCGTTGGGGGCCGCGGGCTGGATGCGCACGGGCGCGGGCCGGCGCGGCAGGTTGGACACGTCCACCGCCTCCAGCTGGCGCAGCAGCACCTCCGCGGACACGGTGCGCTGGGACGGGTCCTTCGCGGTGACGCGCTGGAGCAGCTTGCCCAGCGGGTGCGCGGCGATGGCCGGGGGGATGGGCACCGGCTCCGTGGAGAGCTGCTGGAAGATGACCTCCGCGACGGTGGCGCCCTCGAAGACGCGCCGGCCGGTGAGGCACTCCAGGAAGACGAGCCCCCACGCGTACAGGTCCGAGCGCGGCGTGGGCGCCTGCCCGCGAAGCTGCTCCGGCGCCGCGTACGACGGCGTGCCCAACGACTCGTTGGTGGACGTGATGCGCGGCTGCGGCTCCGCGCGCGTCAGCTCATCCGTCACGGACCCGATGCCGAAGTCCAGCACCAGCGCGTTGCGCCGGGCGCCGGTGGGCACGACCATGATGTTCGCGGGCTTCAGGTCGCGGTGCACCACGTTCTGCGCGTGCGCGCACGCCAGCGCGTCCAGCAACTGGAGCATCAGGTGGCGCGTCTCCACCGGATCCAGCACGCCCTCCTCCGCGAGCACCTGCGCCAGGTTCTTGCCCGGCACGAACTCGAAGATGGAGTAGACGGCGCCGCCCTGCGCCCTCCCTGAGTCGATGAGCCGCACGATGTTCGGGTGGTGCATCTGCGCGCACAGCTTCATCTCGCGCTCGAAGCGCGCGCTGCGGCGCTCCACGGACTCCGGCGTCGCGCCGTCCGTCAGGCGCAACAGCTTCACCGCCACGTTCTGGCCGGTGGTCACCTGGCGGGCCTTGTAGACGCGGCCGAAGCCGCCCTCGCCCAGTTCGGACAGGAGCTCGTAGCGGCCCTGGAAGGCTTCCAGCAGCTGGGGGTCCATGGGGTTCTTCATCGCGTTCCCGAGCCTCGCTCCATTGATGACCGTCCCCCCCGCCTGGGCAGGGTGATGACGAACTCCGTGAACTCACCCGGCACCGTCTCCATGCGGAAGGTGCCCTGGTGGCCCTGCACGATGATGTCATGGCTGAGCGACAGCCCCAGCCCCGTCCCCTGCCCCGGTGGCTTCGTGGTGAAGAACGGGTCGAAGATTCTCGCCGCGCTCTCCGCGGGGATGCCTGGCCCGTTGTCGCGCAGCCGGACCTCCACCTGCTCCTGACGCGCGAGGGTGCGAACCTTGAGCACCGGCGCGTACGTGGCGCCCTGGGCCTGGCGCTTCTGACGCATGGCGTAGAGCGCGTTGTCCACGACGTTGATGATGACGCGGCCCACTTCCGCGCGGCTGAGTTCCAGCCGGCCCACGGCCGGGTCGTACTCGGCCTCCAGGCGGACGGTCAGGGGCTCGCCGCGCATGCCGCCCTGTCCCAGCGCGACGCTCTCCGCGACCAGGGCGTTGAGCTCCACCGGCTCGCGCGGTCCGGGCGAGCGGCGCGCGTGCTGGAGCATGCCCTGGATGAGCGCGTCCGCGCGGCGGCCGTGCTCGTTGATCTTCTGCACGTTGGTGCGCAGGCACGCGAGCGCCTCGTCCACGTCGCGCACGGAGTCCGGCGTCAGCCGTTCGCGCTGCGGCTCCATCACCGCGGCCAGGTCCTCCGTGAGGCCCACGGAAAGGCCGGCGAAGTTGCTGATGAAGTTGAGCGGGTTGCGCAGCTCGTGCGCCATGCCGCCCACCATGGCCGCGAGCGAGGCCAGCTTCGCGTCCATGATGAGTTGCATGCGCTGCACCGTCTCCTGCTCGATGCGGCGGTAGAGCCGGGCGTTCTCCAGCGCGAGCGCCGCCTGCCCCGCGAACGCGACGAGGAAGTCCAGGTCGTCCTCGGAGAAGCTCTGGGGCGTGGAGACGTTGTCCACGTACAGCACGCCCAGCACCTCGTCGCGGGGCTTGAGCGGCACGCACATGGAGGCGCGGATGGAGCTGAAGATGACGGACTCCGAGGCGCCCAGGCGCGGGTCGTTCACCGCGTCGGAGAAGAGCGCCGCCACGCTCCTGCGCAGCACGAAGTCCACGATGTTCTGGCTGTAGATGGGTCCGCGCACGGCCGTGCCCTCGGCCGTCTTGGTCACGCGCGGCTCCAGCTTCCCGGTGGCGTCGTCCAGCAGCAGGATGACGCCCCGGTCCACGCGGAGGATTTGAAACGCCAGGTCCAGCACCTTGCCGGGCAGCGCCTCCAGGTCGTCCGTGACGGACAGCAGCTTCGCCACCTCCTGGAGGATGCGCATGCGCTCCCGGGCGCGAGTGGCCGTGCTGGCCGCCTCCGCCGCGGACCGCTCCGGGTCGGACACCGCCTGCACCAGCGTCTTCAGCGGCACGCGGGTGAGCGCGCGCGTGAGCTGGGGACGGGGCTCGTCGGACGCGCCGGCCGAAGCGCCGGCCTGGCCCGGGGCCGTGGAGGGCGGGGGTTCGTGGGTGAGCAGGAACACGAGCTCGCCCAGCGTCAGCGTGTCACCGGGGCGCAGCTCCTTGCGGCGGATCTGCACGCCGTTGACGAAGGTGCCGTTCTTGCTCTGCAGGTCGGTGACGAAGAAGCGCCCGTCGGCCGGCTCGATGCGGGCGTGCTGGCGCGACAGGCTGCGGTGGGGGATGCAGATGCCCTGGTCGTCCGCGCGGCCAATGGTGACGGGCGCGTCCCCCAGCGGGAAGGACAGCTCATCCGGCTGCCCTGGGTTGTAGACGAGCATCGGCACGGCCTGGGACCCCCTCCGGGGTGGCAGCCTAGCCGAAAAGCCCGGGCGCGGACGGCCCCGGCCGACTCAGAAGGTCCTGCGCCGCAGCACCGACGCGTCCAGCGACGCGAGCGAAGGCCGGCCCGAGAGCGCCAGGGCCAGCGCCAGCTCCTCACGCAGGAGCGACAGCAGGTGGCCCACGCCCTCCTCCCCACCCGCCGCCAGCCCCCAGTACACCGGGCGGCCCACGAGCACCGCCTTCGCGCCCAGCGCCAGGGCCTTGAGCACGTCCGTGCCCCGCCGGATGCCGCCGTCCACCAGCACCTCGCAGCGGCCCTTCGCGGTGGCCACCACCTCCGGCAGCGCCTCCAGCGGAGGGATGGCGCCGTCCAACTGCCGGCCGCCGTGGTTGGACACGATGACGCCGTCCACGCCCGCCGCCACCGCGCGCGCCGTGTCCTCCGCCGTCAGCACGCCCTTGAGGAGCACCGGCAGCTTCGACACCGAGCGCACCCACTCCACCGCCTCCCACGTGAGCGAGGGGTCGAAGTCCCGCGACGCATGCGACGCGATGCCGGACTCACCGGAGACGCGGGCCGCCAGCGCCGCGGTCACGCCCGCGTCGAAGTTGGCCGCGCGCACGTGGGCCGGCAGCCCGAAGCCGCTGCGCATGTCCCGCATCCGGCGGCCCAGCCGGGGCGTGTCCACCGTGAGCACCAGCGCCTTGTAGCCAGCGGCCTCCGCGCGGCGGATCAGCGCCGTCGTCACCGCGCGCTCGCGGAAGCAGTACACCTGGAACCAGAGCGGCCCCGTCGCGGCGGCGGCCACGTCCTCCAGCGTGCGGCTGGCCATGGTGCTCACCACCATGAGCCCGCCCAGCGCGCCGGCCGCCCTCGCGGTGGCCACCTCGCCGTCCGGATGCGCCAGGGCCTGGTACGCCATGGGCGCGACGCCCAGCGGGTGCGACAGGCGCGTGCCCAGCAGCTCCACGGTGGTGTCGCAGCGGGCCACGTCCACCAGCACGCTGGGGCGCAGCCACCACGCGTCGAAGGCCTTCCGGCTGTCACGCAGGGAGCACTCGTCGTCGCTCCCGCCGAACACGTAGTCGAAGACGTCCGCGGGCAGCCGCGCGCGGGCCTGGTGTTCGTACTCGTCCAGGCAGAGGGGGCGCGCGGCGGGGCCGGTCACGCCTGCGCCCGGGCGTAGTCGCGCTCCACCGCCTCGAAGAGGGCGCGGATGTTGGCGCCGCCGAAGCCGCGGGCCTGCTGGCGCTGGATGACCTCGAAGAACAGCGTCTGCTTCGGGTGCTCCGAGCGGGTGAACGTCTGCAGCAGCGTGCCCCACGCGTCGCGGTCCACCAGGATGCCCAGCTCCCGCAGGGGCTCCAGGTCAAAGTCCAGCGCGCCCAGCCGCGCCTCCAACCGCTCGTAGTACGGCGCCGGAATCTCCAGGAACTGCGTGTGCCGCCGCAGCTCGCGCACCGCCACCACGATGTCCGTCGTGAGCAGCGCGATGTGCTGCACGCCCGGGCCGCCGTTGCGGCGCAGGAACTCGCCAATCTGCCCGGGGTTCTCCGCGGACAGCGGCTCCTGGAGCGGCAGGATGATGCGCGTGGACGGGCTCTGCACCACCTTGGAGTTCATCCCGCTCTTGCGCGTGTGGACGATCTCCTCGTGGGACTGATGGAAGCCGAAGACGTGCTGGTAGAAGCGCACCGTCGCGTCCAGCGTGCCCGGCTCCAGGCAGATGGCCAGGTGATCCAACCCGGCGAACGGCTCCGGCGTCACCGACACCACGGACTCGCACGGCACCAGGCCCGGCGGCACGAACGCACCCACCGCCGCGTCGGACTGGAGGAACGAGTGCACCAGGTCCCCCACCGTCGCCACGGTGGCCTGGAGCATGGACCGCCCCTCGCCGTCCAACCCCTTCACCGGCTCGCGCAGCGGCCGGGCACCGCGCTGGGTGACGTGCCCGAAGGCGCCCACCGCGTCACGCGTGCGCAGCGCGATGTCCCGCACGCCGTCGCCGTGCCGCTCCACGAAGCCCGAGGCCGGGTGGTCCGGGGTCAGCCCCTGCGTGAGCAGCAGCCGCAGCGTGCCCTGCTGCAACAGCACGGAGCGCCTGTCCACGAGCCCCGTCTCCGGGCCCCCTTCCGCGACGCGGCGGAAGCCCATGCGGTCCGAATAGAAGCCCGCTGCGCTCGAGACGTCGGCGACGCACAGCTCGACGTACTCGATATCCTCGAAAAACATGACTTGGGCCCGTTCCGGTAAAGTCGAAATTCGTTGGATGATAAATGATTCAGGGGACGACGGGATCCCCCTTTCTTCACCCCCCGTGGACTTTCCGGAGCTGCGTCCGGGGACGGCCGGACGGCGAGCTAGGCGGCGCTCGCGGCGGGAGCCAGGAGGCCCCGGTCCCTCAGCGTGTCGAGGATGCGCTCCAGCCCCGCCTCCACCGTCTCCGCGTCGGAGCGGACGGTGATTTCCGGGGACTCGGGCGGCTCGTACGGGTCCGACACGCCGGTGAAGTGCGGGATCTCCCCGGCCAGGGCCTTCTTGTAGAGGCCCTTCACGTCACGGGCGATGAGCGCGTCCAGGCTGGCCTGGACGTAGACCTCCAGGAACGGGATGCCGGCCTGGGTGGCCAGGGCGCGCACCTCGTCCCGGGAGCTCTTGTACGGCGAGATGGCCGCGGTGATGACGCCCACCTCGTGCTTGGCCAGCACACGCGCCACGTAGCCGATGCGCCGGACGTTCTCCTCGCGGTCCGCGCGGCTGAAGCCCAGGCCGCGGGAGAGGTACGTGCGCACCTCGTCCCCGTCGAGCAGCTCCACGCGCTGCACGGGCGACAGCTGCCTGGCCACCGCGGTGGACAGCGTGCTCTTGCCCGCGCCGGACATGCCGGTGAACCAGAGGATGAAGCCCGGACGCTGTTGCATCGCCATTCCCTATCTGTCCACGGCGGGGCCGTTGATCATCCCCGCGCCCACGGTGGCGTTGGTGCCTTCGTCGATGAGGATGAAGCTGCCGGTGCTGCGGTTGCGCCGGTACTCGTCGAAGAAGAGCGGCACCGTCGTGCGCAGCGTCACCCGGCCCACCTCGTTGAGCTTCAGGCCCGGGCTCTGCTCGTCGCGGTGCAGCGTGTTGACGTCCAGCCGGTAGTGCAGCTCCTTCACCATGGCGCGCGCCATGCGCGTGGTGTGCTTGATGGCCAGCCGCGACCCGCTGTTGAGCTGTGTCGAGTCCGACAGCCAGCACACCATCGCGTCGATGTCCTGGCTCGCGGTGGGCGGGTTGCCCGGGCGGCACAGCATGTCGCCGCGGCTGATGTCCAGCTCCTCCTCCAGCGACACGTTCACCGACATGGGCGGGAACGCTTCCTTCAGCGGCTTGCCGGCCAGCTCCAGCGACTTGATGCGCGTGGTGAAGCCGGAGGGCATCACCATCACCTCGTCGCCCGGGCGCATCACGCCGCCCAGGAGCTGCCCGGAGTACGCGCGGTAGTCGTGGAACTTCTTCGCGGACGCGGGCCGGATGACTCCCTGCACGGGGAAGCGCAGGTGGATGAGGTCGCGGTCGGACGCGATGTGCACGTTCTCCAGGTGGTGCAGGAGCGTGGGGCCCTGGTACCAGGGCATCTTCTCCGAGCGCGTCACCACGTTGTCCCCGCCCAGCGCGGAGATGGGGATGAACGACAGGTCGGACACGTCCAGCTTCATGGAGAACTGGCGGAACTCCTCCCGGATGCGGTCGAAGACGCCCTGGTCGTAGTCCACCAGGTCCATCTTGTTCACGCACAGCACCAGGTGCGGCACGCGCAAGAGCGACGCGATGAACGCGTGGCGGCGCGTCTGCTCCAGCACGCCCTTGCGCGCGTCCACCAGGATGAGCGCCAGGTCCGCCGTGGACGCGCCCGTCACCATGTTGCGCGTGTACTGCAGGTGTCCGGGCGTGTCCGCGATGATGAACTTGCGCTTCGCCGTGGAGAAGTAGCGGTACGCCACGTCGATGGTGATGCCCTGCTCGCGCTCGGCCTTCAGGCCGTCCAGCAGCAGCGCCAGGTTGACGTACTCGTCGCCCCGGGCGTGGCTCGTGCGCTCCACCGCGGCGAGCTGGTCCTCGAGGATGGACTTCGTGTCGTACAACAGCCGCCCGATGAGGGTGCTCTTGCCGTCATCCACGGAGCCCGCGGTCGCGAATCTCAGCAGTTCCACTAGAAGTATCCCTCGCGCTTGCGGTCTTCCATCGCCGTCTCAGAGAACTTGTCGTCCGCGCGGCTGGCGCCACGCTCCGTCACGCGGGAGGCCGTCACCTCCGCGATGACCTCCTCCACGGTGGACGCGGTGGACGGCACGCACGCGGTGCACGTCATGTCGCCCACCGTGCGGAAGCGCACCGTCTCCGTCGTCACCGTCTCACCGGGGATCATGGCCATGAAGGGCGACCAGGCCATCAGCATCCCGTCCCGGCGGAACACCTCACGCTTGTGCGTGTAGTAGATGGACGGCAGCGCCACGTTCTCCCGGCCGATGTACTGCCAGATGTCCAGCTCGGTCCAGTTGGACAGGGGGAACACGCGCAGGTGCTCACCCCGGCGGTGGCGGCCGTTGTAGAGCGCCCACAGCTCCGGCCGCTGGTTCTTCGGGTCCCACTGGCCGAACTCGTCGCGGAAGGAATACACGCGCTCCTTCGCGCGGGCCTTCTCCTCGTCGCGCCGGGCGCCGCCGAAGACGGCGTTGAAGCCGTTCTTCTCGATGGCCTCCAGCAGCGGCTGCGTCTGCAGGCGGTTGCGGGACGCGCGAGGACCCTTCTCCTCCGTCACCTTGCCCGCGTCGATGGCCTCCTGCACGGACGCGACGATGAGCCGCGCGCCCAGCTCCGCCACCCGCTCATCGCGATACTGGATGACCTCCGGGAAGTTGTGCCCCGTGTCCACGTGCATCAGCGGAAAGGGCAGCGGCGCCGGCCAGAAGGCCTTCACCGCCAGGTGCAACATCACCGCGGAGTCCTTGCCACCGGAGAAGAGCAGCACCGGCCGGTCCAGCTCCGCCGCCACTTCCCGGATGATGAAGATGGACTCGGCTTCCAGCGCCTCAAGATGTGAAAGCTCGTAGCTCACGGCCAGGCAAGCTACCACAACCCTCCCCGCGCCCAACCGTGGCCGTGAAAGTTTCCGGGTCTCCCGCCGTGACACATGCGGGATGCGACATGCGGGAGGGGGCGGTGAAACATGGCCGTCCGACCTGACAGGAAGGATGTTTCACGGATCCACTGCCGGTGTGAGTCGCGAGGCCTCACGCGGCGTGCGGGAGGACGTTCCACGCGGGGGGCGCATGGTATAGACGGCCGCGCCATGGCAAGCGCCTCCTCTCCCGTCCTCGATCGCTGGTTCCCCTCCCGCAAGCCGCTTCCGGAGCCGCGCCTGCGCCTGTTCTGCCTGCCCTTCGCCGGCGGCAGCGCGGCCATCTACACGCCGTGGAGCATGGCGCTGCCCACGGGGGTGGAGCTGTGCGCGGTGCAGTTGCCCGGCCGCGAGCGGCGCCTGATGGAGCCCGCCATCAAGTCGCTGCCGGAGCTGCTGGACGTGCTGATGCCGGCGCTGACGCCGCTGATGGACCGGCCCTTCGCGCTGTTCGGTTACAGCATGGGGGCGCGCATCGGCCTGGAGGTGGCCCGCACGCTGAAGCGCCAGGGCGGCCCGAAGCCGCTGGGCTTCATTGCCGCTGCGGCGCCTCCGCCGTCGCACAACGAGCGGGAGCCCATCCACACGCTGGATGATGCGGGCTTCATCGCGAAGCTGCGCGAGTACGACGGCACGCCGGAGGAGGTCCTCCAGCACAAGGAGCTGCTGGAGCTCATCCTCCCCACGCTGCGCGCGGACTTCGGGCTGGCCTGGACGGAGAACGGCCAGCACACGGCCCCGCTGGACCTCCCGCTGTCCGTGTACGCGGGCAAGGGGGACAAGCACGTGGGCCTGGACCTGATGGAGCACTGGCGCGCGGAGTCCACCGCCGACGTGCGCATCCGGCACTTCGACGGCGGCCACTTCTTCATCCGCTCGCACGGGCCGCAGGTGCTGGCGGCGGTGCGTGAGGACCTGACGCGCTGGATGACGGCCGCGACCTAGTCCGCCCCCACCCCGCGGTCAGAGTGGCACCTGGCGGTCGCGGGCGACGTGCTTCATCACCAAGGTGGAACGCATTCGTTGGACGCCAGGTAGGGCGCCAAGGCGCTCGTCGTACAGCTTCTGGAATGCGGGCAGATCGGCCGTCACGATGCGCAGGAGGTAGTCGGGGTCGCCGAAGAGCCGCTCGGCCTGAAGCACGTGCGGAATGCTCGCGATGGCCCGCTCGAAGCGGGCCACTGTATCGGCGTCACCCCGCTGCATGGTCACGAAGACGAGCGTCTCGAATGTCAGGCCGACCGCAGCGGGGTCGACCAGGGCAAGGTAGCCGCGGATCGCGCCACTCCGCTCCAGCGCCCGCACCCGGCGATGACACGGGGAGACACTCAGGTGCACCCGAGCGGCCAGCTCCGTGATGCTCAGGCGACCGTCCTTCTGGAGCTGAGCAAGAATCTTCCGATCCATGGCGTCCATGAGGTGGAATCTACCTCGGCACCGGACTTCTACGGGTCAACATTGGAAGAATCTTCGGCCCCCTCCAGCGCATTCTTCCTTCAAGAAACGATCTTCAAGGAGATGCTGCGTTGCCTGCGAGTTTGATCGTCGCATTCTGGGGTGTGTCGCTCCTGTTCGTCATCACCCCGGGGGCGGACTGGGCCTTCGCGATCACCGCCGGCCTCCGTGACCGCTCGGTCGCGCCAGCGGTGGGAGGGCTCATGCTCGGCCACTTCGGAATGACACTCATCGTGGCTGCGGGCGTGGGGACGGTCGTGTCGGAGTACCCCGTCGTCCTCACCGTCCTGACAATGGTCGGTGCCGCGTACCTTGTGCGGTTGGGGCTCGCGGCACTGAAGAGCCCGGGCATCCCCGAGGAGTCCAAGGACGCTCCGCCGAGTGCTCCCTGGTGGGCTCGATTGCTCAAAGGCGCCGGCGTCAGTGGCACCAACCCCAAGGTGTTCCTTCTGTTTCTTGCACTGCTTCCGCAGTTCACGATCCCAGACGGGAACTGGTCCCTCTCGCGCCAGATGGCCGTGCTGGGACTGGTGCACACGCTCAGTTGCGGAGCGGTCTACCTCTGTGTGGGTGTTGCCGCGCGCGCCGTCCTGAAAGCGAGACCTGTCGTTGCGCGCGCCGTCACCCGCACCTCAGGGGTTGCCATGACCGTCATCGGCACGCTCATGCTCATTGAGCGTTTGGCGCAGCGCTGACCAGGATGCGCGATAGTCCAGCGCATGGCTCAACACCGCATCCACGCGGGGACGGACATCGCCTGCGTGGGGCTCTGGGACGCCGGACTCCCCTCCGCGGAGCGTTCCATCGAGGGAAAGGCGTTGGAAGCGAGCGCCGCGCGCGGTGAGGTGCTCGCCATCGACACCAGCGCGGATGGCGGCTACATCCTCCAGATCCACGTCGATGAGCCGTTCGTCCCAGCGCCCGGGCAGCGGTTCGACACGGTCGGGAACGAACTGGGACTCCACCTTGGCTCGGGAACCGCGATGGCCGGTGGGTGCGAGGACTTTCGCAATCCGCGCCCGCAGATCACGTCCGCCGGGGACCGGTTCCAGGTCGAGCCCTCCTGGTATCGCGTCCGTGTCCACCTCAACCGGATGGAGGGCCCCGAAGAGGAGCAGCGCGCCCATGAGGAGGCAGCGCGGGCCCTCTCTTCCGAAGAACTGGCGAGGTACCACCGGCTGGGGAAGTCGCTCCGCACGGGCTGGTTGATCGCCGTGCTGTCGGTGGCCGCCCTCATGGCCTCCGTGTTCTTCCAGGCCGCGCGCGCCCTGGGCGTGCTCGGCGCGTTGGTAGCCGCCGCGGCGGGTTGGAGCCTCCTGCGCATCAAGCGGAGCGACTATGTCTCGCTCCACCTGCGCTACCAGCGCGCGCTTGATGCGGCCTACGCACCGGACATCGTCCTGGAGCTGCACCAAACGACAGGCCCCCTTTCGGGGGGCACCGTGGCGCTGGACGACCCTCCCGGCGCCTGACGTCAGCCGTCGGCTCAGGCCGTCTTGATGAGCGGGGCCATGTCTCCGGCGAGCGGCACGGTGTGCTGCCAGCGCACGGAGAGCGCCCCGCCCCGGGGCCTGCGGAAGGCAATCGCCGCCTGGTGCCGCGCGGACGGCTTGTGCTGCATGAACTGCCACACGTCCGGCAGGTCGTTCATCCGAGGGTCGAAGGCGATGCCGGGCATCTGGCCCGGCACCAGGTCGAAGGCGAACTGATCCAACGGCAGGGACAGGCCCGCGCCGCGCGCCTTGATGTAGGCCTCCTTCAGGGTCCAGTACTCGAAGAAGCGCGCGCGCTGGAGCTCCTTCGGCAATGCGCGCAGGGCCTGCACCTCCGTCTTCGCGAAGTAGTGGTCGGCGATCTCCACCGTCTCGCCGGGCCGCTCCGCGTCCTCGATGTCCGCGCCCAGGTCCACGTCCCGGCCCACCGCGACCAGGGCCATGCCGTCGGTGTGGCTCAGGTTGAAGCGCAGCCACTGGCCCACCGGCCCGACGATTGCGGGACGGCCGTACTCGTTGGGGACGAAGCGCCAGGCCTCCGGCGCGACGGGCGCGTAGCGCGACAGCGTCAGGCGCACCAGCGCGTGCGACACGAGGTACTGCCGCTGGTGCCGCTCGAAGTGGAAGCGCCGCTGCCGCTCGCGCTCGCCGGGGTCCAGCAGGGCCTTGTAGGCCTCCAGGAGACGCGGGTCTTCAATGCGCTCGGGTTCGACGAGCCAGACGTGGACCTCATCGGGGCGCAGGTCGAGGGGCATGGAGGGCGGGGGCGACGTCATGTCCTGAAGGGAATCAGGAACCGCCGCGCCTGTCACGGGGGCTGGTCCGGCCTGATGCCGGACGCATAGGCTGCCCGTCCCAACGGCAAGGGGGAGGAACGCATGGACCTGTCCACCGCGACGACGAAGCTCCAGGCGCTGCGCCGGGACATGACCGGCCACACGGACCGGAACGACGAGCGCCGCATCCTGGATCTGCTGGAGGGCGCCACCAGCGAGGAGCTGAACTTCCTCCTGTCCAACGTGGACCTGGTGCGGCTCCTGTCGGACCTGGACGACCGGCTCGTGGGCCCGGACCATCACACGGCGCTGCTGGACCTCCTGTGCAAGCGCCGCGCGGCGGAGCTGTCCCTGCCGGTGCGCGCGTCGCTGGCCACCGCGCTCCAGAAGGGCGCCACGCGCGGACAGGCGGAAGCAAGGCTGCGCGACCTGTTCCTCGGGTTGAAGGGCCGGGAGCTGACCGGGTTCAAGAACCTGCTGGAAGCAGGCGGCGAGTACCACGACCTGCACAAGCTGGTGTTCGACGACGTGGACGACGTCGCGGTGCGCACGGAATTGCTCGCCCACTTCCAGCGCGAGGCCCAGGCCTTCCCCAGCGGGGAGAACAAGGTCCTGAGCGACATCGACGACACGTTCTTCGCCAACTGGGTGGACCCGCGCTACCCGAAGAAGACGGTGTACCCGGGCGTGCTCGCGTTCTACCAGGAGCTGGACCGGGGGCCGGGCATCATCCCGGGCCGCGCGGGCGACCTCGTCTTCGTGAGCGCCCGACCGCAGGATCCGCTGGGCCTCATCGAGAACGCCACGCTGGACTCGCTGAGCAAGCGCGGCGTGCCGCTGGCGGTGATGCTGTCCGGCAGCTTCTTCTACCTCCTGGGCAACACGCGCATCGCGCAGAAGAAGTTCGAGAACTTCGAGCAGTACGCGCGCCTCTTCCCCGAGTACGGCTTCGTCTTCGTGGGCGACAGCGGCCAGGGCGACGTGGAGTTCGGCGCGAGGATGCGCGCGGCCCTGCCCCAGGCTGTGCGCGCCGTGTTCATCCACGACGTGGTGGCGACGCCGCAGTCGAAGCGTGACGAGTGGCGGGCGCAGCACGTCTTCTTCTTCGACACGTACGTGGGCGCGGCGGTGGACGCGTTCCACGCGGGCGTCATCTCCCGTGACGGCGTGGACCGCATCGCCGCCGCCGCGACGGAGTCCCTCGCGGCCATCGCCTTCACCACCCCCGCCCAGAGGCAGGAGCGCGAGGCGGAGCTGACGCGGGACCTGGCGCTGGCGAATTCCCTGCCCCGACCGCGGACCGTTTGAATATCGGGCAGGCGACCACGTCTCCAGGCGGCCCTCGCGCATTTCCCTCCCGAAAAAGGCCACCCCATGCGCCGCATTTTCGCCCTGACGTCCGCAGCCGCCCTTTCTCTCTTCTGCGCCGCGTGTGGTCCGGAGGGCCAGGACGACGACGCGCCGCTCCAGGACGCACGCTCCAGCGTCACGGGCACCCACCGCGTCATGATGACGGTGTCCGCTCCTGGCGTCCCCATCAACCCGGATCCGGCTCCGACCAACCTCACCCTGACGGAGGACCCGAACAGCCCCGACCGCATGAACCTGGAGATCATGTTCTGGGACTGCGACCTCTCCGCGACCATGTCGGGCGGCTCCACCTTCACGGTGAACCCGGGCACGTGTGGCCACCCCCTTCCCGAGGAGCTGAGGGACGAGACGTCGGGGTGCTACTTCATGATGGAGTTCACCGGGGGCACGGGCGGGAAGGCCTCCGCGGACGGCAAGTTCGGGACGACCCTCGAAGGCTCCTACGTCATGGACTGCGTCGAGGAGAGCGGTCCCCCGGTCAAATTCCCGCTCACCATCTCGCTGGTCGGCATCTGAGCCGCCACCGCGGTGTCAGGGCGCGATGAAGCATCCCTGACAGCCCCCGGCCCACCGGTCCCGGACAGTTGGCGGGACGTGCGAGACACCCCAACCTTCCGTGCGCTTCACAGGGGTGGAGCGGCCGTCAGGGGACGGAAGGAAGGGCTCCGGGAGGTTCCCGGGGCCCTTCCGGGGCGTGAAGGGGCGCGCGGGGCCGATGGAACTGTTTCCCATTCATTTGCTGTTCATCGTCGTGTTGATGAACCGCTATCTCCTCGGCCCCTTCTTGCGGCGGCTGAAGGGGCGGCGGTTCGAACGGGTGGATGACACCTACCGGCCGAAGGTCGCCATCGTCATTCCGCTGTTCAACGAAGGCCAGGGCATCTACCACACCGTCCGGGCGCTGCTGGAGCAGGACTATCCCCGCGAGCTGACGGAGATCATCGTCGTGGATGACTGCTCGCGCGACGACAGCGTCGCGTGGGCCACCAAGGCCGCGGAAGGCCACCCCAACGTCCGGGTGATGCGCAACCCGGAGAACATGGGCAAGCGCAAGGGCATCAACCGGGGCGTCCGCGCCGCGGAGGACGCGGAGATCATCGTCTCCGTGGACTCCGACGTGGTGGTGGAGAAGAGCGCCGTGCGGCAGCTCATCCGCCGCTTCGTGCACCCGAACGTCGCCGCGGTGGGCGGACGCACCTTCGTCATCAACCGTCACCAGAACTGGCTGACGCGGATGATTGAAATCAAGTTCCACTTCGCCCAGAAGTGGCTGAAGGACCTGGAGCGCTCGTTCCGCCAGGTGATGTGCCTGTCCGGCTGCCTGACGGCATACCGCCGCTCGGTGCTGCTGGAGCTGGAGCCCATCCTGGAGGCGCGCGCCATCGCGGGCATCCCCATCAAGTACGGCGAGGACCGCTTCCTCACGCGGCAGATCGTCAAGCACGACTACGAGACGGTCTACACGCTGGACGCGTACTGCTTCACCGCCGCGCCCTCCACGCTCGCGGGCTACTTCAGCCAGCAGCTGCGGTGGCGGCGCTCCAACCTGGTGGACCTCATCTGCGGCCTGTCACACGCGTGGCGGCTGCACCCGGTCATCACCGTGCACTACGTGTCGCAGCTGGCGCTGCTGCTCGCGTACCCGGTGGTCATCGTCCACAACATGCTCAACGGCGAGTTCTGGGACATCCTCGCGTTCCACTTCCTGGTGATTGGCCTCCTGGGCTTCATCTACCGGATGGAGACGCGCTACCTGCCCGAGGACCGGCGCGTGCCCGCGGTGAGCTTCCTGCCCATGGCGCTGCTCATGCCGGTGACGTACGCGCTCTTCACGCCGCTGGCCCTCCTGACGCTCGACTCCGGGAGCTGGGAGACGCGCGGCAGCCCGACGCCCGCCCAGGCGCCCTCCCCCGCCCCGCTCACCTCCAACTCCGCAGGCGAGGGAACCCCGTCATGAACCAACAGGTCGCCAACCGGCTGAACTCCGTCGCGGTGTCCGCCTACAAGTTCATGGGCTCGGTGCTGCTGGCGCTGATCCTCCTGGGCCTGATGTCGTTCCTCGCGGTGCAGGGCTTCTTCCTGGCGAACAGCAGCTGGGTGACGCCCACCATCCTGTCGCCCACCGACCCCAACGTGCTGGCGCTCAACGCGCAGGCGGCGCAGCAGGAGTCGGAGCGCGACGGGCTGCTGGCGAAGCGGCGCGAGGCCTCCGACCGCCTGCGCGAGGCCGAGCGCACCGTGGCCACGGAGCGGTCCTTCCAGCAGCGCTTCGTCGTGGCGCTGAAGGGCGAGAAGCGCTCCCGCGACCGGCTGGCGAAGCGGCTGTCCGCGCTGCGCCAGGAGTACCTGCGCGCGGGCGGGGAGATCGCCGAGTCCAACCGCGCCTTCAGCGGCCTCGCGCGCACGCGCACGAACGCGCTCTACGGCGCGAAGCTGATGGAGCGCGAGGACGTGCTCACCACCAACCACCACCTGGCGCAGATGGCGCAGAGCAACCTGTCCCTGGCGCAGGAGACGGTGGACCTGGACATGCGCCTGGACACGCTCCGGCGCGAGAGCGAGGGCCTTACCGCCGCGGAGAACGGCCTGGGCCGCGACGACGCCGCCGAGGGCCTGACCACGGACACGCTGCTGCTGGAGCGTGAGTACACGCAGTCGGTGCTCGCGATGGCTCGCGCGGAGGAGCAGCGCAAGAGCCTGGAGGCGGACGTGCACGCGCTGGACGACCGCATCCGCCGCTTCAACCAGCTGCTCCTCGTGGTGCACGGCTCGCCGTACCTGAAGGCGCTGGAGCAGAACCTCACGGTGGCCTTCGTGCCCTACGAGAACCTGGCCAACGCCCGGACCGGCACCCCGCTCTACACCTGCGCGCTGAAGATCCTGTGGTGCCGCGCGGTGGGCGTGGTGGGGCCGGTGCTGGAGGGAGAGGTCTCCCAGCAGCACCCCATCCGCCAGTACCACTTGCGGGGCGTGATGGTGGAGATCCAGCTTCGGGACGCGCCCAGCGCGCGCGAGCCGCTGCTTCACCTGGGCCGGCCCCCGCTGATGCTGTGAGCCCCGTCATGGAAAGGGAAAGGGAGCGGAGGATGCGGACGAGCCTCGCGAGAGGAGCCCTGCTGGGGCTCGGGTTGTGGGCGGGCGTGGCCCCGGCGGCGGAAGAAGCGGGGGCGGTGCGAGCCCAGGCAGACCTCGCGAAGGGCTACTGCGAGCGCGTGCGCGGAACCTCGCGCGCGGAGGCCGCGCTGGAGCTGGCGCCGGAGGTGTTCGGCAGCGTGGGCGCGGTGAACGCGGGCGACGCCATGGGAGGCTCGGACGACACGCCGCTGGGCTCGCCCAAGCTGCGCGTCACCGCGGGGCTGGGCTACGACTTCGTGGGCCTCTACCGGGGCCGCACGCTGCGCTCGCGCGCGGAGGCCGAGTGCCGGCGCTACCAGGCGCTCGCCGCGCTCCAGAGCGCCGTGGAGCACGGCTCCCGGTTGGGGGAAGCCGCGGCGCTGGACGCACGCGCCCGGGCGCTGGCCACCTCCCTGCCCCGCGCGGAGGAGCTGGTGGCCCAGCTGCGCGACGACCTGCGCGACGGCGGCGCGACGCTGGAGGAGCTCAACGCGGTGCAGGTGCGGTTGGATCACCTGCGCTCGCTGGCGCGCGACACCGCCCAGGCCCGCGAGCAGCTGGCGCTCGAACCCGCTCCGCCGGAAGGACAGCCCCTGAGCACGCTGCTCAGCGCCTTCGAGGCCGCGGATGATCAGGTGGAGGTCCTGTCCGGCGGCCTGCGCACGGCGGGCGCGTGGCGGCTGAGCGTGCGCGGCGGCTACGACGAGGTCTTCGACGTCCAGCAGGACACGCCCCTCTTCGGGCAGCTCACGCTGGGCTACAACCTGGGCCACCTCTGGCAGGGCCGGGCCAACGCCCAGTCCCGCGAGGGCCGCCGCCAGGAGACGCGCGACGCGGTGGACGGTGCGCCGCGCAAGGTGCGCCAGTTGCTGGGCGAGCTGCGCATCACCGAGCGGAGCGAACAGCAGCGGCTGGGCGAGGTGTCCGCGCTGGTGTCGGACCTGCAAGGACAGCTGCGCGAGGTGGAGCAATTGCAGACGCGCCAGGTGCGCCGCTTCCGTGACTACCTGCTGCTGGAGCTGGCGCGGCTCCAGGCGGAGCAGGCCTACCTGGGCGCGCACCTGGAGACGCTCCGCTCGATGCTGGGAGGCACGGGGCCATGAGCGACGTGTGGGAACGGCGGTGGGTGGCGTTCGGGACGTCGGTCATCTTGATGCTGTGGGCAGGCGGACTGCTCCTGAGCCACGGCGCCTGCAACGGCCCGAGGAAGCCCATGGAAACTCCCGCATCCTCCAGCACGCGCGCGCTCCGCGAGGATCCGCCGTCGTCAAAGGAAGGACTGGCCCCCGTCACGCGGCGGCAGCTGAACGTCACGGAGGGCCAGCTCGTGGCCCTCGCGGAGGACGGAACGCGGTTCGCCATCGACGGGCCCCGCCAGCGCGCGGTCGTCCCGGAGTCGACGGGCGACGAAGCGGAGCTGCGCTTCACCTGGCTGGGCGTCACCGACCCGGTGGTTCCGCTGGCGTCCGGTCAGCAGCGCGAACAGGTGGGCCTCAAGCTGCGCGCCCGGGATGGCTGCAACGTCATCTACGCCATGTGGCGCATCGCTCCGTCCGCGGGCATCGTGGTCAACTACAAGCGCAACCCGGACGACCACGAGAGCGCCGAGTGCGGCAACACCGGCTACACCACCGTGCGGCCGCGCTTCATGGAGCCATTGGACCGGCTCGTTCCAGGGGAGCCGCACGTGCTGCGCGCCCGCATCGACGCGGACGTGCTGACCGTGTACGCGGACGGCCAGCGCGTCTGGGAGGGCGTGCTGCCCGCGGACGCGCTCACGCTGGAAGGCCCCGCCGGGATGCGCACGGACAACGCCCGCGTGCGCTTCGAGCTGCGCGTGCCCCAGGCGGCCGGCCCCACCTCCCGCCGCTGACGCCGCCGTCCGGAACCCGCCCCTGCCGCCGGGGCCCCCCTTGCATGAGGAATCCGGGCGTGGGTTGCTTCGGGTCGATGCCCGACCGCGATCCGCTGGCCTCGCCATACCGTCCCCCGCAGGGCCTGGAGGCGCTGGAAGACGCCCTCCGGCGCGACCTGGACATCCTGTCCTACCCG
Source organism: Corallococcus macrosporus (assembly GCF_017302985.1). NCBI lineage: Bacteria > Pseudomonadati > Myxococcota > Myxococcia > Myxococcales > Myxococcaceae > Corallococcus > Corallococcus macrosporus. The sequence continues at coordinate 320,818 of NZ_JAFIMU010000006.1, forward strand.
GCCCGGAGCTGGGTGCCCCCGCGCTCGACGCCGGACGGCCGCTCCATCCTGGACGTGCTCATCATCGGCGGAGGCCAGAGCGGGCTGGGCGCCGCGTTCGGGCTGATGCGCGAGCGGGTGACGAACGTGCTCGTGCTGGATGACGGCAGGGACGGCTTCCACGGGCCCTGGAAGACGTTCGCGCGGATGATCACCCTGCGCACGCCCAAGTACCTCACCGGTCCGGACTACAACATCCCCAACCTCTCCTTCCGCGCCTGGTACGAGGCGCAGCACGGCGCGGAGGGCTTCCAGCAGGTGGCCCTCATCCCGAAGGAGCTGTGGGCGGACTACCTCCTCTGGTACCGGCGCGTGCTGGCCATCCCCGTGCGGTGCGCCACCAAGGCGGGCGCGCTGCGCTGGCGCGCGGACCTGGACTGCTTCGAGGTCCCCGCCGCGCACAACGGCGAGACGGAGTTCCTGCTCGCCCGGAAGGTCGTGCTGGCCACCGGCATCGACGGCTCGGGACGCTGGGACGCGCCGCCGGAGGTGCAGCCGCTGCCGCGCGCGCTGTGGGCGCACACGCACGACCCCATCGACTTCGCCGCGCTGAAGGGCAAGCGCATTGGCGTGCTGGGCGCGGGGGCCTCCGCGTTCGACAACGCCTCCGTAGCGCTGGAGGCCGGCGCGGGCCAGGTGGACCTGTTCTACCGCCGCAAGAAGCTGCCCAACGTGAACCCCTACCGCTGGGCGGAGTTCGCGGGCTTCCTGCGCCACCACGGCGACCTGCCGGACGCGCAGCGCTGGCGCTTCATCCGGCAGATCATCGAGATGGGCCAACTGCCGCCGCGCGACACCTTCGAGCGCGCCCGCCGCCACCCGCACTTCCACCTGCACGCGGAGAGCCCCTGGGTGGAGGTGAAGCAGGAGGACGGCCAGGCCGTGGTGCGCACGCCGCACGCGACGCACACGTTCGACTTCCTCATCATCGCGTCCGGCTTCACCACGGACCTGTCGCTGCGGCCGGAGCTGGCGGAGCTGCACCCGCACATCGCGCTGTGGAAGGACCGCTTCACGCCGCCGGAGAACGAGCGCCACGCGGACCTCCTGCGCCACCCGTACCTGGGCCCCTCCTTCGAGTTCCAGGAGAAGCAGCCCGGCAGCGCGCCGTGGCTCCACGGCGTGTTCAACTACACCTTCGGGTGCCTGCTCTCACTGGGCTTCGGCGGCGCCAGCATCTCCGGCATGAAGTACAGCCTGCCCCGGCTGGTGGGCGGCATCACCCAACAGCTCTACCTGGACGACAGCGAGCGCCACTTCCGCGCGCTCGCGGACTACGCGACGACGGAGTTCGAGACGTGAGTGCATCTGTAACCGTGTTTCGCAGTGAGCGCGTGGTGACGCCCGAGGGCACGCGCGCCGCGGCGGTGGTCGTGCGCGAGGGGCGCATCGAAGGCATCCACGCGACGGTGGACGTGCCCCAGGGCGCGAACGTGGTGGACCTGGGCCGCGACGCGCTGCTGCCCGGCATCGTGGACAGCCACGCGCACATCAACGAGCCCGGCCGCACGGATTGGGAGGGCTTCGCCACCGCGACGGCCGCGGCGGCGGCGGGCGGCATCACCACCGTGGTGGACATGCCGCTCAACTCCATCCCGGCCACCACGTCCCTGGCCGCGCTGCGCACCAAGGCGGAGGCCGCGTCGGGCCAGTGCGCCATCGACTACGGCCTGTGGGGCGGCGTCATCCCCGGCAACGCGGACGAGCTCCAGGCGATGGTCGACGCGGGCGCGCCGGGCTTCAAGTGCTTCCTCGTGCACTCGGGCGTGGACGAGTTCCCCGCCGCCACGCGCGAGGTGCTGGACCGGGCCATGCCCATCCTCGCGAAGGCGGGCGTGCCGCTGCTGGTCCACGCGGAGCTGACGGACCACGAGCCGCCCTTCGCGGGCGACGTGCGCGCGTACGCCAGCTACCTGGCGTCCCGTCCGGCCGCGTGGGAGGTGGACGCCATCCGGATGATGATCGACCTGTGCCGCAAGCACCGCGGCCCCGTGCACATCGTCCACCTGTCCGCGGCGGACGCGCTGGACGACATCGCGAAGGCGAAGGCGGAGGGGCTGCCCTTCACGGTGGAGACCTGTCCGCACTACCTCACCTTCACCGCGGAGGAGATTGAAGCCGGCGCGACGCACTTCAAGTGCGCCCCGCCCATCCGCGAGGCGGCGAATCGGGAACTGCTGTGGGCCGCGGTGAAGAGCGGCCTCATCGACCTGGTGGTGTCGGACCACTCGCCCTGCACGCCCGCGCTCAAGAAGCTGGAGGCCGGGGACTTCTCCGGTGCGTGGGGCGGCATCGCCGGCCTGCAGCTCAGCGTGTCCGCGGTGTGGACGGGCATGCGCGCCCACGGCCTGGGCCTGGACGCGCTGGTGGACCGCATGGCGCACCGCACCGCGAAGCTGGCTGGGCTGTCGGGACGCAAAGGGGCCATCCGGCCTGGGCTGGACGCGGACTTCGTCGTCTTCGCCCCGGAGGCGCGCTTCAAGGTGGCCCCGGAGGACATCCGCCACCGGCACCGGCTGACGCCCTACGCGGGACGCGAGCTGGAAGGCCGGGTGTTGAGGACATACCTGCGCGGCCAGCGTATCTTCGACGCCACCGAGGGACTGACGGGCCCGCGCATCGGCCAGTGGCTGCCGCGCGGCTGAACCCCGGCGGTCCGGGAGAGGACAACCGATGCAAGCCGAAGCACCCGGGACGATGCACGTCGCCTTCGCTGACCTGATTGACCTGGCCGCACGCAAGGTGGGCGGCAAGGCCCTGCTGGCCAACGACGAGTTCTTCGCGCCCAAGGAAGCGATGCTGGAGCCCGGGCGCGGCGTCTTCATCGCGGACAAGTACACGGAGCGCGGCAAGTGGATGGACGGCTGGGAGACGCGCCGCAAGCGCGTGCCCGGCTATGACTGGTGCATCGTGAAGCTGGGCCTGCCCGGCGCCATCCACGGCATCGACGTGGACACCAACCACTTCATCGGCAACTTCCCCGAGTACGCCTCCCTGGACGCGTGCGAGGTGGACGGAGACCCGTCGCCGGAGTCGCTGGCGGAGGACGTGTCGCGCTGGACGGAGCTGGTCCCCAAGCAGCGCCTGCGCGGCGGCTCGCGCAACCTCTTCGCCGTGGCGAACGAGCGGCGCTTCACCCACGTGCGCCTCAACATCTATCCGGACGGCGGCGTCGCGCGCCTGCGCGTGCACGGGCAGGTGCTGCCGGACTGGCACGCCCTCAAGCAGGCGGGGCTCGTGGACCTGGCCGCGGCGGCCAACGGCGGCTCCGTCGTCACGTGCAATGATCAGTTCTTCGGCACGAAGGACAACCTCATCTTCCCGGGCCGAGCGGCGAACATGGGCGAGGGCTGGGAGACGCGCCGCAAGCGCGTGCCGGGCTTCGACTGGATCGTCGTGAAGCTGGCCACGGCGGGCACGCTGCGCCGCGCGGAGGTGGACACCCACTTCTTCAAGGGCAACTTCCCGGACCGCTGCTCGCTGGAGGGCATCTTCCTGGAGGAGCCGCTGCTGGACTTCGCCAACGCGACGCACCTGAAGTGGAAGGAGCTGCTGCCGCAGTCGAAGCTCCAGGCGGACCACTGCCACGTCTTCGAGAAGGAGCTGAAGGACGTGGGCCCCATCACCCACGTGCGCCTCAACATCTTCCCGGATGGCGGCGTCAGCCGGCTGCGCCTCTTCGGAGAGCCGGCGTGACCACGCCGCTGGAGCGCCTGAACACGGCCACGACGGAGGAGGCCACCCAGGCCTTCACCCGCTGCTGCGGCAGCACGAAGTGGGTCCAGCGGATGCTGGCCGTCCGCCCGTTCCGCGACGCGGAGCACCTGTACGCGGAGGCCGCGGACGCCTGGGCGCGCACGGGGCCGGAGGACTGGCTGGAGGCCTTCACGCACCACCCGCGCATCGGCGACGTGTCCAAGCTGCGGGAGAAGTTCGCCTCCACCGCGCAGTGGTCGTCACAGGAGCAGAAGGGCGTGGCCGGCGCGGATGAGAGCGTGTTGCAGGCGCTGGCCCAGGGCAACCGGGACTATGAGGCCCGCTACGGCTTCATCTTCCTCGTCTGCGCCACCGGAAAGACGGCGGCGGAGATGAACGAACTGCTCCAGGACCGCATGCACCACACCCCGGAGGAGGAGCTGAAGATCGCCGCCGGGGAGCAGGCGAAAATCACCCGCATCCGACTGGAGAAGCTCCTCGCGTCATGAGCACCCTCAGCACGCATGTCCTGGACACGAGCACGGGCCGTCCCGCGGAAGGGCTGTCCCTCACGCTGGAGGCCCGCGCCGGTGAAGACTTCCGGGAGCTGGCCCGGGGCGTCACCAACGCGGATGGGCGGGTGAAGGACCTGTCGGGCGCGAACACGAAGCTTGCGCCCGGCGTGTACCGCCTCACCTTCGACACCGGGGCCTGGTTCCAGGCCCGGGGGCAGCGGGGCTTCTACCCGTCCGTGCAGGTGCTCTTCGAAATCACCGCCACGGACGAGCACTACCACGTCCCGCTGCTGCTCAGCCCCTTCGGCTTCTCCACCTACCGGGGTAGCTGAAGTCAGACGCGCGGCGGTTCGACGGGCGCCTTGTCGCCGCCGCGCTCCACCTTGCCGCCCTCCGGCTTGTCCGCGACGGGCTCCGCGCAGAGCGTGGAGTTGTTCGTCTTGCACGCGCCGCCGTTCTGCAGGTCGAACTGCCACCGGTGGCGCGGGCACACGACGTAGCGCCCCTCCTCCACCCACCCTTCCGCCAGGTCCGCGCCCTGGTGCGGGCAGAAGCGCTGGATGGTGAAGCGCTTGCCGCCGGCATCCACCGTGGTGCGCTCCTTCTGGGACTCCGTGGCGCGGATGCCGTCGCAGAACTCGCGGATGTCCTCCACCTCCACGCCCAGGAAGCCATGCAGCACGGGCTCGTAGACGTCCGGGTTGCGGGACAGGCGCAGGCGGAAGGACAGCAGGAAGTCCTCCCAGTTCAGCTTGCGGTCCAGCACGCGCACGATGTCGCTCGCGTTCACCTTCATCGCGTAGCGGCTCTTGTCGCGCATCTCCGTCACTTCATCCACGCGGCGCTGCTTGAAGTCCACGCGCAACAGCCGCGTGGGGGCCTCCGTCAGCTCCACGTAGAGCGGCATGCCCACGCGGTCGTGCAGGTCCAGCAGGTCCAGCTTGCGCTGCAGCTCCACGCGCAGGCGGCCGTGGATCTCGTCCACCTCCTCGCGCATCAGGTTGCGGCGGCGCTCGCGGAAGACGTAGGCCATGTCCTTCGCGTACGTCTGGAGGTAGTCCTTGAAGTTCTCCGTCGTCACGCGCTCCGGCACCTGGGACACGAACTCCAGCGAGCCCGCGTCCAGCACGTCCCCGGGCATCGGCTCCAGGTAGCGCGTGGGCAGCGTGGGCAGGCGCTTCTCCAGGTAGGAGAAGAGGGCCGGCGCGCGCGGGAAGATGTTCACGTCCTCGAAGTTCAGGCTGAAGAGGGCCGGGTCCAGGAAGGCCGCCGGGCCCGCCGCGGCGATGTACGCGCGGGGCTGCACCACGTCCAGCGCGCGCGCCACCGCCTCGAACTTGCTGTCGCGCTTCTTCAGGCTGATGGCCGAGTACGTCTCCTTCGGGTACTCGTAGCAGGTGGGGTGCCAGATGGCGCCGGAGAACTGGGCGGAGAAGACGTCGATGGGCCCCTCCTCCGCGATGACGCGCACCAGCCGGTCGTGCATCTTGCAGTCGTTGATGTTGAGGAAGCACTGCCCGTCCCCGCGCACCATCACGCTGGAGTCGCGGTTGGTGCCCTGCTCGGACACGAAGAGCTTGATGTAGCCGCCCTTGATGGGAATCTCGCGCGAGTCCTCGCACGCGATGACGCGCTTGCAGCCGTACTTCTCGAAGATGTCCCGCAGCTCCGAGCGGCGGAACTTGGGCACCAGCACGGTGAAGTCCCGCCTGGCGATGGTGGCCAGGAACTCCGGGTCGAAGTGGTCCTTGTGCTCGTGGCTGATGTAGAGGAAGCGCTCCTTGCCCGGCGTCTCCAGCAGCTCCTTCACGCGCGGCGCCAGGTGGTGGTTGCGCGGCAGCTGCATCCACGCGGAGTCGAAGGCCCCCTGGGGCGTCAGCCACGGGTCCATGACGACGAGCGCTCCGGCGGTCTCCACCGCGAAGCCCGCATGACCCAGGAAGGTGATCCGCATGAACGTCGTCCCTCGAGTAAGGGGGCCCGTGGCCCCGGCGTCAGCAAGGCTGCGAAGCTAGGGAGTCCTTCGCCAGCGGCACCCCGGAGCGCCCCTCCTGTCGGAAAGCGCACGCGCCTCCCGTCCAGCCGCGAACACAAAAAAGGGAGGAGGACCGTGCGGGTCCCCCTCCCCTGATGCCTTCAGGACATGAAGCGTGCGGCCCGACTAGGGCTGGATCTCCCGGACGCTCAGCCACTTGAAGTCCACGTCCGTGGCGTTGTCCCAGCGGAACGTGGCGATGGGCCCGCCCCACGTAATGGGCATGGCCGCCACGGAGCCGCCGCAGTGCTGGGCGTCGCCGCCCCAGGCCCCGTCGTCGGTCATGTCATAGACCTGGGTCCAGCTGACCTTGTCGGCGTTGTCGTTGAGGTACAGCTCCAGCTTCACGGCCTCCGGGTTCTTCGTGCCCGGCACGTTGCGCATGACGGCCTTGAAGCCCACCCAGCGGCCCTTCAGCGCGGAGGTGGCCGGCTTGTACGGCGCCTGGTCGTAGGACACGTGCCAGGTCTCCTTCTCCCAGCGCACGCGGCCGTCGTAGTGCAGGCCGCCCTTGTAGCTGCTGCCCTCGCAGCCGGCGTTGGTGTCGTTGTGCTTCCCGCCGCGCGCGTACCAGGCGAAGTTGTCCTGGGTGTTGTTCACCGCGTTGACCTTCACGAAGCCGGTCATCTCGATGTTCTTCCAGTCGTTCGCGGCCTGCATGTAGCCGCGGCCCGCCAGCACGTCGCGGTCGTACGTGGGGATCTGCTTCGCGTCGTAGCCCGAGGCCGGGTAGGCGCTCATGCGGACCTTCGTGCTCTTCATCTTCCAGGAGCCGTCCGCGTTGCGCGTGATGGTGCCCTGCGGATCAAACCGCTTGTCCGCCGTGGCGTCGTCCGCGAGCGCCCACGCCTCACCGCCCGCCTTGGACGGGTACAGCATCGTCACGCCGAAGCCGTCCACGCCCGAAGGCGCGGGAGCGGGGCTCGCCTCCGGAGGCGCGGTGGGCGCGGGCGTGGAGGGATCCGCCGGGGCCTCCGTCTCCGAAGGGACGGGCTCCAGGGTCCCTTCGGTTTCGGGCGTCGCCGGGACGCCGGGGGCGGGGCTGGGCGCGGGGGTGCTCACCTCGCCGGTCGGGCTCGTCGTGTCGCCCTCGGGGCTCGCGCCACAACCAAAGGCATGGAGCGCCAGCAGCAGCGCGCTGGACGTGAAGACAAATCGGTTCCGCATCGGGCAGGGGGTATCCGTGCACGGGGGCCACGCGACGGGCAGCGGCCGCGACGCCTTCGCCGGCGGCCCTCATCACCCACGCCAACGCCTCCGGGCTCACGTGCTACGGAAGGTTCGGGCGCTCGGCTGGTCTCGGTGGCCCGGTGAAAGCGTTCTCAGCCGGGGCCTTTGCAAACCCCGGCCGCCGTGAACACTTCCCATCGCGACAAGGGGCCCCAGAGCCCCTGTCCGTCCGGCCCCCCCCGGGCGATACTTCCGTTTTCCCGAAGCGTCGCGCACGGATTCTCTATTTGCCGAAGAGTGCCGGCGCTCCTATTTGAGAGGGGTTGGCTCCCCGTGCCTTCCCCAGGTGAACGCCTTGGACTCCTTCCAAACCATCGGCAGCCCCGTCATGTGGGGCGGCTTCATCGCTTTCGTCTTCGCGATGCTCGCGCTGGACCTCGGTGTGTTCCACCGCAAGGCCCACACGGTGAGCTTCAAGGAGGCCGGGGCCTGGAGCGCGGTGTGGGTGAGCCTGTCGCTCGCCTTCAACGCCTTCCTGTGGTGGCGCTACGGCTCCGGGCCGGGCATGGAGTTCCTCACCGGCTACCTCATCGAGAAGTCGCTCTCCGTCGACAACATCTTCGTCTTCGTCGTCATCTTCTCCACGATGAAGGTGCCGGCGCTCTACCAGCACCGGGTGCTCTTCTGGGGCATCCTGAGCGCGCTGGTGCTGCGCGCGGTGATGATCTTCGCGGGCGTGGCGATGCTGGAGCGCTTCCACTGGCTCATCTACGTCTTCGGCGCCTTCCTCATCATCACGGGCGTGAAGCTCTTCATCCAGCGCAACCATGAGGAGCACCCGGAGGACGGCTGGCTGATGCGCACCGCCCGCCGCGTGATTCCCTCCACGCCGCACTTCCACGGGCAGCACTTCATCACGGTGGAGAACGGCCGGCGGCTGGCGACCCCGCTGCTCATGGCGCTGATGCTGGTGGAGGCATCCGACGTGCTCTTCGCGCTGGACTCCATCCCCGCCATCTTCGCGGTGACGCGCGATCCGTTCATCGTCTTCACGTCGAACATCTTCGCCATCCTGGGCCTGCGCTCGCTGTTCTTCCTGATGGCCGGCGCGATGGAGAAGTTCACCTACCTGAAGGTCGGCCTGTCCGGCGTGCTCGTCTTCGTGGGCGCGAAGATGGCGCTGGTGGACGTGGTGCACCTGTCCCCGGCCATCTCCCTGAGCGTCATCGCGCTGGTGCTGGGCGCCAGCATCGTGGCCTCGCTGGTGAAGGCGAAGAACACGCCGCCGCACGCGCCCAAGGGCGACTCGTCGCCCGACGCGCCGGGCACGGCGGCTCCCGCGAAGAGCTGACGCCTTCCGCGGCACACACACTTTTTCCGGCTGTGGGTCCCATGGGGTGTGGGGCTCCGGGCCCGGGCCCTCGAAGCGCATGAGGGCTCGGGCCTCTTTTTTCAAAGGGCCCGCGACAGCTCCATGAACTCCGCCCACGAGCGGATGGCGTCCTCGAACTCCTCCAGGGGCAGGTCCTGGGAGCGTCCGGGGATGGCCACCTCGCTGTGGATGGAGGCCCGGGCCCGGTTGAGCTCCAGGCTCCAGGTGTCGCCGGTGACGTCCCAGCGGTCGCGCCGTCCCTGGCGGAGGGCCGCCAGCACGCGCAACATCCCCTGCGCCCGGTTCAAGTCCGGCCGCAGCTCCTGGGCGAGGTAGTCCGCCAGCACGTCGTCGGGCGGCAGGCCACTCACGACCGCCCGTCCCTGCTGATCCCACGTGAATCGCAATGTCCTGGGCACGGCCGTGAAGGTCGCACAGTCCGTGGATCGCGAGCCACGCCCCGCCCCCGCCGATTCCACCGGAACCCGACACTGCGGCCCCGCCGCGTGCGGCACCGAACGGGCATCTCCGTCCGGGGGGAACAGCGGTCTGTTGGGAGGTGGAAAAGCAAAAGGCCGTGAGCCCCTGGGGACTCACGGCCTCTTGTTTGAAGTGGGCGCGGCAGGTTTCGAACCTGCGACCCCTGCCGTGTGAAGGCAGTGCTCTACCGCTGAGCTACGCGCCCTGCTGTCTGCCGCCCGCCGCGCCACCGCTGCGCAACGAACGCGGCGATAAGTGCCATTCGCCTGCGCGAGTGTCAACGCATTTTCGAGGAGGATTCTTCCGACAGCGCCTCCAGCTTTTCATCCAGCTCGCGCAGGCGGCGCTTGAGGCCCGCGAGCTGCTTCCCCACGGCCTTGAAGTCCCCCTTCGGCGCGAAGTGCAGGGCCTTCATGACCTCTTCCTGGCCGCGGTCCAGGGCCTGCTTGCCGCGCTGGACCCGGCCAATGGCCCCGGCCACGGCCAGGGCGCGCTTCTCGTCGGCCATGAGCTTCTCCATGGCCATGCTGGAGAGCCCCAGCGCCTGCTTCTTCAAGTCGTCCCGGATGCCCATGGTGGCGGTCCTCTGGCCCCTCAGGGGCCGTCGGGGAACTCGGTCTTCAGCGCGGCGAAGACGCGGTCCGCGATGCCCTTGTAGCGCATGCGTTCAATGAGCGGCTGCAGGTCCCCCCGCATGGAGATGCGGCGCTTGAGCACGGCCTCCACGGGGTCCAGCGTGCCCAGCAGGAGCTGCTTCCAGACGGAATACGGCGCGCGGGCCAGGTACACCGGCTCCAGCTCTTCCAGGTCGTCGGGATCCGCCAGCACCCGGGCGCGCTTGATGTCGCACTCGCCGGGCTCCACGTGGATGACGAAGGGCTTGTCCAGCTTGCCCTTCTCCGCGTCGATGATGGCCCCGAAGTCGCCCTTCCACCCCTTGCCGGCGACGGCGCACTCCGGGTCTGCATTGGTGAGCCGGACGGCCTCGTCCAGCCACTCCTTCGACGGAAACTTCGGCATCGCGCCTCCCTACCCCCTACGGAAGATGCTCTTGATGCTGGAGAAGAGCCCCCGGTCGTCGTTGCTCGCCCCGCTGCTGCTCGACGGGGCGGCCTGCGCGTTGCGCGAGGCGACTTCCTGCAGGGCCTTCTTCAACTGCTCGGGCGTGTCGCGGGTGGCCAGGTCCACCTTGCGCGACATGCCGCTCGCGTCCTCCACCTGCACCTGGAGGAGACACTCCTCGGTGAGGCGGAAGTCGATTTTCCGGCCCGCGGCGGCCGCCGGCACCCGGACGGTGCCCAGGTACTCGTTGTCCACCATCAGGTCGCTGTCGCCCTGGTAGATGTCCAGCTCGATGAAGGGCGCGCCCGGCTGCTGCGGCGGCGGCAGGCGGAAGCTCTTCACCATCGGGATGAGCGAGTTCTTCTCGATGATGCGCTTCACGCGGCCGTTGGGCATCGCGTAGCCGATGGGCATGGACAGCGCGTCCAGGAGCGTCACCGCGTCGATGCTGCCCAGCGAGTCACCCAGCAGCGCGGCGCCCAGGGCCACGCACTCGTCCGGGTGCACGCCCTTGCGCGGGGCCTTGCCGAAGTGGGCCTGGATCTTCTGCTGCACCAGCGGCATGCGGCTCTGGCCGCCCACCAGGATGATCTCGTCGATCTCCGAGCGGCTGATGCCCTTCTCCGCGAGCACGCGGTCGCAGATGTCGAAGGTGCGGTCCACCAGGTCGCCGGTGAGGTTGTTCAGGTAGTCGCGGGTCAGCGGGATGCGCAGGTCCAGCGGCTTGCCCTTGCGCTCCTCGATGTACGGCAGGTCGATGACGACGTTGGGGATCAGCGTCAGGTCGATCTTCGCGGCTTCCGCGGCGTTCTTGATGCGCTGGAGGGCGATGGGGCTTTCCGTGAGGTCGACCTTGGTCTCGTCGCGGAAGCGCTCCAGCACGTACTCCATGATGCGGTTGTCGAAGTCCGCGCCGCCCAGGAACGAGTCGCCGCCCGTGGCCAGCACCTCGAAGACGTTGCCGGCCAGGTGCAGCACGCTGACGTCGAAGGTGCCGCCGCCCAGGTCATAGACGAGGACCTTCTGGTCCAGGCCCCGGTTGAAGCCGTAGGCCAGCGCCGCGGCGGTGGGCTCGTTGACGATGCGCTTGACGTCGAAGCCGGCCAGCCGCCCCGCTTCCTTCACCGCGTTGCGCTGGTTGTCGTTGTAGTAGGCCGGGACGGAGATGACGGCCGCGTCGATGGGGCCGCCCAGGAACTGCTCCGCGATCGTCTTCAGCTGCGACAGCACGAAGCTGGAGATCTGCGGCAGCGTGTAGAGCTTGCCGCCCATCGTCACGGCGGCATCCCCGTTGGGGTCCTCGACGATGTCGTAGGGGAAGTACCCCTTGAGGTCCTCCACCGCCTTCGAGTGGTACTTGCGGCCGATCAGCCGCTTGGTCCCCCAGAGCGTGTTCTTGGGGTTGGTGACCATCTGGTCCTTGGCCACGCCGCCGACCAGCAGGTCGTTCTTGGCGGACAGCGCGACCACGGAGGGCAGGATGAGGTTGCCGCGGTCCGTGGGGACGATCTTCGGGATGCGGTTGCGCACGGACGCCACCAGGGTGTTGGTGGTGCCCAGGTCAATCCCGACGATGCGAGGTCTGTCCGCCATGAAGGTCAACGTGCGCAGCTCAGGGGGAGGCCGCGCCCGTCCTCACTCTCTAGCACGTCGAGCCGTCGCGTGCGCGTTTCTAGGCGGACGCTTCCTCCCTGACTGTAGTTCTGGCCCGGCTGCCGAGCCGGGGAGCGGATTCCAGCCAGGGCGCTACAGCTCGCGGTCGGGATCCGGCCCCAGGTCGCGCAGGCGGATGGGCCCGTCGGGCTCCGGGGGCGGGTGGGTTTCGCACACCGCGTCAGGACCGGACGGCAGCTCGGCCAGGAAGCGCGACGGGGTGAGCAGCAGCCGTCCGTCCTCCCGGGGCAGCGAGGTGTGGGGGTACACGAGCCACAGCGCCTCCCGGGCCCGGGTGACGGCGACGTAGAAGAGGCGGCGCTCCTCCTCCTCGTCCTCCGGGTCGCGCGTGGCCTGGGACAGGGGGAATCGCCCGTCCACGAGCCCCAGCACGAAGACGGTCCCCCACTCCAGCCCCTTGGCCTGATGGACCGTGGTGAGGGTGAGCACGTCGTCGGGCGGCTCGCCGTCCATGGCGGCCTTCGCGGAGAACTCGGCCACCAGGGCGATGGCGGACAGGAAACGGGGCACGTCCTCGAAGCGGCCGGCGAACTCCTGGAGCTGGCGCAGGTCCTCCGCGCGGGGGTCCTCCCCGTCCGGGGTGGCCGGGGGCACGCGCGCCGCCAGCACATCCGCGAGCAGCGCGCCGGGGCCTCGGGAGCCATTGGCGGACAGCGTGGTCATCAGCGCCTGGAAGCGCTGGAAGCCCGTGCGCGCCTTGCCCGGGACCTGGGCCTGGACGTCCGGGTGGGCCAGCGCGTCGGCGAGGGACAGCTCCGGGGGCAGCGCGGCCAGGGCGGTCCACAGGTGCTCGGTGCTGGCGGTGCCCACGCCGGGCAGCTTCCGCGCGAGCCGCTTGAAGGCCATCTCGTCCGCGCGGTTGTGCGCCCATCTCAGGTGGGCGAGCGCGTCCTTGACGTGGGGCTGCTCGAAGAAGCGCACGCCGGAGCGCACGCGGAACGGCAGTCCGTGGCGGGCCAGCTCCAGTTGGAGCTCCAGCGAGTGCAGGTGCGCGCGGTACAGCACCGCCATGGACTCCAGCCGGTGCCCCCGGGCGCGCAGCTCCAGGACGCGCTCGGCGACGAAGGCGGCCTGGGCCTTCACGTCGCGGGTGGGCACCACCTGGGGCACGGGGCCGGGCGCGCCGTCGGACACGAGCGCCTTGGGGAACTGGCGCGTGTTGTGCGCGATGACGGCGTTGGCCAGCCGCAGCACCTGGGGCGTGGAGCGGTAGTTGCGCGTGAGCGGGTAGATGCCGCAGCCGGGGTAGCGCTGGGGGAAGTCGATGATGTTGGTGAACTCCGCGCCCCGGAAGCTGTAGATGGACTGGCAGTCGTCGCCCACGACGGTGAGGTTCCTGCGCTCGCCCACGAGCAGGTCCACGAGGTCGCCCTGGAGGCGGTTGGTGTCCTGGTACTCGTCCACGAGCACGCCCTGGAAGCGCCCGGTGAGCTCCGCGCGGATGGACGGGTGGTCCTCCAGCAGCCGCTTCAGGTGCGCGAGCAGGTCGTCGTAGTCCATCAGGTGCAGCTGGGCCTTGCGCTGCTGGAAGCGGCGCGCGGTGGCGAAGATTTCGGGGGCCACGGGCAAGAGCTCCCGGCGCCGGTCCACCAGCACCTGCGACACGGGCTGCTGGAGGTTGGTGGCCAGTGACACGAGGTCCAGGAGCGCGTCCGGGCGCGGGAAGCGCTTGTCGCTGCGCAGCTTCCGCTCCGCCAGGCACGTGGCCATCAGGTCGCGCGCGTCCTCGCGGTCCAGCACCGTGAAGCCGGTGGAGAAGCCCAGCGCCACCGCGTGCTGGCGCAACAGCACGTGCGCCGCGTGGTGGAAGGTGCCGCCCAGCAGGCTGCCCACGTCCGCGAAGCCGCCGGCCAGCTCCTCCACGCGGCGGATCATCTCGCGCGCGGCCTTGTTGGTGAACGTGAGCAGCAGCAGCGAGGACGGCGGGACGCCCCGCTCCAGCATGCGCGCCACGCGGTACGTGAGCGTGCGCGTCTTGCCGGAGCCCGCCCCGGCGATGACGAGCACGGGCCCCTCCCCTGCTTCCACCGCCGCGCGCTGCTCGTCGTTGAGCGCGCCGTCCAGGTCCAGGCGCCGCGAGGGCGCTCCGGAGGGGACGGCGTGGATCAGCGGCAGGGGGGCGGCCATGGGGGGGCTGGGACTCTAACCGCCGCGGCCGGGTCCGCCAGTCCGTCTCAGGGAGGGGTGGATCCAGCCAACCGGGAGGCCGCCGCGGCGCGGACCTCCGGGGAGGGATCGCGCTCGCGGGCCAGCTCCAGGAGCAGCGTGCCCACGGGCTTGGGCAGCTTCGCGCTGGAGGCCTGCTGGAGCGCCTGGGTGCGCTCCTTCACGCCCTGAGACAGGCGCTCGGCGACCTGCTGATCCGCGCAGGTGCGGACGCCAGGATGCTGCTGGCGCAGGAGCAGCTCCGCGTCCGCGAGCTTCGCCTCCGCGAGCCGCACCGCGTCCTGGGCGGTCCGCTCGAAGGTGTCCAGGTCCTCGGGGAACTCCGTCTTCTGGCTGTGCACCCGGGCGATGGCCTGGGCCGCGAAGCGCGCGTCCACCACCGCCGCGCAGAGCTGCCGGGCCGATGCCAGGGGCACCCCACCCTCCGCCGACACGGTCTCCTCGCGCGCGGTCGTCTGCGCCCACACCGCGAGCTGCCGCGCGGCCACCGCGGAGGAGAACGCCTGATGGCGCTGCTCGCGCAACTGCACCCAGCGCCAGAGCACCAGCGGATCCGTGCCGCCGGATTCATAGACGCGCTGGTACTGGCTCGCGGCCTGCTCCAGTTGGCCGCTCAGGTCCAGGAGCGCCGCGACGGTGATGTACAGCTCCGGGCTGCTGGCGCGCTCGCGCAGGGATTCCAGCCGCACCGCGACCTCGTAGGCGGCCACGGGGGCGGGCAGCGCGGAGAGCACCGAGCGCAGCGACGACAGCGCGTTCTGCCGGATCAGCGGATTGCGCGCCGTGCGCAGCGCCTCCAGCAGCGGATCCATCGCGCGCACGGAGACGTGCTGGCCCAGCTCCTCCGCGGCCTGCCAGCGGTCCAGCGGATCCGGCGCCACCAGCGCGCGCTTCAGGTCCTCCAGGTCGCGCAGGTAGTGGCCCGCCTGCATCGCGCGGGCGGCGGGCTCGGTGCGGGACAGGGCGCCCTGCTCGGCGCGGGCGCGGGCCAGGCGCGCGGGGAAGCCCGTCAGCTTGGGCCCCAGCGGGTGGGTCTTCACCTTCGCCTCGGCCTCGTCCACCAGGCCGGAGACGAGCAGTCCCTCCACCTCCAGCTCCAGCAGCTTGACGCGGACCTCCTCGCGGTGCGCGCCCGCGGGGAACTCGCGCAGGTAGGCGAAGAGCTTCCCGGCGTCGCTCGCCTGGGCGAAGGACTCGTCGTCCAGCTTGCGCTCCAGCTCCTCGCGGCGGGCGCCCGCGACCTCGCCTTGGAGGAGCTGCGTCACGCGCTTCAGGTCGGTGGTCGTCTGGACGTCGCGCTCCTGGGCAGCCTGCATCCGGGCGCGCGCCTCGTCGCGGTGGGCGCCGTCGGGGTGCTCGGCGAGGAACTGCCGCCACCCGGCCTCCGTGTCCGCCTCCTTCGCCGCGTTGAAGCGCAGGCCCTCCAGCAGCGACTGCGCCCGCTGCCGCTGCGGCGCGTCCGGGTACGTCTCCAGGAAGCGCTTGTAGGCGAGGACCGAGTGCAGCCGCTTCGCCTCGTCGAACTCCAGTCCCTCGATGCGCCCCTGGGCCGTCAGGGCCTCGGGGTCATCCGGGTGCTCGCGCAGGAAGTCCTGGTAGGCCTGCACGGTGTCCTGCTCGCTGGCCCGTTCGAAGGACGTGTGCGAGCAACCGGTGGCCAGGAGCACGAGGGCGAGGGCGCGGCGGAAGGTGGGCATTCCCCTCCAGCAATACCCCACCCGTCCCCTGTCGAAAACCGGAGCCGCCCCGCCCGGCTGCCTGGGTGGTTTTCTTGCCTACACGCACCAGCGGAGGGAGCCTTCCGTCCCAGGACGCTACAGGACGAGGTGGCCATGAAGCTGGGCGCATGGATGGCGATGCTGGCGATGACGACGGGCTGTGCGACCGGATCCCCCGTGGGTGCCTGGGTGGCGTCGGATGCCGTGCGCTACCGCTCCGCCTCCCCGCCTGCCTTCCCGCGCGCCGCGCTGTCCTCGGAAGTGGCGGTCCGCGAGAGCCCCCGCGCTCCCGTGAAGGCCTCCACCCCTCGCAAGACTCCAGCGGTGGCGAAGGCCCCGGGCAAGGCCCCCGCGAAGCCGCGCCCCACCGTCACGCCCGCGAAGCAGACGCCCGTCAGCCCCGCCCCCACGGGCAACCCGCGCGAGCGCGTGCTGGCCACGGCGCGCGCCCTGGTGGGCCAGTCCTCGGTGCAGGTGAACGGCAAGCGCTACCCGGCGGACTGCACGGCGCTCATCGAGGCCACGTACGCGCAGGCGGGCGTGAAGTTCCGGGGCACGCTGAAGGCCGGGGACAACGGCGTCACCGCGATGTACCGCTACGCCCGGGCGAACGGCCGCGTGTACACGGACGGGCGTCCCGTGCCGGGCGACCTGGTGTTCTTCCGCGAGACGTATGATCAGAACCGCGACGGCCGGCGCAACGACGGCCTCACCCATGTGGGGCTGGTGGACGGCGTGGACGCGGACGGCACCGTCACCGTCATCCACCGCGTGAAGCGGGGCGTGGTGCGCTACCGGATGAACCTGGCGCGCCCCCACATGGCCCGTGACCCCAAGACGGGCGAGCTGCTCAACGACATGCTGCGAAGCCCCGCTCCCGGCCAGCCGCACGTGCTCACCGGCCAGCTCTTCGCCGCGTTCGGCAGCGTGCTGCCCTCGGGCCCCGCGAAGCCCATGGCGGTCGCGGCCCGGTAGGGCTCAAGCCGTCGAGCCCAAAAGGAAAGCCCGTCGATTCCAGCCGTGCGCTTCCGGAACCAGCCGGAGCGCCGCGGGGAACCGACGGGCTTGCACTGCCAAAGGGTTGAAGGTCAGGTCGACGTGGTGGAGGTCGGCACGCGGGCGGTGCGGTCCCACGCGGCGCGCTGCGAGTTGCGCAGGAAGCGCCAGAAGCCCACGGCGATGGCCATGTTCATGGTCACGAAGTAGTACGCGATGGACGTGGCCTTCTTCGCGGCGCCGCTCTTGAAGATGCCGGAGCGGCCCAGGTACGCCAGGGCGTAGAAGCCCAGCTGCGCGCCCAGCGTGACGCGGTAGAACAGGCTGTCGAGCAGGAACAGGTTGGCCAGGAGCGCCGCCGCCATCAGCGCGGGAGCGCACCAGCGCAAGAGCTTGTGCGACCAGAAGGCGAACGCGGGGAAGCCCGCGGTGGGCAGAAGCAGCCCGGGCACGAGGCGCAGGCTCTGGAAGTTGCCCGCCGCGATGCGAGCGCGCCGGCCGAACTCCTTGCCGTAGTCCTCCGTCGTCTCCTCGTGGGCGACGGCGCCCGCCTCGTAGACGACCTTGTAGCCGCTCTCCAGGATGCGCAGCGGAATCACGAAGTCATCCACGATGGTGGACGGCGGCAGCTGCGTGAACAGCGAGCGCCGGATGGCGTAGAGGCCGCCGTTGGCCCCCACCACCGCGCCGCGCTTGCCCTCGTACAGCTTGATGAGGGACTCGTAGTTCCAGTACGCGCTCTCCTCGTAGTCCTGCTTCGTGGGGTTGAAGAGGCGCAGCTTGCCGCAGACCGCGCCGACCTCCGGGTCCTCGAAGTGACGGACGATCTTCCGGACCGCGTCCGCGTCGATCATCGTGTTCGCGTCCGACAGGAGCACGATGTCGCCGTGCGCGGACGGGATGCAGCGGTTGAGCACCGTCGTCTTGCCGGCGCGGGGCGCGGGCGACAGCCGCACGCGGGGGTCGGTGCACTTCTGCACCAGCCCGTCCGTGCCGTCCGTGGAGCCGTCCGACCCGATGACGACCTCGAAGCGGTCCGCGGGGTAGTCCAGCGCCAGGCTGTTCTGCAGCTTGGACTCGATGCAGCTCGCCTCGTTGTAGGCGGCCACCACCAGGCTCACCGAAGGCAGCGGCCCGGCCCTGGCGCCCGTCCGGACGGCCTCACCCGAGCGCACCTTGCGCATGTTCTGGAAGACCTGGGCCGCGCCCTCCAGGGCGAACAGGCTCAAGGGATAGAGAAAATACGTGTGCACGAGCGCCAGCGCCGCGCACCAGAAGAAGACCTCCGCCATCGACCACCCTCCCAACCCCGAGTCCTCGACGCCCGGGGACAAAGCAAGGCGCGTGCCTGGACGTTCAGAGGGACTTCAGGGCGAGAGAGCCGGCAAGCCCCTGGGGAGGACTGGAGTTTCTCCAGGGTGATCCGGAGGTGATCCTGTCAACGCTTCAGGGCGAGGCGGCGGTGGGGAGCTGGGCGAGCATGCGCTTCGCCAGCTCGTGCTTGGGATTGAGCGCCAGCAGCTCGTTCAGCAGGTTCCGGGCCGCGTCCGGGTCGTTCTGGCGGAGGGCCAGCCGGGCGCCCAGGAAGTAGGGGCGCAGGAAGGTCCGGTCCTGGCTGCGCAGCGTGGCCAGTTCCTCGGAGACGGCACGGAGGGTGGTGTCGGGAGAGCCGGAGCTGAGGGCGAACTCCGCGCGGGCCACGACGCTCCAGGACGGAGTGAGCTCCGCCTGACGCAGGCGTTCCGCGAGGCCCAGGGCGCTGGAGGCGCCCGTCACCGAGGCGTAGAGGGCCTGGGCCTTGAGGCGCGCGGCGACGGTGGCGGCGGGCTCCACGTCCGGGGCGACCCGGAGGTTCTCCACCAGCGCGTTGAGCACCTTGCGCCGCTCGGCGATGTCCGTGCGCAGCGGATTCATGGCGCGCTCGGCCTCGCTCATCTCCGCGCGGATCGCGTTCGCCTGGGCCTGCCAACCGGGCGACGACCTGTCGCTGTTCACCTCGTCGAGCTGCCGCTTGAGCTGATCCGCGTGGAAGCGCAGCTGATCGAACTGCGCGTGCAGGTCGCTCAGCTGGAGGGTGGAGGCCACGGCCAGCTCGGCCTGGACTTCGGCGTACTTCGGATGGGCGGTGGCCAGGGCCTTGAGGTCCTGGATGGCCTGTTCGCGCGAGGCCGCGTCATCGCGACGCAGGGACTTCACGGCGGCATCCTTCTTGTCCACCGCCTCCGCTGGCATGGCCGAATTGCGGTCACGGAAGGCGGGATACGCCAGGTACCCGGCCAGGACGATGCCCGCGAGCACCACGAGCACGAGCAGCACCCGGCTCAACGTGGAGGAGCGCCTGTCGCCGTCCTCGATCACGATGGAGCCGCCGGTGCGGGACGCGGCCCCGAGCAGTTCCGGAGGAAGGTCGCTGGAGGGCTTCCGAGAAGGAAGGGGCCGGTCCAGGCCACCGCCGAGCAGCGATGCACCGCTGGAAGACGGCGCGGGCCTGGAAGGCTCGGTGCGAGCGAAGGGCGCGTCGTCGTCGGGCAGGGAGACGGTCGCGGTCGGAGCGGCCGTCGCCCAGGGCGCGTCGCCGTGGCCTTCCGGAACGAGCTTGGAGCGCGAGGCGCCAGCCGCGGACCAGGGCGGCTCTCCGGGCGCACCCGAGGGCGAGATGTCCTCGAAGGACCGGGACGTCGAGCCAACCGGTTCACCCCCACCCGTGGATCCGGGAACCGCGCCAAACGCCCGGGTGGAACCGCCCACCTCTGCCGCCGGTGAGCCCGAAGGCCCCTGCACCGCGCCGAACGCACGGGTGGAACCGCCCACCTCGGCTGCATGTGAACCCGAAGGCCCCTGCACCGCACCGAACGCACGCGTCGAAGCGCCCGCCTCGCCCCCCTGTACCCCTGAAGGGCCCGGCACCGCGCCGAACGCACGGGTCGAAACACCAGCCTCGGTGGCCTGCGGGCCTGAAGGCCCCGGCACCGCGCCGAACGCACGGGTCGAGTTCCCCGCCGCCGAAGCCCCCGGCTCCGCGAGACGGAACGAACCCGAGGACGACGCGGAGGCAGCGCCGAACGCGCGCGGGGCCGCGCCCTGCCCCGCTTCCGGCCCCGCCGGCACTCCAGGCCCCATCGCCCCGAAGACACGCTTGGGACCCGTCGCCGGAGGCTGCGTGCCGGACACCGCGGGCGCCACCGGAGGCCGGGGATGTGGCGCGACTGGAGCCACGGACGGCGGCGGAGGAACCACGCCCGACGAAGACAACGGCCCCGACGGCGGCGTCGGCTGCGGGACGAAGGAACCGGACGCCGTGGTGGAACCCGCGAACAGGTTCGTGGACTTCAAGCCCACGCCGCTGTCACCGCCAAAGATCTGCGTGGACGACGGCGCACCGGCCCGGTCTCCCCCACCCGCGGGAGGAATCTTCGGCGCGGGAGCCATGACACCAGCGGGTGAAGCCTTGAACACATGGCCACACCGCGTGCACTGCACCGACGCGCCGCCGGGCGGCAGGAGTCGGGCATCCAGCACGTACTGCATCGAGCATTGCGGGCAGGCGATCTGCACCGGCCGTCCTTACCACACGCTCCCATTGGCCGCCGCCGAGTCCAGCACGGTGGCTGCCCGGAGGGTCTCCAACTTGGCAGCACCCACGCCCGGCACCGCGTCCACGTCCTCCCAGCTCGCGAACCGGCCCAGCTCCTCGCGGGCGGTCACCAGCCGTCGGGCCAGGTCACGGCCTACACCGGGCAACAAGGCCAGCTCGGACTCGGAGGCCGCGTTCAGGTCCAGCTTGAGCCCCAGCGCGAGCGCCTGGCTCCCCGTGGGCACCGTCCCCGGGCCACACGTGGCAAGCCCCGCCGAATCCAGCCGCACGGCCTCCGGCGGGCAGTCGAGCGAGGGCCGCGAATCCGGCCACCGCGCCCGGGCCGTGAAGCCCAGGACGAGCAACCCCAAGGACAGCGCCGCGAGCGCGGACGTGCGCCCGAACGGCCTCAGGCCTTCTGCCCCTTGAGCGCGTCCACTTCCGACACGGTCGGGTTGGCCGTCACGGGAGGCGGCGCGTCCAGCCCGAAGGCCGTGTGCAGCGCGCGCACCGCCAGCTCCGTGTACTTCGTGTGGATCACACAGGAGGTCTTGATCTCCGACGTGGAGATGAGCTGGATGTTGATGCCCTCCTGCGAGAGCGTCTGGAACATCTTCGCCGCCACGCCCGAGTGGTTGCGCATGCCCACGCCGACGATGGACACCTTGGCGATGGCGTCATCGACCTCCAGGCCCGTGGCGCCCACTTCCTGCGCCGCCTGCTTCACGACCTCGTGGGCCTTGGTGAAGTCGGACTTGGCGACGGTGAAGGTGACGTCGGTGCGCCCGTCGCGGGACGGGTTCTGCACGATGAGGTCCACCACGATGTGCTTCGCGTCGAGCGCTCCGAAGAGCTTCGCCGCCATGCCCGGCTGATCCGGCACGCCGACCACGGTGATCTTCGCCTCGTTCCGGTCGTAGGCGACCCCTCGAACCAGCACGTCCTCCATGGATGCGTCCTCCTCGCAGACGAGCGTGCCCGGATCCTCGGTGAAGGAAGACTTCACCCACAGGGGCACCTTGTACTTCATGGCGAATTCGACCGAGCGGATCTGCAGCACCTTGGCGCCCAGGCTGGCCAGCTCCAGCATCTCCTCGTAGGTGATGCGGTCCAGCTTCTTCGCGGCCGGGCACACGTTGGGGTCGGTGGTGTAGACGCCGTCGACGTCCGTATAGATTTCACACGCGTCGGCCTTGAGCGCCGCCGCCAGCGCGACACCCGTCGTGTCGGAGCCGCCGCGGCCGAGCGTGGTGACGCTGCCCGCCTCGTCCACGCCCTGGAAGCCGGCGACGACGACGATCTTCCCCTGCTTCAGCGCGGCGCGGATGGGCTCCGCGTCGATGCTCTTGATGCGCGCCTTGGAGAAGGTGCTGTCGGTGACGATGCGTACCTGGTGGCCGAGGAAGCTCACGGCCTTCCCGCCCTGCGCCTGGATGGCCAGCGCGACCAGGCCGATGGACACCTGCTCGCCGGTGGCGACGACGACGTCCTGTTCACGCTCGTCGGGCCGGTCGGTGATCTGCGCCACGAGTTTGAGCAGGCGGTTCGTCTCGCCGGACATGGCGGACACGACGACGACGACGTCATGGCCGGCCTTCTGGGCGGCGAGGCAGCGGCGAGCGACGTTCTTCATGCGCTCGGTGTCACCCACCGAGGTACCGCCGTACTTCTGGACGATGAGGGCCACGGGGCTTGCGACCTCCCTGCACGGACGGGCGCACGCTATATGGGCGCCAGGCCCCGGGTGTAAAGGGCCTCCACCCACCGCGCCACGAATCCGCTAGCGTTCGTGGCCCAACGACTTCAGCCCGCATTTCCGGAGTAGCCAGAACATGTCCCGCCCCCGCCTCCTCATCGATGGTGACACCCTGAAGCTGGAGGAGATCCTCCAGGTCTCCCGCCACGAAGTCACGGTGGAGCTCGCCCCTGAAGCCGCGCAGCGGGTGCAGGCCTCCCGGACGTTGGTGGACCGGGTGGCGGCGGGTGACACGCCGTCGTACGGCATCAACACGGGCTTCGGCACGCTGGCGGAGGTGCGCATCGACCGGAAGGACCTGCGCGACCTGCAGCGGAACCTCATCCTGTCGCACGCCTGTGGCGTGGGAAATCCGCTGCCCCTGCCGGAAGCGCGGGTGCTCCTGCTGCTGAGGGCCAACGTGCTGGCGAAGGGCTTCAGCGGCATCCGGATGGAGACGCTGAGCCTGGCCATCGACATGCTGAACCGGGACGTGGTGCCGGTGGTCCCCGAGCGGGGAAGCGTGGGCGCGTCCGGAGACCTGGCCCCGCTGGCGCACCTGGCGCTGGTGTTGATTGGCGAGGGCGAGGCGTTCTTCGAGGGCGTGCGGATGCCGTCGAAGCAGGCGCTGGAGAAGGCGGGCCTGAAGCCGGTGGTGCTGGAGGCGAAGGAAGGCCTGACGCTGATCAACGGCACGCAGGCGATGTGCGCGGTGGGCACGCTGACGCAGCTGCGAGCGGAGCTGCTGGCGGACGTGGCGGACATCGCGGGAGCGATGACGGTGGAGGGCCTGCTGGGAAGCCACAAGCCGTTCCTGCCGGAGATCCACGCGGTGCGTCCGCACGCGGGCCAGAAGGCGGTCGCCGAGCACCTGCGGCGCATCCTGAAGGGCAGCGAGCTGGTGGAGACGCACGTCAACTGCAGCAAGGTGCAGGACCCCTACAGCCTCCGGTGCATCCCGCAGGTGCACGGCTCCGCGCGAGAGGGTCTGGCCTTCGCAAGGCGCATCCTGGAGGTGGAGGTGAACAGCGGGACGGACAACCCGCTGGTGTTCCCGGACACGGGAAACATCATCTCCGGAGGCAACTTCCACGGTCAGCCCATCTCGCTGGCGATGGACGTGGTGGCCATGTCCCTGACGCAGCTGTCGAGCATCAGCGAGCGCCGCGTGGAGCAGATGGTGAACCCGAGCCTCTCAGGCCTGCCCGCGTTCCTGGCGAAGAACAGCGGGTTGAACAGCGGCTTCATGATCGCCCAGGTGACCGCGGCCGCCCTGGTGGCCGAGTCGCGAATCCTGAGCCACCCGGCGTCGGTGGACAGCATCCCCTCCTCCGCGGGCCGAGAGGACCACGTGTCCATGGGCATGACAGCAGCGCTCAAGGGCCGTCAGGTGTCTGAGTTCACGCGTTCGTGCCTGGCGATTGAGCTGCTGGTGGCGGCGCAGGCCCTGGACTTCCGCCAGCCGGTGAAGCCCGGCAAGGGCGTCCTGGCGGCGTACGAACTGGTCCGCAGCAAGGTTCCGCACATGGACCGGGACCGCGAGCTGCACCACGACATCACGGCGGTCACGGCCCTGGTGGAATCCGGGGCGATCCGTGAGGCTGTGAAGTCCGCCACGGCGTGACGACATTTGTAGACACCCTCCGCAATGGAGGGTGATCCTCGACGTATCCGGGAGGCTGGCCCGCCTTGGGCCGGCCCCAACGTCGAGGCACCCCATGTTCGTGAGTCCCCTGAAGCGAATCTGCCTGGGGCTTTTGGCCGGCCTTTGCTGCGCGCTTCCAGCTCAAGCGGGTGAGCCAGGGACTCAGGAGCAGGTTCGGAAGTTCGCCGCGGATGCGCACTTCAACGGTGTCGTCCTGGTCGGCAAGGGTTCTCGCGCGGAGTACGTGGAGGCGTTCGGGGTCAAGAACGCCGAAGCGAAGGAGCTTCTCGCTCGGAACAGCCGGTTCTTCGTGGGCTCCGTAGGCAAGTGGCTCACGTCCATCGTGGTCCTGCGGCTGGTGGACGAGGGGAAGTTGGCGCTCGACGAGCCCATTCTCACCTACCTCCCGGAGTACCGCGCGGATACGGGGAAGCAGATCACCCTGCGCCACCTGATCAGCCACGGCAGCGGCCTGCCCAATGGGCTCATGGACGCGTTCAAGAAGGACCCGAGCATCGAGAGTGAGACGCGTCCCCAGGCTGAAGCCGTGACGCGGTATGCGCGCGGCGACCTCGTGTTCACGCCGGGGACTCGCTTTGACTACAACATCTCCAATTGGATTCTCGTGCAGGCCATCCTGGAGCGTGTCTCCGGGCAGTCCTACGCACAGCTCGCCCAGCGACTTGTGTTCAAGCCCCTGCGCATGGCGGACAGCGGCATCGCGGCGGGCGAAGCCGGAAACGTTCCGAACCTCGCTCTGGGCTACCGCTCGCTGGAGCCGAAGGTGGAGCGGCGCATCTACAACCTCCCGAACTATCTAGTGACCGGTGGCGGCTTCTACAGCACCGCCGACGACATGCTGCGCCTGAATCACGGAGTCCTTTCCGGCAAGCTCCTGTCGGCCGCATCCAGGAAGGCCCTGCTGACCGTCGAACGCCCTGGGTCCGCCTATGCCCTGGGTGGCCGTGTCCGGACCTATGAGACGAAGGAACAGGCCGCCCAGACTGTCGCGACGAACGACGGAACGAGCGGCGCCTATCGCACAGTGTCCTGGCGTGTGCTCGATGATGGCCGCACCGTCATCATCCTGAGCAACTTGCGGCCGGATGACTCGAAGCTCTTTGCCTTCACGGAATCGCTTCTCGGGCTTCAGAGCGCACCCAAAGAGAACTGATCATGAACATTCAACGATGGAGCATGCTGCTTCTCCTGGGATCGACGCAGCTGGCCTGGGGCGCACCCGACAAGGTGGATGCATTCCTACGCGCGGAGATGGCTCGCAATCACATCCCTGGCGCGGCGGTCGCGGTGGTTCGTGACGGCAAGGTCATCAAGCTCGCGGCTTATGGCACGGCGAACCTGGAATGGAACGCGCCGACCAGCACCCGCACGGCGTTCCAGATCGCCTCCGGCACCAAGATGTTCACGGCAGTGCTGTTGATGGACCTCGTGGGCCAGGGGAAACTCAAGCTGGCTGACCGCGTCTGCCAGTACATCGCCGACTGCCCAGTTGCGTGGAAGGACATCACGGTTCATCAGCTTGCGAGCCACACGTCCGGGATGAAGCCCGGGCCGGTGAACCCCGACGTATCCAGCGTCGCTGTGGCGGTAGAGGCGGCGAAGAAGGTCCCACTTGCGGCAACCCCAGGTGAGAAGGCTGCCTATGGATCTGACGACTTCGTCCTCCTTGCCCACATCCTGGAGAAGGCGGGCGGTGCGCCCTATCAGCAACTCCTGCGCGACCGCGTCTTCACGCCCTTGCAGATGACGAACAGCGGATTTGATCAGGCCACGCTCACCGAGGGACATGTCGTTCTGACCAGCGAGGTGGTCCGCGAGCGCTCGGCGACCTATCAGTGGAAGACCGACCACCAGCAGCAGTACTGGTTCGTGTATCCCCACTACACGCTCGCGGCCGGGGGACTCTTCTCCAGCATCACAGACATGGCGAAGTTCGCCGCTGCGCTGATGACGGACACGCTCTTGAGCGCGGAGCTGCGCAAGGCCATGTGGACGCATCCCACGCTCAACAGCGGCAAGCCCGGCAGCTTCGCGGTGGGCTGGACTGTGGCCCGGTATCGCGGGCGTCCCGAGGTGGGCCACAGCGGCGGTCCGGCGCTCTCCGATACGGTCTACTACCCGGACGAAAAGCTCGCTGTGGTCGTCCTGACGAACCAGCGAAAGCTGGTCCCCAACCTCGCGCATGGAGTGGCGAACTTCTACCTGTCTCCCCCGCCCTTCCTGAATGCCCCCGGCATCACCGACGCCGTCCCCGAGCGGACTGAGACGTTGAACCAGCTCCTGCCCTCGCTGGTCCAGGGCAAGGCGGAGTCCCATTACTTCACCGGGTCCGCGAAGGACGCGCTCGCGGAGCTGAACGAGTGGCTGCCAATCCAGCTTGGTGGAATGCCTCGGCTGAGCCGCCTGGTCCTCCTGGAGGATTCGGCGGACCACCTGTCTCGGACCTACCGCGCTGTGTATGGCAAGGACCAGACGCTGCGCTGGAAGGTCACGTTTGATGCGGCCGGGCTGATCTCGGAACTGGACGTCGCGGACGAGTAACCTACTCAGCGGTCCTCGCTCCGGATCCAGACGTGGTGTTCGACCTTCGACCAGTTCTTCTTGGCCGCGGGTGACAGCGTGGCGTAGCCCGGCCGGGAGGTTTCATCCAGGTAGTGCTGGTAGGCCTCCTGGAGCGTGGAGCCGATGCCCAGGACGTAGGCGTACAGGAAGAGCTCCGTGGAGTAGCCGTACTGGGCTGCGTTGTTCGGCTGCTCGTAGACGGTCGCGATCAGCACTCCGCCGTTCTTCGGCAGATGCGGCCCGACTCGCTCAAGGATCTTGTCCAGCTTCTCCTGGGTGCGCTTGTAGTTGGCGGCGGTGATCAGGCCGCTCATGAGCCACTCCACGACAGAGGCGGACCAGTTGTACGACTTCGTCCCTGTCACCACCTCGATCCCGTTCGAGGTCGGCACCCGGCGGAGTGTCACGGCCGTAACCTGGTATTGACGCGCGGGCGGTGACGGCTTCAGGGGGACTGGCGTCAGCTGCGGCTTCACTGTCGCCGTTGTTGGTGGCGTGGTGCTCACCGGCGCCAGGGGCACGGTGACCTGCGGCCCCGACTGTGGGGTCAACCGCGTCGTCTTTCCGACCAGCCGCGAGCCCGACAGGATGGCCTGTCCCTGTCGCTGGAGGGGCGCGTAGCCCTCCTTGGGCTTGAAGGCGAGGTGCTTCAACTTCGCCTCCTGCACCGCGTCCGCGTAGCGGATCTCCTGCGCCTGCATCTGCTGCGTCCCGTGGAAGGCCTGGTTCGACTCGAACACCTTCCCCATCAGGGACTCGAACTCGCCGCTCCGCTGGTTGGCTTTCGAGTCCACCAGGGCGCAGCGCACGTACCCGTAGCCGTACATCTTCCCGCGGTTCTTCGAGTAGATGTGGTCGACGTCGTGCCCTGAGACCACAGGTCCGAAGGCAGCGGCCCAGGCGTTGCGGTACCCGCCGTAATGCGGGCTGACCCACAGCTGCTTCTCCCCCGTGAAGCTCTCCACCACGAGGACGTCCTTGGACTGGTAGCGGGCCAGCGAGTAGCAGTGGCCCACGTACTTCTCCAGGGCCGCCTGATCCTTCGCGGCGACGGGAATCGGGGGATCGACGACGGGGGGCGGGCTCACGGGGAGTGCGGAGCCAAGCACGCCCCTCCACACCGGGGCAACACGGCCGACCGCCTGCGCTCCGAACACCTTTCCAGCGCCCGTCCGCCTACCTGCCTTGTACCCAAATCACCAGGGGAAACGGGGAGTTGAGGGCCGGCGAGCATTGAGGGCTTTCCTTGGTAGCGCAGCCAAAGGACTATTGAAGCGACGTGCAGGACGGCGAGATAGCACTTCGCTGTTTTGTCGTAGCAAGTGGCCGCAGCGAGAAAGCGCTTGAGGTCAAGTAAGAAGGACTTCCACTCGGTAGCGCGTACCGTCCGGTCAATGCCGTATTAGGGCGATTGAAGCCAAGCCCGGCCGTGAGCGGCGGGCACCGCGAGTTCCAGCGCAGAGAAGTGACGTGGTGAGCTGGCGTCAGGACGAGTCAGCAGCGCGAAGATGCTTCTATCCGTGCGGCAGCAACTCGCTGATGCGGGCGTTCAGGCGAGCTTGGACGCGCAGCAGTACGTCGACGAGGTAGGTCTCGGAATTGACGCCGTTGGCCTCGCAGGTGGCGACGAGAGCCTAAAGGCCGGCGAGGTTCTGCCCTGCGGCCTCGTGGCCGACGAAGGTAAGCGCCCGGTGGACGTCGTGCCGAGATGCTTGATGACAGACGCGGACCGTGCTCGGCGAGCACCGCGAGGAGCGAACTGTTCGGTGACTGAGTTGGGGGCGACTCGGGCGCCGTGCGTCGCCGCATCCACTCGCGGGGTAGTAGCTCACCGATGCGCGAGTGGGGATGCGTCTGCACACGCAGCAGCACGTCGCGCGGTTCGTAATTCTGACCAGCTCGGCCCGCTTTTCGTTAGGTTACAGTCCAGCACCGTCGACAGCGATCATCCTATCAATAACAACAGCAGCGACCAAATCCTTCAACTCTTGCTCGCTCGAGCCAGCATAACGCTTGATAATTTCATCATAAACACCAATAGCCTCGGAACGCTTCCCCTCCCGCTGCAGGGCCTCACCTTTTCCATGCATAGCCCTGGCAACAGACATCCTCAAATACGAATCAGAAGCCTCTCCGAATCGCCTCTCAACCTCATCATAAACAACGAGGCTTTCCGCCCATCTACCTCCATCAGAAAGCGAGTTCGCCTTGCCGGTAAGCGCCAGCGCCAGCATCCCATCTGAACCAGCCTTCGGCGCACTCTCAATGCGACGAATTAATTCACTATACGCCTCAACGCTATCTACATACCTTCCAATGTCATAACAACAACTACCTTTTCGAAACAAGGCAACAGCAACCATATCCCCCATCCCAGACTGTTCCTCGCCTCCGAAGCGCCTCACTATCTCCTCATACACTGCTACGCCGTCTGCGACCTTCCCCGCGCCCTCCAGCGACAAGCCCTTTCCAATAAGAGCTCCGGCAACTCGCTCCTTCAAAACGTCCTCGACGGCTTGGCCAAATCTCGTCAAGAAATCATCATATGCCGCGACAGCCTCGGAAAACCTTCCTGCATCTGAAAAAGCCTTGGCTTTATTGAACAACGCGTATGCAACACGCTCTTTTAGCCGAGCCTCCGAAACCCTGCCAAACCTTCGAACGACTTCATCATACACAACGACAGCACCATCAATATTGTTCATTGAAACCAGTGCCGCCCCCCGGCTATTGCTTGCCATTCCCCACCTGATGTTCCAGTGAGGATCACTTCCATCTGTGCGGTCTTGAGCAATCTCGCATAGGCGAATCCAGAGATTAGAAGCCTCAAGCCACATCGGAGCCCACTCGCGCTTCGCCTTGACGGTTTCGGATGCAATTCCACGACAAATCGCTTCAAGAGCACCATCTAAATCCGGAATCTGCGACTTAAGAAGCATTGTTAGATTGACACTCCTCGCAATCTCCAAAGCTTCCGGATACGCCGCCCTGCGAACAGCTCCATTCACCCCCATAAGAAACGCGGCCTGCATCGCCCTATCCGGACTTTGCTCGGCTTCCCGCCTAACCAAGTCTGCACCATCCTTGACGCGGCGAATCACGGACCTAATCAAGTACGTATCGTCATCATCCGGGACATCTGGAGCGACGAGACCCGAAAGAAATTTCTCAAAAAAATCCAAAGGGTCTCGAGTGAGCTCCGGCTCGTCAAGATTCAATTCTCGAACAAGTGCATCAAGAACCTGACGAGCTGGAAGAGTCGCGCTTGTTGTCTTCAAATCACCAGTTCCAACAGATGACGTAGTGCCTGTGCCAGCATCCTGTCTCATTCCGCCTGAACCAAGAATATCAGACGCTCCATCCTTACCTTGCAGTTGAATACTTGGGACAACGAGTCGAACATTGCCGTGCTCCACAAGCCAGCCTGGAAGTCTCTCGACCTCGGAGCGTTCAAAACAGAACCAGTAGAGATTGTGTCTCAGTGGCTCTTGTCGAAGTCGGCGCCGAAGGGCTCCCATGACGACATCTTTTTCCCATCCAGAGTACCCAACAACCAGCGGAGAGCGATGTGAAAGAATGCGATCAAGCAAATGGCGCATCCCGTCATTTGCCTCAGGGTCATTGGCGGCTCGAAGCTCAATCTCACCATTCAAATTGCAGCAGTCATAAAACCAATGAGTCCCGTGAACATGAACAATTTGGGGGTCGTTTCTTTCGACATCAATGCGACGCGTTGTTCCGGGATGATCGCAAACAATAACATCTAACCTAAAAAGCCGCAGTGCCTTTGCCAGCAACTCATCGAAATTTGTGGTGACTACAATATTCGCTAGTCTTCCTGAGCTAACCAAGTGTGCCAAGCGCAGGTTTGCGGCAGAAATATGTGCAGACTTGATCTGGTGATGAAGGAAAGCTCGCCTTTGCTCGGCGTGCGGATAGGCGGCCTGAAATAGGGCGGCATACCTATCCATGGCGCTACCGTCGAGATTGGGAACTTGCTCGCCGCGCTCTCGAATCGCGGCCATGCACTTCTCTTCGATTCCCCGCGCTAGCGGAATCGGCGGATATGAAATGCCAGCTCCGACAATAAAGAAGTAGGGTGCTGCTGGGCGCCCAGCGTGCCACGGCAATGTCCTGGTCGCGTTCGCTATTTCGCGCACTGCCTCTGGTAGGGACAACAATCTTGGACTCATTTGGTGCGCCACCCGCAGTCAGTCAACAGCAAACACATGGGCAACATATGGATGTCGAACAATTGTCTTTTGGCTTTCAGCCTATTCTTGAAGACTCATCGCCATTGCATGCCGTCGACTCTCTTTGTGTTCTATTAAACAAGAATCGCCTAAATCCGCTGTCTCTATATAAAGGCAAGTATCAGTCGAAGGTACGATGGGTTTCCTGTGACGTGAAATGCCCTCCGTGACGGTTTACTGCCAGTGCATCCTGACTTTGACGGCAGCAACATGGCTTTTGGTGCTGCTGTCCTTCCTCAAAGCAGTTTAGTACCTCGCGGCATCGAAGGCCGGAATCGCCGAGCAGTAAGGTCATCGACAAGGCGGCGCTAAACTCCCCTCCACGCGACTGCAGTAGAATGGTAGCCCGAGTCCCCAGTGCCTTCCCAGCGCCTGTCCGCCTGCCTCCCCTGCACTCAAATCGTCAGGAAAGTCGGGAAGTTGAGGGGCCAGCCGAGCGCGTGGTACGAACTCCCGTTCAGTCTCCCCCTCTCAATTTCAAAGTGCCTGGAGTCGGCTTCCATGAGCGAGCGCAATGACGTCACGCGGCCTTCGTCCTCCGCATCGGTGCCTCCCCCCGGAGCCCCCGAATCGACGGGCGCGGTCCAGGCATTGGCCCAGAACGTGACCACCCTCCCCGCTCCCGTCCCCACCGCCAGCGCCGAGGACGATGCCCGCGAGCGCATCGCTTCCATGGAGCGCGAGGCCAAGGCGCTCGCCACCACCGAGCCGCAGACCGCCGCCCTCCTCTTCCATGAGGTCGGTCTGCTCTGGGAAGAGCCGCTCAAGAATCCTCGCAACGC
Organism: Corallococcus macrosporus; assembly: GCF_017302985.1. Classification (NCBI taxonomy): domain Bacteria; kingdom Pseudomonadati; phylum Myxococcota; class Myxococcia; order Myxococcales; family Myxococcaceae; genus Corallococcus; species Corallococcus macrosporus. The sequence continues at coordinate 352,313 of NZ_JAFIMU010000006.1, forward strand.
CGCTGTCGCGTTCCAGAATGCGTACAAGCTGGCGCCGCGCTTCCTCGCGAACATCCGCGCCGCTCGCCGCCTCTTCGCCGACGTCGGCAACTGGCAGATGGTCGTGCAGCTCATCGACGCGGAGCTCATCGCGTCGGACGATCCCCGCCAGCAGGCCTCGCTCCTCTTCGAGAAGGGGCAGATCCTCGAGGAGCGCCTGTCCCGCGACAACGACGCCGCGGATGCGCTTCGCCAGGCCCTGGACCGCAAGCCCACGGACGTCACGCTCCTCACGCAGCTCGAGTCCGTCTACGCGTCACGCAACGACGCGGGCGCGCTGGTGGAGATCTACCGGCTGCTTGCCGCCGCCGTCGTTCCTCCGTCCCTTCGCGCCCACTACCTCACCTCCGCGGGCATGGTCCTGGAGGAGCGCCTCAAGCAGAAGGAGGCCGCTGCGGCGGCGTTCCGTGAGGCGTTCGCGCTCGACCGCTCCGACCCGCTGCTCCAGGCCGCCATCAAGCGCGTCGCCGAGCGCGAGGGCCGCACCGATGAGTTGCTCTCCGCCCTCCTCTCCGAGGCCGAGGGCCAGGGCTCCCAGGGCGCCCCCGCGTACCTCCACATCGCCAAGGCCCATGACCGCCTGGGCCGCAAGGACGATGCCCTGTCCGCGCTGCTCGCCGCCCGCCGCGTGAGCCCGCATGAGCCCCTGGTCCTCAGCGCGCTCGCCGGTATCTACGAGACGCAGGGCCGGTTCGAGGAGCTGGCCGACGTGCTGCTCGCGTGGGTGGGTTCCATCAACGACGAGAGCGAGCTCGTCGCCATCAACCTGCGCCTCGCCGCGCTGTACGAGGACGACCTCAAGCGCGACCAGGAGGCCGCCGCCCGCTACCAGGCCATCCTCTCCCGCATCCCCAGCCATGCCGCCGCGCTCGCGGGCCTGGGCAAGCTGTCGTACCGGATGCAGAACTGGGAAGGCCTCGTCGCCGTCTTCGACGCGGAGGTCACCGCCGCCGAGGACGCCAAGGGCAAGGCCGCTCGCATGTACAAGGCGGCGGAGATCCTGGAAGAGCGTCTGGGCCGCCAGGAGGACGCGATTGCTCGCTACAACGCGTGCCTCCAGCTCCAGCCGGGATACCTCCCCGCGCAGAAGGCCCTCACCCGCCTCTACGAGCGCCAGGGCCGCTTCGCCGAGCTCGTGTCGATGTTCGAGCAGGACCTGCTCCAGACGTCCGACCGTGACCAGGTCATCACCACGCTCAACAAGATGGCGGTCATCTACGAGGACCGCCTGGGCGACCTCGACCACGCCATCGAGTGCATGAAGCGCATCCTCGACCTGGCGTCGGATCACCTGCCCACGCTGCGCAACCTGGCCCGCCTCTACGAGCGCGCCGGGCGCTACCGCGAGCTGCTGGAGACCAACGACCTGGAGGCGTCCTTCGCCGGCGACACCAAGCAGGTGCTGTCGCTCCTCCACCGCAACGCGGAGATCCTCGACGAGCACCTGAAGGACCGCGTGGGCGCCATCACCGCGTATGAGCGCGTGCTCGCGCTGTCGCCCTCGTACCTGCCCGCGCTCAAGGCCCTGGGCCGGCTGTACGCGCAGGACGGCCGCTGGGAGAAGCTCATCGACATGTACCGCGCGGAGTCCGAGATCTCGGCCTCCACCGACGCGGCCGCCGCGCTCATCTACAAGATTGGCGAGCTGTACGAGCACCGCCTCAAGCAGGAGAACGAGGCGCTGGCGTCGTACCAGGAGGCGCTGATGCTGGCGCCCAGCTACTTCCCGGCACTGCGCGCGCTGGCCCGCATCCACCGGGCCCACGGCGCGTGGGAGAGCCTCGTGGAAGTGCTTCGCGCGGACGCCGCCAACCGCACCGACCCGCTGGAGCGCGCCAACGCGCTCTACCAGGCCGCCGCCATCTGGGAGGATCAGCTCGGCCGTCCGGAGCTGGCCATCGACGGCTACCAGGAGGTGCTGCGTCTCACGCCGGGCCACGCAGCCACGCTGCGCGCACTGGAGCGCCTGTACGTCGCGCAGGACAACGTGAAGGAGCTGGTCTCCATCCTCGACCGCGAGACGCAGGTGGGCCAGACGCCCGCGGCCAAGGTGACCGCGTACCTCAAGCTCGCGCGGCTGTACCTGGACCGCTTCCAGGAGCCGTCCCGCGCCGCGCAGTGCTGCGAGTCCGTGCTGGGCCTGGAGCCCGGCAACCTCACCGCCCTGACGCTGCTGGAGCGCATCCGCGTTTCGGACCGCCCCCGCCGCGCGGAGCTGCGCACCCGCATCGCCGAGCGCGTCACCGACACGCGCCTGTCCAGCGCCCTGCGCCTGCTGGCCGCCGCGGATCAGGAGAAGGGCCCGCCCACCGAGCGCACCCTGGAGGTCTACCAGCGCGCGTTCGACGCGGACCCGTCCGACGCGAGGCTCGCCTTCAGCCTGGAGCGCGTGCTGCGCCAGAGCGGGGACACCGCCGCCCTGTCGCGCATGTACGGCATGCGGCTGGCCGTCACCACCGACGCCACGGAGGCGCTGGAGCTGCTGCTGCGCGCCGCCGAGCTGGCGGAGAAGAACCCCGACCTGGAGCAGGCCGCCGCCCTCTACCGGCAGGCGCTGGAGCTCCAGTCGCAGTGCCTCCCCGCGCTCCAGGGTGCCCGCCGCGTGGCCCTGCGCCGCGGCGACTTCGCCACCGCCCGCACCATGATGGAGACCGAGGCCCGCGCGAGCCGCGACGCCAAGAGCGCCATCGAGGGCTTCGTCGCCGCCGCGAAGCTCGCGGCCCAGAAGCTCAATGATCCCGACGGCGCCGCGGCCCTGTACCGCCTGGCGCTGGAGCGCGACCCGCTGCACCCGGGCGCCGCCACCGGCCTGGAGGAGCTGCTCGCGCAGCGCGGCGGTTCCTCCGACCTCGCGGCCCTGCACGAGCGGCGCGCCGAGGCCCGGCTCGCGCAGCGTGACGTGGAAGCAGCGGCGGCGGCGTACGTCACCGCGGCCCGGCTGCACAACGTGGCCCTGGGCGACCGTGCCCGTGCGCTCGCGGTGCTGGAGAAGGCCCTGACGGCCCGCCCCGGCTTCCCCGACGCGCTGGAGACGCGCGGCCTGCTCCTGCTGGAGGCGCAGCAGTACGCGGAGGCCGCGCAGATGCTCGGCCAGCGCGTGCAGCAGGGCGGTGACCCTCGCGTGCTCGCGCAGCACCACCTGACGCTGGGCGCGCTCTACCAGCAGCACCTGGGCGACCCGGGCCGCGCGGCCGCGCACCTCCAGACGGCGCTGGCCACCCTGCCCCGCCACCCGGAGGCGCTGGAGCGGCTGGCCACGGTGTACGCGCAGGGCCGCAACTTCGGCGGCGCGGTGGACTGCCTGCGGCGCCTGTTGGATCAGGACCTGCCCAACGACGCTCGCGCGCGCTTCACCGTGGAGCTGGCGCGCATCCACGACGAGGGCCTGGGCGACGTCGCCTCCGCCACGGCGCTCTACAAGAAGGCGCTGGAGCTGACGCCGGGTGAGCCCACGCTGGTGGACCGGCTGGTGGTCCTCTACGAGCGCCAGCGCAACCTGCCGGAGCTGGCGCAGATGCTGGAGGCCCAGGCGGCCGCTACGGCGTCCTCGGACGTCAAGCGCGCGGTGGCCCTGCGCATCCGCGTGGCCAGCTTCTACGCGGGTCCGCTGGCGGAGCCTGCTCGCGCCACCGTCATCTACCGGCAACTCGTGGAGCAGGACGGCCAGAACCTCCAGGCCCGCGCCGCGCTGGCGGAGCTGTATGGCCGCGACATGGCCAGCTACCCGCTCGCCATCGAGGAGCACCGGCAGATCCTGCGCCAGGACCCCTCGCGAGTGGACAGCCTGCACGCGCTGTTCAAGCTGTGGGAAGCGCAGAAGCAACAGGACAAGGCCTTCGCCGTCGCCGCGGTGCTGACGTTCATGCGCGCCACCAACGAGGTGGAGCAGGCCTTCTACTCGGAGGCGCGCGTCCGGCAGCCGCAGGAGCCCCGCGAGGCGCTGCCCGCCACGGACGTGGACACCGTCCTCATGCACCCGGCCGCGCGCGGCCCGCTGACGGAACTCTTGCGCGCCATGGGCGAGCACCTGGGCAAGGTGCACCCGCCGCAGTTCGAGATGCTCGGCGTCAATCCCAAGCAGGACAAGCTCAAGCCGGACTCGGCCGTGTTCAAGGCCGTGCGCGCGGTGGCGCAGACCTTCGGCGTGGAGGAGTTCGAGGTCTACCTCGCCCGGCGCGGCCTCTTGCAGTTGGAGACGACGGAGCCCCTGTCCCTGTGCGTGGGCCAGGACGTCGTGCGCCGCTTCAACGCCCGTGAGCAGAAGTTCCTCATCGGCAAGGCGGTGCTGGGCCTGCTCAACAAGACGGCCGTCCTCTCCAAGCTGTCCCAGGGCGAGACGGTGGACCTGTTTGGCAACGCCATCCGCGTGCACGTGCAGCAGTTCAACGGCCTGGGCCGGCGCAACGACGAGACGACGAAGCAGCTCAAGAAGGCGTTCAGCCGCAAGGCGATGAAGGCCTCGGAAGGCCCCGCGCAGACGCTGTCGGAGCAGTCGAAGATCGACGTGGCGACGGTGGTGGACGCGCTCGGCTACTCGGCGGACCGCGCGGGCCTGCTGGTGTGCGGCGACCCGTCCGTGGGCCTCACCATGGTGCTGCGCGAGGATCCGAACGTGGTGGCCAACAAGCAGGAGGGCACCGACGCCATCCTCCAGGCCGTGCGCGAGCGCGCGGACCTGAAGGCCCTGCTGTCGTGGCTGCTCACGGACGACTTCTTCCGGCTGCGCCAGCGGCTCGGCCTGGCGCTGTAGCCGTCTTCCGAGCCCTACCTACTCCCGGCGGACCAGCGCGTCCGTCGGGAGCCCCGTCAAGAGCCGGCCCACGGCGTCGTCCACGTGGGCCCGGTCCATGGCCTCCACCGTCACCTTCACGCGGTAGTCCATGGCCGCGTCGAAGACGGGATAGGAGCCGATGGCCACGTGGGGCATGTCCAGCGCCACGCGGTCCAGCACGGCCGCCAGGGCGCTCTCGCCCAGGTTGAAGTACAGGTTGATCAGGTGCACCGGCGTGCCGCTCAGCCGTGAGAGCACCGTCTCCAGCTGCAGCCGGAAGAGCTGCGGCACTCCCGGCAGCAGGAAGAGGTCCCCCACCGTCAGCACCGGGAACCACATGCCCGGCTGGGCCAGGAGCACCGCGCCCTCGGGCGCATCCGCCAGGCGCAGCGACTCCGGCGTCACCGGCGACGTGCCCGCGCGGGCCTGGATGGCCGACACCATCTCGGGCAGGCGCACCACGGGCCGGCCCAGCGCGAGCGCCACCGCGCGCACCGTGACGTCGTCGTGGGTGGGGCCAATGCCTCCGCTGGTGAAGACGTAGCGGGCCTTGCGCCGGGCGCGGGCCACCGCGTCCACGATGGCGTCCACGTCGTCCAGGATGGTCTCCACCGAGACCAGCGGGATGCCAAGCTCCCGCAGCCGCTGGATGAGGTGGGGGCCGTTCTCGTCCTTCACCTTGGCGGTGAGGACCTCGTTGCCAATGATGATCGCCGCCGCGCCGGTGCGCTCCATGGGACCGCGGACTCTACTCCAACGGACCCCGGGGGTGGACTCGCGTGCTGCTGCCGCGCGGACCCGCCCTGTCCTGGAGTCAGCAGGAGCGGACGGACATCCTTCGCGCATGGACTCCCATGAGACCCGGGACGCGATCCGCGCGTCCGTGCGTGCGCTGTGCAACCGCTTCCCCCCCAAGTACTGGCGGACCCTGGACGCGGAGCGTGAATACCCCCACGACTTCGTGAATGCCCTCACGGAGGCCGGCCTGCTGGCCGCACTGATTCCCACCGAGTACGGCGGCGCGGGGCTGGGGCTGCGCGAGGCGGCCGTCGTGCTGGGCGAAATCAACCACTTCGGCGGGAACGCGTCCGCCTGCCATGCGCAGATGTATGTGATGAACGTGCTGCTGCGTCACGGCTCCGTGGAGCAGAAGCAGCGGTACCTGCCGGAGATCGCGGCCGGGCGTCTGCGGCTCCAGGCCTTCGCGGTAACGGAGCCGAACTCCGGCTCGGACACCACCGCCATCGAGACGACGGCGGTGCGGCACGGCGACCGCTACGTCGTGAACGGCCAGAAGATCTTCATCTCGCGCGTGCTCCAGTCCGACCTGATGCTCCTGCTCGCGCGGACGACGCCCCGGGCGGAGGTGCGCAAGAAGACGGATGGGCTGAGCGTGTTCCTGCTCGACCTGCGCAAGACGCAGGGGCTGGAGGTCCGGCCCATCCGGACCATGCTCAACCACGCGACGAACGCGCTGTTCTTCGAGAACGTCGAAGTGCCCGCCGAGGGGCTGATTGGCGAGGAGGGCAAGGGCTTCTCGTACATCCTGGACGGCATGAACGCGGAGCGGGTGCTCGTCGCCTCGGAGGCCATCGGGGATGGCCGCTGGTTCATCGAGAAGGCCGTCGCGTATGCGCAGGAGCGCGTCGTGTTCGGCAAGCCCATTGGGGCAAACCAGGGCGTGCAGTTCCCCATCGCGAAGGCGCACACGGCGCTCACCGCCGCGTCGATGCTGACGGAGCAGGCGGCGACGCTCTTCGACAGCCATCAGTCCTGCGCGGCCGAAGCGAACATGGCGAAGTACCTGGCCGCGGAGGCCGCATGGGAGGCCGCCAACGCCTGCATGGACACCTACGGCGGCTATGGCTTCGCCGAGGAGTACGACGTGGAGCGCAAGTTCCGCGAGGTGCGCCTGTTCATCAACGCGCCCGTGAGCCGGAACATGGCCCTGTCGTACATCAGCCAGCACGTACTGGGGTTGCCCCGCTCGTTCACCTAGAGCGCCTGACACGACTGGTGGTGGCAGTCCCAGGATAACTTCTCCCTCTGGCAGCCCTTCACGCCATCCGTATCCTGAGCGCCATCAGAAGGCCCACCGGGGCGTCCGGTGGCCTGCGCTCAGGAGAGTTTTGTATGCGTTATCGGCTGTTCGGCCGTACAGGCCTCTACGTCTCGGAACTCTGTTTCGGAGCGATGACATTCGGCGGGAAGGGCTTCTACGAGCCCATTGGCAGGACGGCCCAGGCAGAGGCCGACGAGCTCGTGTCCATCTCGCTCGAGAACGGCATCAACTTCTTCGACACCGCTGACGTCTACTCCGAGGGCGAGTCCGAGAAGATCCTCGGCAAGGCCCTCGGTGCGCGCCGCAAGGACGTCGTGCTCGCCACGAAGGTGCGCGGCAAGGTCGGCACGGGTCCAAACCAGCAGGGCCTCTCCCGCGCTCACATCATGAGCTCCATCGAGGGCAGCCTGAAGCGCCTCGGGACCGACTGGGTCGACCTCTACCAGATTCACGGCTTCGACCCGGTGACGCCCTTCGATGAGACACTGCGCGCACTCGACGACGTTGTCCGTTCCGGGAAGGTGCGTTACGTCGGCTGCTCGAATCTCGCGGCATGGCAGCTCGCCAAGGCCAATGGCATCGCGGCGCGCCAGGGTTGGGCTCGCTTTGAGTCATTGCAAGCCCACTACACGATCGCCACCCGCGACCTCGAACGCGAACTCGTGCCTCTGCTGAATGACTCGCAGATGGGGCTCATGGTCTGGAGCCCGCTCTCCGGGGGCCTGCTGTCCGGGAAATATGGTCGTGACGGCAAGGGCCCTGACGGCTCGCGCCGAGCCAGCTTCGACTTCCCGCCCGTCAACAAGGACCGCGCCTTCGACTGCATCGACGTGATGCGGAAGATTGGCGACGCCAAGGGTACGGGCGTCGCATGCGTCGCGCTTGCGTGGCTGCTCGCGAAGCCCCACGTCTCCGCGATCATTGTCGGCGCGAAGAACGAGGCGCAGCTCCGGGACAACCTGAAGGCGAGCGACTTCGTGCTCGACCCCGCCGAGGTCACCGAGCTCGACAAGGTGAGCGCACTGCCCGCCGAATACCCGGGCTGGATGATCGAGTTCCTGGGCAACCTCGGCAGAGCGCCGAAGAACGCTCGCTAACGGCATCGGATGAGGATGACGATGCAAAAGCGCAAGCTTGGACAGGGATTGGAAGTCTCGGCGCTCGGCCTCGGCTGCATGGGTATGAGCTTCTTCTACGGTCCGCCCAAGGACACCGCGGAGATGACGAAGCTGCTGCGCGCGGCGGTGGACCGCGGCGTCACGTTCTTCGACACCGCGGAAGTCTACGGACCTTTTCTCAACGAGGAGTTGGTCGGTGCGGCACTCGCGCCCGTACGCGACCAGGTGGTGATCGCCACCAAGTTCGGCATCAAGCACGGCGAGAACGGGCCCAGCCCGCTGTCGGGGGTCGACAGCCGACCTGAGCAGATACGTCGAGTGACGGAGGCGTCCCTGAAACGCCTGCGGACCGACAGGATCGACCTGCTCTACCAGCATCGTGTCGACCCAGCGGTGCCCATCGAGGACGTCGCCGGCACCGTGAAGGACCTCATCGCCGAACGGAAGGTGAAGCACTTTGGCCTCTCGGAGGCCGGTGCGGCGACCATCCGCCGCGCGCACGCCGTGCATCCCGTGACGGCGCTGCAGAGCGAATACTCGCTCTGGATGCGGGAGCATGAGGCCGGAATCATTCCGACTCTCGAAGAGCTGGGCATCGGGCTGGTGCCCTACAGCCCCCTTGGGAAGGGCTTTCTGACTGGCAAGATGGACGCCAGCACGCCGTTGGCCGACGACGACCTCCGCCGGCTCCTGCCGCGCTTCTCCCAGGACGCGATGGATGCGAACCAGGCACTCGTCCGTCTGCTCCAGCAAATCGCCGACGACAAGCGAGCCACACCGGCCCAGATTGCTCTTGCCTGGGTACTGGCCCAGAAGCCCTGGTTCGTTCCAATCCCTGGCACCACGAAGTTGCACCGGTTGGAAGAGAACCTGGGCGCGCTCGACGTCGAGCTGACGCAGGGCGATTTGCAGCGCATCGAGGAGGCCTCAGCCCAAATTCGCATTCAAGGCGCGCGCGTGCCCGAACGGCTCCAGGCTCAGTTTGGACGCTGACTCTCTGAGGGGCGCGAGCGACCGGGACGTTATACTGCGGCCCGTGACCGCCGCTTCCCTGTCGTCTCCGCGCTCCGAGCTTGGGCACTTTCTCCGGACCCGCCGGGCGCGGCTGCGACCGTCCGACGTGGGGCTGCCCGAGGGTGGGCGGCGGCGCACGCCGGGGCTGCGGCGCGAGGAGGTCGCGCAGCTCGCCGACGTGGGGGCGAGCTGGTACACGTGGCTCGAGCAGGGGCGCGACATCCAGGTTTCGGAAGCGGTGCTCGAGCGACTTTCGAGCGCGCTGCGCCTCGATGCGGCGGAACGTTCGTACCTGTTCGAGCTTGCCCAAGGTCGCTCGCCCCGTCCGCTTGCCGCGACGCCGCCGATCGTGAGCCCCCTGCTCGCGGGCACGATCGAGGCGCATCGTCATCCGGCGACTGTCTCGACCCTGCGCTGGGACGTCGTCGCGATGAACGGGCCCGCGCTGAAGCTCTGGGGTGATCTGCGTGGCACGAATGCCCTGCGGAATCTCTTCCTCGGCAAGGGACCGCCGCTCGTCACGGTGGAGCGCGAGGCACACGCACGAAACCTCGTTGCGCGCTTTCGCTCGGAAGCCGCACGCGCGAGTGCCCACGAGCAGTTCCAGGAGCTTGCGGACGAACTGCTGGCAAAGAGCCCCGAGTTCCGCCGGCTCTGGACGCAGCATGACCTGGATGCCGAGCCCGAGGGCACGAAGGTCGTCGACATCCCCGGAACCGGCCGCATCGAGCTCGCGCACGTGACGCTGATGCACATCGAGCCGGACGCACGTACGCTTCGAGTCCTCTTCTATTCTCCCGTCGGCCCCGAGAGCGCGCAGCGAATGGCGCGTGCTCTCGCGGAACGTTGAAAGCAAGAAGACCGTCAGGCGCTCCTGGCTGCGGGCGGCGCCTCCCGGCCCTCGCGGACGTGGACCACCACCTTCCCAATGGCTCGCCGCTCCGCGAGGGTGCGCAGTCCTTCGGCGGTCGCTTCCAGGGGGAGCCGGAGGGTGATGCGCGGGAGGATGCGGCCCTGCGCGTACCAGGCGAAGAGCTGATCCATGGTTTCGCGCAGCGCGGCCGGGTCGTGGTAGCGGAAGTAGCGCAGCGACGAGCCCAGCACCGCGCGGTGCTTCACGAGCAGCCGGTGGGCGGGGATGCTCGGAGCCTGTCCCGCGGCGAAGCCCACGAGGACGTAGCGGCCCCCCCAGCCCAGCGTCGAGAGCGCCGGGTCGAAGAGCGGTCCGCCGACCGGATCCACGCAGACGTTCACGCCCGCTGAACCCGACTCAGAGAGGACCTGCTCCTTCCAGGCCGCGTCAGCGGAGCAGATGACCCGGTCCGCTCCGGCTTCGCGCGCGATGGCGAGCTTGTCCGGGGTGCTCGCGACCGCGATGACCGTGGCGCCCAGCGCCTTGCCCAGCTGCACCGCCGCGAGCCCCACGCCTCCGCTCGCTCCGAGCACGAGGAGCACCTCCGAAGGCTTCAGGTGGGCGACGCGGATCAGTGCCAGCGCGGTGCTCACGTAGGCGCTGGTCAACGCCGCGGCGACGTCGAAGGAGACTCCCGCCGGCAGCAGGAACGTCTCCTGGGCGGAGGCCACGGCCTGCTCGGCGTAGCCTCCGTGCCAGAGGATGGCCACGACCCGGTCCCCGGTCTTGAAGCCCGAGCCCTCCGGGGCGCTAGCGATGGTCCCCGCGGCCTCCAGCCCCGGAACGAAGGGCAGCTCGGGCCGGGTCTGATAGGTCCCGCCGATCATGAGGAGGTCGGCGAAGTTCACGCTGCACGCATGCACGTCGATGCTCACCTCGCCGGGCTTCGGAACAGGCTCGGGGACATTCGTGAGGGTGAGTTGCTCGGGTCCGCCCCACCTCCCACAGACCATTGCTCGCACGTCATCGCTCCTGGGTGGAAGTGAGGCTTCGCCAGAGGTCTTCGTTCGCGGGCAGGCTCAGTGCCTCCGACACCAACTGCTCGAGCTGCTCCGGGCTGCGCGCGCCAACGAGGATCGACGTCACGAAGGGGCAGTGCACCAGCCACCAGGTGGCGACGCCGGAGGGTGACAGCGCGTGGGCGGAGGCCAGGGCCTTCAAGTGTTCGACCCGGGCCGCGTTCTCCGGGGTCCAGGCCTTCGCGTAGAGGTCCCGGCGCTGTCCGATGCGCGTGCCCTCAGGAATCTCCCCCGCCATGGCGTACCTGCCGCTCAGCAGGCCGCCCGCCAGCGGTGAATAGGGCGTGTACTGAAGCCCCAGTTTCGCGCAGGCCTCCAGCACACCGTTCCGCGCGTCGTCCTGTTCGAGCAGGTTGAAGCGGTTCTGGACCCAGCCGAAGCCCACCGGGCCTCCAGCGCGTGGAGCTGCACAGCGCCAGAGGTCGCCTGCGGCGACGTTCGACAAGCCGAAACGGCGGACCTTCCCTGCCCTCACGAGTGACTGGAAGGTTTCGAGGACATCGTCCCAAGGCGTCGCGGGATCGGGCACGTGCGACAGGTAGAAGTCGAGCGTGTCGATGCGAAGACGCGCGAGCGAGCGGTCCACCTCCGCGAACACATGCTTCCGTCCGAGCCCACCGCGAAGGCCCACCTTGGACGAGATGAGCACCCGGTCCCGCATCGCGGCGCCGCGCGAGGCCAACCAGGCGCCGATGATGGCTTCGCTGGCACCGTCCGCGTAGGTGCCTGCCGTGTCGATGATGTTGATCCCCAGCGCCACAGCGCGATCCAGGAGCGCATGGGCTTCGGCTTCGGTCTCTCCCTGGCCGAGCAGCTTCCGGGAGCTGCCGATGCCGCCGAAGTTCGCTGCCCCCAGGGCGAAGACCGACACGTTGATGCCACCAAGCTTGCGGTAGATCACGTCCGCCACGCCTCCGGGAACGGCAACGCAAGGTCGCCCTCCCATGCACCCGAGGAACCGATCAACGTGAAGTGCGCCGTGTAGGTCGCTGCGGGCTCGCCCTGGTCGATGAAGACCTGCGACGTGGCCGTGAGCCGCACCTTGCCTCCCTGGCGAAGCGTGTCGGCCTCCAGCGGGGGCAACGCGTCACACCTAGCCCGGTAGTCGCACGCGATGGGCCGGTGGATGGCGAACTCACAGCGACGCAGCAGGATCTGCACGGCGATTCGCTCTGCCCAAGCCGCTCGCACGAGCAGCAGCCAGGGAGCGAGCCCCGCCGAAGTGAACACACCCGGGCCGAACGCCGTCCCCCGGTGGTTCAAGGAAGGGCCCAGCGGCGCCACAAGCACGATGCGGCCGGGCTCGAACTCCTCGAAGCGGATCCCCAGGAACTTCGTCATGGGAATGCGTTCATGAAGATCCCTCGCCAGATGCGCGAGCACGTCCTCTCGGTCATCGGGTTGGATGTTCATGGCGCCGCCACCTGAAGGTCGGGGCCGGCCTCGATCACGACGTGGTAGTGGTTGCCTCCGCTTCCCGCCGCGTTGACTGCCGCGAAGCGCGCATCCTTCAGACCCTGCGACTCCATGATGACGCGCAGGTTGTCGGCTGCTCCTACGAGCGGTGCCGTCACGCCCACTGTCGCGGGGACCTCCTTCGCGGCCAATGTGAACAGTGCCTTCATCAGGCTCGCGGCTCCCGCTGCCGCTCCGGTGTGACCGATGTTCGGCATGACCGAGCCGATGGGGAGTGCCCGGGCTCTCGCGGTGGCGAGTGTCCTTCCCAGGGCGGCCAACTCTCCCTGGTCGCTGGCGGGATGGCCACTGCCGAAGCACTCCACGAAGGCGAGCGCGTCCGCGGGCACGTCACACCGTGACCATGCTCGCCGGATGGCCAGGCTCATCGCGGGTTCAGAGACGAGGCCGTGGTCCTGGGGCGTTCCGAACGCGCTCCCGATCGCTCGAATGATCCCGAGCACCGGCTCGCCACGCTCCTGTGCGTCCGACAGGCGCCGCAGCAGGCACACCGTGGCGCCTTCTCCGGGCAGATAGCCGTCAGAGGACGCGTCGAACGCGGTTGGCGTCTCCCGGCGGGACAGCAGCCCCAGCGTGCCTTCGTCCGCCATGCGCGTCACTCCGAGCCGCATGTCCGCCGTCGCCCAGAAGACCGCGTCGGCTTCTCTCGATGCCAGCCGGCCGCAGGCGACCTCCAGTCCTCCCATGGAGGCCGCCGCGCCTCCCGCCTCGATGGCGCAGGTCGGTCCGGTCAGATCGAAGGCCCGGGCGATCCTCGCCGCCATGAAGCTGGGCGACAGGTTGAAGAGGCTTCCGGCCCACAGCTCCGGCAGGTCTCCAGACAGGCGCTTCACCGCCGCTCGCACCGTGCGGGCCACGCCCTTGGGGTCCTTGCCCGTCTCGCGCAGCACTCGCTGGAGGTGCTCTTCAATTTCCGGCAGTCGCGCCGCGGCGACCTGATGCAGGCCGTACTCGGTGCAGTGCTCCGCGGAGACAACCACCGGGATGTTGCTTCCCCGTTCGATGGCGACCTTCGAGGCCGCGCTCCGCGCCAGGTCCACCAGCAGGTAGTGGAGCGGATCATGCCGGACGATGTCGGCGGGCCGCTCGTCGTACTGGCTGGCGCTTCCGGTGAACCGGTGTGCCTCCAGGTCCATCGGCGCTCCCAGCCCGAACGGCAACCTCCGGAACGCCCGGCGGCCCTGGAGCAGGTTCTTCCACAGCGTCCCGAGGTCCGGGGCGTCCGCGAACGCTCCCGCCATGCCCACGATGGCGATGGGCTCGTCCGTCCTCGCGGGGCACTTTCGCGCGCCTCGCAGCAGCGCCTGGGCCCGCGCGGGTGACGGCCGGTCCTCCACCACCGCGTGGTAGTTCTGGCCTCCGCTCGCGATGGCGCTGACGCCTCCGATGCGCGGCTGCTCGCCCGCCGGCCAGGACCGGGCCGTCTTCTCGACCTCGATGAGACCTCCGGGTTCGAGCAGGCTCCTCGGCTTGTCCCCGTGCACCGGTCCCGGAATGCCCCCGGACTCGAACATGGCGAGCAGCGCGATCAGGTTCGCCAGCCCCGACGCCTCCTTCGCATGTCCCAGGTTCCCCTTGATGGACATGACGGGCACCGGCGACCCGGGTTGGGCCGCTTCACCGTGCGCCTTCAGGGCCCGGTCGAAGACCTTCGCCTCCACCGCGTCACCCGCGCGTGTCCCCGTGCCATGCGCGATGATCACGCCCAGCTCCCGGGGCGCCACGCCTGCCTGCTCGAGCGCTCGCCGCACCGCCAGCTCGTGGCCGCGCGGGTTCGGGACCAGCATGTAGCCTTCGGCCGCGCCGTCGTTCGCTCCGCCGACGCCACGGATCACCCCGTGGATGGGAAGCCGCTCCTGGGTGGCCCGCTCCAGGCTCGTGAGCACCAGCAGCACCACGCCGTCGGAGATGACCGTCCCGTTGCCCTTCTGCGCGAACGGGAAGCAGCCCTCGGACGACAGGAGGCGTGAGTTCGAATAGAGGACCTGGTTGACCGTGTCGACGTAGGACAGCGCGCCCGCGATGGCCCACGGGGCGCCCTTCGCCAGCTCCCGCGCCGCCAGTTCAATGGCGGCCAGACCGCCGGTGCAGTTCCCGTCCACCAGCATCGCCTTCTCCGTGGTCCCCAATGCCTCCGCGATGGCGCTTGCCAGGCGGTGCGTGGCGCGCTCCCTCGGGTCCTCCACGAAGTCCGGCCCGAACGACTCCCGGAGCGACTGGCGCACCTTCCGGGTGAGGTCCGTCAGCTCCTGATGGGAGAACTCGTTCGGATGCGCGCCGTGCACCAGGTACGGCTGGAGCTGCCCCGCCACCGCCAGCACCGCGGCGTCATAGAGCCCGTGCCCCCCCCCGCGTGAGTGCGCGAGGAAGACCGGAACGGGCTGCCCGCCCAGCGCGCCGGGAGCCAGTCCCGCCGAGGCCAGGGCCCGGTGCGCAGTCTCCACCACCCACCCGTGTGGAACCTTCGCATCCGGCAGCTCGCGAGCGCCCACGACTCCACCCAGCAGCGTGGACGTCCGCGCCGCGCCCACGGCCGCAGAGGGGTCCAGATACAGGGCCCGGGAAATGCGCTCCTCGGGCCATTGGCCATACGTGGTCTTTCCCCCGTGCAGCACTTCCGCCAGTTCATCGAGTGTGCGAGCGCCCGGCAAGGCAAACGCAAAGCCAGAGATCGCAACGGGCGCGATCCCATCCAGATGTCCCTTCAGCATTGCCAGACAAAATAGGGATCCGATCCGGACACGTCCACGACCAGCCAAATCACATACATCCCTGCCGACATGCGAAGGCGTCAGCAGGATCCTACCCGACGTATTCGAGGGGTTGCCCTCAAGGAGCCCCGTTGCCCTCCTGGGAGCGTCGTTCCAGGGCCTTGGGACGGGTGATAGGATTTCAAGCTGCGCGCTCCATCCCGAGTCCCAAAGGCTGTCTTTTCGATCAAAACCAGGGTGGATTGACGCCAGACTTTCCGATCAGTATATCAACACAGACATCGCGGCTTTGGCCTATCCACTGGCTGCCGCCCCATTCCCCCTCATCCCCTGGACAGCCCATGAAAAGACTCGATCCGAGCCGTATCAAGGATTCGTTCATCAACGTCTCCACCTTCCCGGCGGAGCTGGGTGAAGGCCGCTCGGCTGCTCCCGACGCCGCGCTGCTCGACGCCGTGGTGGAGGCCGTCGAGAAGAAGAACGGGTTCGCGGTGGTGTACGGCGTGAACAAGCTGCTCGCGGCGCGCGGGCTGGACCTCCATACGGAGTCCGGCGCCGCGCTGGCCCGGGACTACCTGGAGGGCATCTTCCGGGCCATCGCGCCGCGCTTCGACCTGAAGCGCTACAGCCCCACGCCCGTCGCCTACGACCGCGTCGCCAAGATGGACGTGGACGGCTTCAACAAGAACCGCAACTTCACGCCCAACAGCGACCACACGGAGAGCCGCGAGTTCGTCACCACGAAGTGCGTCCACTTCGACTCGGCGACGCCGTTCATCGCGAACCTCTACGGCCCCAACCAGAACATCAGCGGCGGCATGCCGATGATCTGCGACACGCGCCGGTTCTGCCAGGACAAGGGCCTGGATCCCCGAGAGCTCATCGAGAACATCCCCAACAACTACAACGTCGCGGTGAAGGCGGAGTTCTCCGAGGAGATCCTTCGCGACTACTCGTTCGCGCTGAAGCTCGACCTGGAGAACGACATCGTGATGATCGTCCTCCACAACGAGGTGGTGGGCGGACTCGCCCATGCCGCCACCCAGCCGTCCCTCACCGACGCGAGCAAGGCCGCGAAGCGCCCCATCCGCCACGTCGAGTACCAGGTCGCGGGCTCCGACGACCTCAAGCGCTGGTACGACTACTACGGCCTCTCCCTGGAGAAGGCGACGAACCACAAGGAGGACGCCAACATCACCCGCTTCGTCCGCGGCGAGCTCGCCCCCTACCCGAACATCATCGAGGTGCGGGCATGACCACGCGACAGCACGCGGAGCGCAACGCGGCGGAGATGAAGGACCTGCTCGCGTACCTGGACGCCCGGCCCTGGCCGGACGGCTACGAGGCGGCGCGGGTCCACTACGATTCGCTCGGGCTGCCCATCGCCAGGGACATCGGCGTGGAGCCCGTCAACGTGAACGGCGTCCGCGCCCAGTGGCTCACGCCGCCGGAGTGCGAGCAGGACCGCGCCCTGCTCTTCCTGCACGGCGGCGGGTTCGTCTTCGGCTCGCTGGTGAGCCACGGCCACATGGCCGCGGAGATGGCGCGGCAGGCGCGCTGCCGGGTGCTCCAGCTCGACTACCGCCGGGCCCCGGAGCACCCCTACCCGGCCGCGCTGGACGACGCGACCACCGCGTACCGCTGGCTGCTGGAGCGCGGGTTCGCGCCCGGCCGCATCTCCATCGCGGGTGACTCGGCGGGCGGCGGCCTGGTGGTCTCCATGCAGGTCAACGCCCGGGCCAAGGGGCTGCCGCTCGCGGGCGCCCTGGTGTGCATCTCGTCGTGGTTCAACCTGGGCATCCAGGGGGAGAGCTACCAGTCGCGTGAGAAGGCAGACGCGCTGGTGCAGCGCAAGGTGGTGGAGGAGGTCGCGCGGCACTACCTCAACGGGCAGGACCCGCGGCAGCCCACCATCTCTCCCATCCACGCGGACCTCACCGGCCTGCCGCCCCTGCTCATCCAGGTGGGCGAGCGGGAGCTGCTCTTCAGCGACTCGCAGGCGATGGCGAAGAAGGCCCAGGCCCAGGGCGTGGACGTCACGTTCGAGGAGTGGCCCGACATGGTCCACGTCTGGCACCTGCACTTCAACCGACTGTCCAGCGGCCGTGAGGCCCTGCAGCGCATTGGCCAGTTCGTGATGGACAAGACAGGAGCGCGGAAGTGACGACGCCCAGCGACGCGGTGATGGGTCCCCACCTGCACCGCAACAACCAGAAGATGATCCCCGCCAGCGAGAGCGCCTGGGCCGTGGCCCGCGACTCGCACATGCTCAACATCCGCGTGGAGGCCGTGCGCGGCCAGAACC
Organism: Corallococcus macrosporus; assembly: GCF_017302985.1. NCBI lineage: Bacteria > Pseudomonadati > Myxococcota > Myxococcia > Myxococcales > Myxococcaceae > Corallococcus > Corallococcus macrosporus. The sequence continues at coordinate 369,741 of NZ_JAFIMU010000006.1, forward strand.
ACTTTCGCGAGGTGGACACCGGGCACGAGTTCGCCAACCTGTGCTCCTGCTCCTACCTGGGGCTCAACAGCCACCCGGACGTCATCCAGGGCGGCATCGACGCGCTCAGGAACGCGGGCATCACCGGCCTGTCCATGGCGGAGTTCCGCATCCGGCTGGGCCTGATGGAGCAACTGGAGGAGCAGCTGGCGGACCTCTTCGGTGGGCCCGTGCTGCCCGCCGTCACGTCCAGCGCGCTCACGGCCGCCATCCTCCCGGTGCTGGGGTCCGGCCACCTGACGGACAGCGGGCCGCTGGCGATGGTGTTCGACAAGTTCGCGCACTTCTCCATGGCGTTCGTGAAGCCCATCGTCGCCGACGAGACGCTGGTGCTGAACGCTCCGCACAACGACATGAACTACCTGGAGGACGTCTGCCGGAAGTACCCGCGCGTGGCGTACGTCTGCGACGGCGTCTACTCCACCGGCGGCGCGACGGACCTCCCCGCGCTGCTCACGCTCCAGGAGAAGTACGGCCTCTTCCTCTACATCGACGACTCGCACTCGCTCTCCACGCAGGGCAGGAACGGCGAGGGCTACATCCGCTCGCGGCTGCGCGAGATGAACGACCGGACAGTCATCATCGCCTCCATCGCCAAGGCGTTCGGCAGCACGGGCGGCATCGCGATGTTCGGGTCGCGCAAGCACTACGACTTCCTCTACCGGACGGGCCCCATGGGCTGGTCCCAGAGCCTGCGGACGGCGGCCATCGGCACCTCCATGGGGAGCATCAAGGTGCACCGCAGCCCGGAGCTGGCGAAGCGGCAGGAACAGCTGCGCCGGAACATCGCGCTGTTCGATGAGCACATCCAGACCGCGCAGCGCGGCGACGGGCTGCACATCAAGGTCGTGGAGGTGGGCGAACAGGAAAAGGCCGTGAAGCTGTCGCGCGAGCTCTACAAGCGCGGCTTCTACACCTCCGCGGTCTTCTTCCCCATCGTGCCGGTGGGCAAGGCGGGCATCCGGCTCATGCTGCGCGGCGACCTGCCCACGGAGATGGTGCAGGCGTTCATCGGCCACCTGAAGGAAGTCCTCCCGACGCTGTAGCTGGAGGAGCGCGCGATGGCTGCCTTCCTGCCCCACGACGTCGTCTCCGCGCACGGGAACCTGCAACGGCTCGTGCGCGAGCTGGAGGCGGCGCTCACGGAGGGCCTGCATGAGCGCGTGCAGGTCCCGCTGCGCGTCGCCGTCCCCTCCGCCACCCGGCACGCCGCGTTCGTGTCGATGCCGGCCGTGTCGGAGCACCTGGGCCTCTACATCAACAAGGTCGCGACCCTGTTCGAGCGGGCCGCGACGGAGCCGCTGCCCACCATGAACGGCGTGGTGGCGGCGTTCTCCACGCGCACGGGGGAGCTGCTCGCGCTGCTGGATGGCGCGGCGGTGACGGAGCTCAAGTGCGCCGCCGTGTCCGCGCTCGTCACCGACCTCTGCGCGCGCACGGATGCGCGGACGCTGGCGGTGGCGGGGGCTGGCGCGCAGGCCCGTCAGCAGGTGGCGGCGGTCCGCGCGGTCCGCCCCATCCAGGAGGTGCGGGTCTGGGCGCGCAACACGGCCCGGCGCGGCGCGTTCGCGGCGGAGCTGCGCGCATCGCTGGGCGTGGCGGTGCACGTCGTCGCCTGCGCCTCGCTGGATGAAGCCATCCGGGGCGCGGACGTGATTGGCACCGCCACGTCATCGAAGAAACCGCTGGGGAGCTTCGAGGGCCTTACCCCCAGCGTGCACATCAACTGCATGGGTGGACACACCGTGGAGACGCGGGAGGTGCCGCTCGAACTGCTGCGCTCATCGACGGTCATCGTCGAGGACCTGGCCACGGCGCTCGCGGAGGCCGGGCCGGTCCACGAGAGCGCCATCACCCTGGGGCAGCTCGTGCGCAGGGACAGCGGCCCCCTGCGTGCGGGCCGCACCGTCTTCAGCTCCACGGGCCATGCGTTCCTCGACGTCCTCACGGTCGCGCACGTGCTGCGCGAGCTGGAACTGATTCATTGAACCTGGAGGAGCACATGATGAAGGAGTTGCCCCGAATCGATTTGACGTCCGCGACGCCAGGGTCCGAAGCCGAGCGCCGGGCGGCGTTCGAGATCGACCGGGCCTGCAAGCAGGTGGGCTTCTTCACCCTGAGCGGCCACGGCATCGCGCCGGCCGTCTTCGAAGACGTCTATGCCCTGTCACGGGCCTTCTTCCGCCAGCCGCTGGAGGCGAAGAACCGCTGCCGGTTGCAGTCCGGCTTCACCATGGCCGCGGACGACTACACGCCCTACGGCTACAGCGGCATGCTGGAGGAGAACGCCTTCGCGTACATGGGCCGCAAGGGGTTGCCCAGCGACTACGTGGAGAAGTTCAGCGTGGGCCGGCTCATCGAGGACGACAGTGCGAGCCTGCCGTTCAGCGCGGACGCGGAAGGACAGAGGCTGCGCTCGGCGCTCAAGGCGTACTTCCGCGAGTGCGAGGCGCTGACGTCCCGGCTCACGGAGCTGTTCAGCATCGCGCTGGACCTGCCCCGGGACTTCTTCGCGAAGAAGACGTCCGCGTCCAACGACTCGCTCCGCTCCCTGCTCTATCCCCAGCTCAGCCCGGAGCTCGTCAACGATCAGGGCATGGGCGAGCACACGGACGGGACGCTGCTGACGGTCCTGGCGCAGACAGGCCCCGGCATCCAGGTGAAGGAGCGCGGGGGCACGTGGATCACCCCCACGCTGGAGCGGCGCGACCACCTCATCGTCAACATCGGAGACCTGATGGCCCGGTGGGCCAACGACGAATACGTCTCCACCCCGCACCGGGTCGTGCTGCACGGTGGCGAGCGCCAGTCCCTGGCGTTCTTCAAGCTCGCCAACGACGACGCGCTCATCGAGTGCTTCCCCAAGTTCTGCAAGGACACGCCCGCGAAGTACGAGCCCGTCGTCTACAAGGCCTTCTCCCTCCAGAAGATGAACGCGCTGTTCGGTGTCGGCGGCGACGCCGGACGCTCCTGAGGCCACCCATGATCGGTGAATTCAACGAAGCGTTCCTCGCCGCCCTGGAAGAGGGGTGGACGCCCGCGCGTGACGCCACGGCGCAGGCGAGCACGATCGCGGCGATCCACGACCTGGACTCGCCCATGTACGAGAAGAGCCAGTTCGCGCACCCGCTCCTCTTCAGCCAGGCGGAGTTCGTGGAGCTGAGCCAGGCGTGCCGCGCCCTGCTCTCCGCGCAGCTGAAGCTGATCCACCACCTCATCGGCACGCGTTCGCGGGAGGGGCTGCTCGACCTGCTGCGGATGCCCCGGCACCTCGCGCGCTTCATCCACTGGGACAACCTTCGCCACGGCGACGCGACGATTGGCCGCATGGACATCGTGCCCACGCGGCAGGGGTACTTCTTCTGCGAGTTCAACATCTTCCCCGGCGTGGGCGGCGGTGAAGCCTACGAAGGCTCGCGCGCGGCCACCGAGGCGCTGGGTTTTCCCCGCGCCGGGTTGATGGGCAGTCCCCTGCGGGACCTCGCGCTGCTGTACGCGGAGGAGTGCCGGAAGCGGGAGCTGCGCCGGGTGGTGATCCTCGATTCGCGGGGGCACTCGGGCCTGGGCTACCCGCGCCAGGAGTACCTGAAGCGTTACCTCGAGGAGCTGAACCCGGGCGTGCCGGTCCACATCCTCGACGAGGTGAGCTACCCGGAGGCCTGGCTGAAGCGGGATGAGGCGGAGCGCACGCTCATCCACCGCATGTTCACCTACGAGGAGGTCACGGATCACTTCGTGTTCCTGGAGAAGCTCTGGGCGAGCGGCGCGGTGCTCACCAACGGCTTCGAACCGGAGCTGCGGATGAGCAAGCGATTCCTCGCGCTGCTGTGCGAGCCGGGCCATCAGGCGCTGTTCAGCGAGGACGAGGTGTCCGCCATCCGGAAGTACCTTCCGCCTGCCTTCTCGCTGTCGGAGGAGAACCTGGCGGGCGCGCTGCGCGACAAGGCCGGGCTCGTCTTCAAGATCGACGACAGCAGCTCCTACGGCGGCAGCGGTGTGCTGATGGGGACGGACTGGTCCCCAGAGGAGCTGGAGCGGAAGCTGCGCGAGCCGGGCGTCGAGCGGTGGATCTGCCAGCGCGTCGTGGAGGCGGAGACCGTCCGGCTGCGCGCGGGCGGTGACTCAGCCCCGGAGGAGTACCGGCTGGTGCTGGGCTTCTACTCCTACGGCGGCAGGACGAACGGCTTCCTGGTGCGCGGCAGCCGCACTTCCAAGGTGGTGAACATCACCAGTGGAGGCAAGCTGGGGTGGGCGTTCGTCGTTTCCGAGGAAGGACGCCAGGCCTTCATCCGTCACGCGCGGGGCCGCGCGGAAGACGTCACTTCAAGGAGTGCATGAACCATGGCGGCGAACCTCATCCTTCTGGGCGCACGGCAGTTCATCACGGAGCGGGCGTGGCAGTTGGGCCTGCGGCCGCTGATCATCCAGCAGCCCGGGCTGTCCGATGACGTCGTGAACCGGCAGTCCGACCGGGTCCTGCTCATGAACTACGACGACCCGGCGCTCATCCCCATGCTGAAGGCCGCGCACGCCGTCACACCGTTCGTGAGCGCCATCACCGTCGCGGAAGAAGCGCTCATCCCCTGCGCGCGCATCAACGAGGCGCTGGGGCTGCGGGGCACGCCGCTGGACCTGGTGGAGAAGACGCGCGACAAGCCGGCCATGCGGCGGGTGCTCGACTCCGGCGGGTTCTCCCCCGTGCAGTGGGCCTCGGTGAAGACGCGCGAGGACGCCCTCGCGTTCGCGGAGCGGCAGGGCTACCCGTTCATCCTCAAGCCCGTGGACGGCGTGGGCAGCATCGACGTGCGGCTCGTGCGCTCCGCGGCGGACCTGGAGGGCGTGCTCAACGGCCGCGCGTCGTGGATCGCCGAGGAGTACCTGGACGGCCCCGAGTACTCCGTGGAGTGTTTCTCCTTCGCGGGACGCCACGTCATCCTGGGCATCAACGAGGAGACGAAGAGCACGGACCCCAACGCCAGCGCGTTCCTGGAGATTGCCCATCAGGTTCCCGCGCCGATGAGCCCGGAGCGCGATCGCGAGGTGCGCGACTTCATCCGGAGCTTCCTGGACGTGCTCGGCATCCAGGACGGGCCTTCGCACACGGAGCTGAAGTACACGTCGCGCGGTCCTCGCATCGTGGAGACGCACACGCGGCTGGGCGGCGACCGCCTGTGGGACCTGGTCCGGCTGACCACCGGGCACGACCTGCTGGACATGACGCTCCAGTGGGCCATGGGCACGCTGAAGCCGCTGGAGGCGGATCCGGTGCCCAAGGGCGGCGCGGCCATCCAGTTCTTCACGCCGCCGCCCGGCAAGCTCAAGCGGCTCAACGGCGCGCACGCGCTGCGGCGCCTTCCGGGAGTCGTGGAGATCTCCCTCCAGGTCGAGCTGGGCGCCACCGTCCGTCAGGCCCTGAAGTCGGAGGACCGCGCGGGCTTCGTGATCGCCTACGCGGACACCGTGCTGCAGGCGCAGGCCGTGTGCCGGGAGGTCAGCCAGCGGCTCGTGTTGGAGACCGCTTGAGGGGAGGCGTTCACCGGCGCGGCGGCGGAGATGGACGCCGCCGCGTCGGCCAGGGCCCTCAGCGCGTCCAGGCGCTACGCGACTCCAGGGATTGGCAAGACTGACGGGCGAGGGAGCTTCACGTTGTGCTGCGCGAGCTTCTCAACGACGCGTTCGAACGAATCGCAGTACTCGGCCCCAAGAGGGCGCAGTTCGGCGTGAACCTGCGGAATGTCAAAATCCCTGTGATTACGGCTGACAAACAGCTTGGGCCTCGTCTTCTCTCGCTTTCGCGCATCCGAGACGACATTCGCATAGATGATGGCGTCAGACGACGAGAGGTCATAGTCGCGCCGGTAGTTCAACGCCTGCTCGAACATTTCGACTGTCAATTCAATCCGGCTCGCGGTTCGCAAGGACCGCATGACCACTGAGTCGAGTGCGTCGGATTCAGCCGTCTCCAACCCTAGAAGAACCGCGGGAGCTGTCTCGATGGGCTGAATCGTGACCTGGTGCTGTCTGGAACGGCGAAGCTGCCGGAACTGCTCCTCCAGCTGGTTTCCGAGCTTCTTTCGCTCCCGGCCACGGTGGGCCATCGTCCCGAACGGTTCACTGAGCGAGAACGCTGGAATCACCAACTCGAACAGTCGCTGCTCTGCCCCGGAAAGAATCGACTCCGCTGAGGCAGCCCCCTCTTGCCCCAGTGCAAGCTCAAGGATGAAGTTCGATTCAACATAGACAATCAAGCGGGCGCCCCAAATGGATCCAGCGCGACTTCATGCATGACCTGAGCGCCGCGGATCGCATCAAGGAAGCCAAGCTTCTTCAGCTTCGTTTCGGTTCCCGATCTCGAAGGAGCCGCTTTCAGGGCCAGCTCGGTCAACCACTGGACCAACAGCAACTCCAATTGCGTTCCGTGAAGCCGGGCCCCCGGCCCTGCCGGCAAATACCGCTCAACGACCTTGCTCATCGGAAACTCGGCATCCGGAAGCGCATCAGGGTGGCTGGTGGCCGTGCCCTTCCAGAGGAATCCGCGCTCCTGGGTGAGCAGCAGGAAATAAGGAACGGTCGCGGGAAGCCCGTGCGCAAGCATCCGGCGACGCAGTTGCATGGCGAGCGTAGGCGTCAACTTCATTGAGCCTTTGGCTTCAACCACGGCAATGACTTTTCCGCTCGGGCTTCGGAGCACGATGTCCGCATTCATGTCCACGACCTCCAGCAATGCTCGCCCATTGAATCAGTCATGACACCACGGCCGACGTCATCCAAGGGAGGCCCCGGGATACCAGAAGGCGTTCACCCCGGGAACAGACGGGCCTGGAAAGGCTGTGCCACGCCCGGCCTCAGCGCTTGCGCGCGAGGACCTGCCGCACTTCCACGAGGCACGCTTCCGTCACGGCCTCCACGGACAGCTCACCGTCGATGTGCACGATGCGCTCGTGGTTCTCTCGCAGCTCGATGGCCTTGAGGTACTGGAGCGCGATGCGGCGCTGGGCCTCGTCCGCCTCGAACAGCTCCGCGGGGCCTCCACGCACGGCCCGGCGCGTCGCTGCGACCTGGGGATCCACGCCCACGAACAACGTCAGGTCCGGCGACACGGCGTGCGAGTTCACCGTGTTCACCCACTCCATGGACAGGCTCGCGCCCTGGTACGCCAGCGAGGACAGCACGTAGCGGTCGCACAGCACCACCTTGCCCTGCTCCAGCGCCGGCAGCACCCGCGCGTGCAGGTGATCCGTCCGGTCCGCCGCGAACAGCAACGCCAGCGTCTCCTGCGCCAGCGGCCCGCGGCCGTGCGGCAGGCCCAGGCGGCCCGTGAGCGCCTGTCGCAGCATCGTGCCCACCGGGCCGTCGGAAGGCTCGCGCGTCGTCACCACCGCGTGGCCTTCCGCCTTCAGCACGGACGCCAGCCGCTCCGTCTGCGTGGTGGTGCCCGCGCCGTCCAGGCCCTCCAGCACGATGAACCGTCCCGGAAGGGCGACCTTCCTCACGGCGCTCACCGGGGGAGGAGTGCGGCGGGGTTGTCGAGGTGCAGCTCGCGGCGCAGCGCCAGCAGCGCTTCATAGCGCTGGAGCTCGTCCACCAGCACCTTGCGGCCCTGGCGGTAGCTGCGGAAGCCGTACACCAGCAGCCCCAGCGCGATGGCGGTGGCGCCCCAGGCCAGCAGTGGCGTGCGCAAGGAGTCGTAGAACAGCTTCCCGGCCGCCCCTGAAATCAGCATGAAGGCGATGACGGAAACACCCGCGTGGGTGAAGTGGGTGGTGCTCTGCCGGGTCGCCAGGCTCTCCTGCAACTGGTTGAACCGGGCCCGCTTGTCCTGGATGTCTGCGCTCACGGAGCCGGGCATCCTACATCACCGGCCCCTGCCCGTCGAGTCGGCGGCCGGGCCGCTCCACCTACACGGACGCCCCGTCACAGGTTTCCCTCATCCCAGCCATTGAACGGACGCACGCTCGCTCCCCGGGCCTGGCTTGCCACCCCTCCCCCCTCGCGTTACATGCCGCGCACCATGCCTCTCCACGCCGTCAGCAGGACGAGCCCCTCCGACATGAGCCGAGACTCCGAGTTGAACACCATCGAGGAGGCCATCCGCGACATCCAGGCGGGCAAGTGCGTCATCGTCGCCGACGACGAGGACCGCGAGAACGAGGGCGACCTCATCATGGCCGCCGAGCTGGCCACGCCGGAGCAACTGGCCTTCATGGTCCGCCACACCAGCGGCATCATCTGCCAGCCCATGCTCGCGGAGCGGCTGGACGCGCTGCGCCTGCCCCAGATGGTGGCGGAGAACACCGAGTCCCACCGCACCGCCTTCACCGTCTCCGTGGACTTCCGCCACGGCACCACCACCGGCGTCTCCGCCAGCGACCGCACCAAGACGATCCGCGCGCTCGCCGACCCGAACAGCACCGCGGACGACTTCCTGCGCCCCGGCCACATCTTCCCGCTGCGCTACCGCGAGGGCGGCGTGCTGCGCCGCGCGGGCCACACCGAGGCGGCCGTGGACCTGGCGCGGCTCGCCGGCCTGCAGCCCTCCGGCATCCTCTGCGAGCTGGTGAAGGACGACGGCACCATGCAGCGCATGCCGGACCTGAAGCAGTTCGCGCGCGAGCACAACCTCAAGCTCGTCACCATCGCGGACCTCATCGAGTACCGCAGCCGCAAGGACCGGCTGGTGCGCCGCGAGCCCGGCCAGAGCGTCGTGCGCACCCGCCACGGCGAGTTCACCGCCTACACGTACACCTGGACGCCCGACGGCGCGAAGTCGCTGGTCCTGGTGAAGGGCGACCCCGCGAAGGCCCAGCCCGCCCCGCTGGTGCGCCTGCACGGCGCCTGCGCCATGGGTGATGTGTTCGGGTCACCGGATTGCAAGTGCAACCTGCTGCTGGACCGCGCGCTGGAGAACGTGGCGCGCGAGGGCCACGGCGTCATCGTCTACCTGCCCGGCATGCACGGCAACGACTTCGGCATCCACCACAAGCGCGCGGGCGACGGCAGCAACGCGTCCGTCAGCCGCGCGGCCAACGAGTCGCGCGACGTGGGCATGGGCTGCCAGATCCTCACCGACCTGGGCGTGAGCACCATGCGCGTGATGTCCAACACGGACATGACCTACCGGGGCCTTTCCGGCTTCGGGCTCACCATCGAGTCGCGCCTGCCGCTCGTCGTGGAGTAGCAGGACCCGGGAGGTTCGCCGGGCGCCCGGTGTCAGAGCGGAGTGGCAGGTTCGTGGCCACTCCAGTTCGACCCGGGCATGCGAACCTCCCCCTCCCAGACGACGCGCGCGCTCCCGCCCTTTTCGCGGTTCGCGCTGCTGTGGCTGGGGCAGACGGTGTCGGGCATGGGCTCGCACCTGAACGGCTTCGGCCTGAGCGTGTGGATGTATGAGCACACGCGCTCCACGTCGCTCTACTCGCTCATCGCCCTGGCCGCCTTCGCGCCGGGCGTGCTGGTGGCGCCGCTGTTGGGCGGCATGGTGGACCGGCACGACCTGCGCAAGGTGATGATGCTGGGGCACGCGGGCGGGGCCGTCTGCACGGTGCTCATCGCGCTGCTGCTCGTGCTGGATCGCCTGAGCGTGGGCGCCCTCCTCGCGCTCGTCGCGGCGGGCGCGGCGTTCAACAGCGTCCAGCGGCCAGCCTTCGCCAAGGCTACGACGCTGATGGTGGAGCCGGAGCGGCTTCCGCGCGCCAATGGCCTCATGCAACTGGGATTGGCGATGGGCTACATCCTCGCGCCGCTGCTGTCCGGCGTGCTGCTGCCTCGGATCGGCGTCACGGGACTGCTGACCATCGACGTCATCGCGGCGGCCCTGTCGCTGGCGGTGCTCCAGGCCGTGCGCATCCCCTCCGCGCCCTTGGAAGAAGCAGCGCCGGTGAAGGCGTCCCTCGGAGGCCGCGCGCTCCAGGACGCTGGCGTGGGCTGGCGCTTCATCCGCGAGCGGCCGGGCCTGCTGGGGCTCCACGTCCTCCTCACGCTGATGAGCTTCAACCTGGGCCTCCTCCAGGTGCTCGTCACGCCGCTGGTCATGTCCTTCAGCGACGTGCGCACGCTGGGCGCGGTGATGACGGCGGGTGGGCTGGGCATGCTCGCCGGAAGCCTGCTGCTGCTCGCGTGGGGCGGAGCGCGCGGTGTCTGGACCGTGCTGGGGTTCGTGCTGCTCCAGGGCCTGTGCATGGGGCTGGGCGCTTCACGTGCGTCCGCGTGGGGCGTGGGCGCGGGCGCGTTCGGCGTCCTGTTCACCGTCCCCGTCATCATGAGCTGCAACCAGACCCTCTGGCAGCGCAAGGTGCCCACCGGGTTGCAGGGCCGCGTCTTCGCCGTGCACGCCGCGCTGTCCGGCGGCGCCATCCCCGTGGCCTATCTGCTCTCCGGGCCGCTCGCGGATCACGTCTTCGAGCCGATGCTGGCCGTGGGCAGTCCCCTGGCCTCCACGCTGGGTGCCTGGGTCGGGGGCACGGGGCCGGGCCGGGGAATCGCGCTGTGCTTCCTGCTGCTCGGCGCCGCCACGGTGTTGCTCGTGGCGACGTGCGCGCTCCTGCCGAGCGTCCGGCGCGTCGAGCAGGCCCTGCCCGACGCGCCTCCGGATCCGCTCTCCGGTCTTACTTCCTGACCCGGCTGTTCAGCCCAGGTCCTTCAGGGCGGCGCGCACGGCGGACAGGTCCGCGGGCAGCTCCACCGGCGGGTTCGCGTGCGCGGCCTTCACGTCCGCCAGCGTCTGCCGGTGGTAGCCCACCTTGAAGTCCGCGAACTTCAGGCCGTGCGCGGTGGCCACCACCGCGACGCTGGCGCCCTTCGCCATCACACCCGACGCGGCCAGCTTCTCCACCGCCGCCAGCGCCACGCCCGTCTGCGGACAGGCGAAGGTGCCCTCTCGGTCCGCGCGGGCCGCGGCGTTGGCCAGCTCCGACTCCGTCGCCTCCTCCACCACGCCGTCGAACGCGCGCAGCATCCGCACCGCGCGGCGGAAGGACACCGGGTTGCCAATCTGGATGGCGGACGCGAGCGTGGCCCCCGCCTGCATGGGCACCAGGTCCTGGAAGCCGCCCCGGAAGGCACGCGCCAGGGGGTTGGCCCGCTGCGCCTGCGCCACCGCGATGCGCGGCCGGCGGGTGATGAGCCCCAGGTTGAAGAGCAGGTCCAGGCCACGGCCCAGCGCGCTCGCGTTGCCCAGGTTGCCGCCCGGGATGACGATCCAATCCGGCGGCTCCCAGCCCAGATCCTGGCACAGCTCGATGGCGATCATCTTCTGGCCCTCGATGCGCAGGGAGTTCATCGAGTTCGCCAGGTACAGCCCCGTGTCCGCCGTCACCGCCTGCACCAGCTTCATGCAGCCGTCGAAGTCCGTGTCCAGCGACAGCACGCGCGCCCCGTTGGCGATGGGCTGCACGAGCTGCGCGAGCGACACCTTGTTCTTCGGCAGGAACACCACCGCCGGGATGCCCGCCGCCGCGGCGTAGGCGGACAGCGCCGCGGACGTGTCCCCCGTGGACGCGCACGCCACCGCGCGGATGGGCGTGCCGCGCGAGCGCAGGTGCTTCACCGCGGACACCAGGACGGTCATCCCCCAGTCCTTGAAGCTGCCCGTCGGGGAGACGCCGCACTCCTTCAACATCAGCGAGCCCAGGCCCAGCTCCGCCGCCATGCGGGGCAGCGGCTTGAGCGGCACGCGCCCCTCGCCCAGCGAGACGATGTCCTCCGTGGGCAGCTCGGGCAGCGCCCACTCACGCTTGCCCCAGACGCCGGAGCCGTCCGGCAGCCGGGAGGTCGCGAAGCGGGACTCGAAGCGGCGCTTCCACTCCGCGGCGGGCACGGCGCGCAGGGCGGCCTCGTCGTGGGCCACCTCCAGCAGCCCTTCGCAGCGCGGGCAGCGGTAGACGACCTCCCACAGCGAGGCGGTGAAGCCGCAGCCCTCGCTGCACGCGTAGCCCGCCTTCAGCGCCGGAGCGGTCACGCCTCCGCCTCCACCTTCGTGCCGCACGCCACGCACGCGCGGCCCGGCCAGGCCGGCACGTGGCAGGAGGGACAGGGCACGCGCTCGCCCTCGTCCGCGCCCTTGCGCTTCGTGGCCGTCTGCGCCGCCACCCGGACGCGGGGCAGCCGCATGCCGCAGCCGTCACACAGCAGGCCTTCCGTCTGGACGTGGCGGCAGTAGCGGCACGTCACCGCGCCCACGGGAGCGGCGGTGCGCACGCCGTCGTCCTGCGCGCGGCCCGTGTCCAGGTCCGTCATCGCCGCGACCGGCACCTCGCCCGTGACGCCCGAACGGGTCAGCTCCAGGTCGGGCACGGACATGGCCGGCAGGTCCGGTCCCGAGCGCAGCCGCGTCAGGTCCAGCTCCGGCAGCACGGGCGCGTCCACGGGCACGCGGCCACCCGCGTGGTGCGTCAGCTCCAGCTCCGGCAGCGGGGCCACCACGGGCTCCGGGGTGTTCACGAGGCCGGGAAAGCGCTTGCCGCAGCCTTCACACTCTTCGCCTTCCGACTGCACGTGGTCGCAGACCGGGCAGATGATCATGGACGGGACGTTACCGGTCCCCTCCCCTCACGGCAACGCGACCCGGGACGCAGGAAGTGGGCGTGCAGGCGTGCGTCCTTCCGCACCCGCCAGCTCCCCTCGGCTCCTCAGCCCGGAACCGAGGCCTGCCCCGTCATCGGGACGAAGCGCACCGGCAGCAGCTGCTCGACCTTCGGCAGCATCCCTGGCTGGCCCCGGCGGATGCGCAGCAGCTCTTGTGTCCCATTCGTGGCGCCCACGGGGATGATCATGCGCCCCCCGGGCCTGAGCTGCCGCAGGAGCTCGCGTGGAATCTCCTCCGGCGCGGCGGTGGCGATGATGGCGTCGAAGGGCGCGGCCTCGGGCCAGCCCAGGGAGCCGTCACCCTCCCGGAAGAACACGTTGGTGAAGCCCAGCCGGTGCAGCAGGCGCCTGGCGGGACGGGCCAGCTCGCGGACGATTTCCACCGTGAAGACCTCACGGGCCAGCAGCGCGAGCACCGCCGTCTGGTAGCCGGAACCGGTGCCTATCTCGAGCACGCGCTCACAGCCGCGCAGGCGCAGGGCTTCCGTCATCAGGGCGACCACATAGGGCTGGCTGATGGTCTGCCCGTGCCCGATGGGCAGGGGCACATCCTGGTGGGCCGCGCCCCGCTCCCCCGCCGGCACGAAGTCCGCACGGCTCAGGTTGGCGATCGCCGCGAGCACCCGCCGGTCGCGAATGCCCTGCCGCGCCAGATACTCCGCTCGGCCCCAGTCTCCCATCGTGGACGTCCCCCCGTGCTCCTCGACGGGAAACGTAAGCACCCCGACAGTCCGAGACAATCCGAGGGCCAGGGGCAGGCCACCTCGTCCCTACCCCACCCGGGCAAGCGCGAGCCGGCCCTCCCAGCGCTCCTCCAGCGCCTTCACGAGCCCCTGGTGGTCCGGGTCCTGGAGCTTGGGGTCGGTGTCCATGATGCGCCGCGCTTCCACCTGCGCCAGCGACAGGAGGTCTCCGTCGCGCACGAGGTTCGCCACGGCCAGCTCCGGCAGACCGCTCTGCCGCGTGCCCAGGAACTCACCGGGGCCGCGGATCTCCAGGTCCTTCTCCGCGATGACGAAGCCGTCGCTGCTGCGCTCCATCACGCCCAGCCGCTCGGTGGACTCCCAGGAGCGCGCGGCGCCCGCGACGAGGAAGCAGTAGCTGGCCGCGGCGCCACGGCCCACGCGCCCGCGCAGCTGGTGCAACTGCGACAGGCCGAAGCGCTCCGCGGCCTCCACCACCATGACGGACGCGTTGGGCACGTCCACGCCCACCTCCACCACCGTGGTGCACACGAGCAACTGGATGCGCTTGTCGCGGAACGCCTCCATCACGGCGTCCTTCTCCTCCGGCTTCATGCGCCCGTGCAGCAGGCCCACGGAGGCGGAGGGGAAGACGACCTGCAGCTTCGCCGCGCCCTGGGTGGCGTCCTCCAGGTCCAGCTTCTCCGACTCCTCCACCAGCGGATAGACGACGTAGGCCTGGTGGCCCTTCGCCAGCTCCGCGCCCACCGCTTCGTAGACACGCGCGCGCTGCTCGTTGTTGAAGACGCGCGTGGTGATGGGCGTGCGGCCCGGCGGGAGCTGGTCGATGATCGACACGTCCAGGTCGCCGTAGAGCGTCATCGCGAGCGTGCGCGGGATGGGCGTGGCGGTCATCACCAGCACGTCCGGCGTGAGCCCCTTGCTCATGAGCGTGTGGCGCTGGAGCACGCCGAAGCGGTGCTGCTCGTCGATGACCACGAGCCCCAGCTTCTGGAAGGACACGCCGCCTTCGATGAGCGCGTGCGTGCCGACGGCCAGGTGTATTTCCCCCTTCGCCACGGCCTCGCGCACCTCGCGCTTGTGCTTCGCGGTGCCCGCCGCGCTGATGAGCCCCACGCGGTAGCCCAGCGGCTCCAGGATGCGGCGGAAGGTGCGCTCGTGCTGCTCGGCCAGGATTTCGGTGGGGGCCATCACCGCCACCTGGTAGCCGTCCTGGAGCGCCACCATGCCGGCCACGAGCGCCACGGCCGTCTTGCCGCTGCCCACGTCGCCCTGCACCAGCCGGTTCATCGGCTCCGGGCGCGCCATGTCGCGTGCGATGTCGCCCACCACGCGGGCCTGCGCGCCGGTGAGCTGGAAGGGCAGCGCGGCACGGGCCTTCTCCAGCCGCTCCGGGGTGACGTCGAAGGCGATGCCCTCCTCCGCCTTGATGCCCTGGCGCTTCAGGGCCATGCCGAGCTGGAGGAAGAACAGCTCGTCGAACGCGAGCCGGCGGTGCGCGGGGCTCTGGTGCGCGTCCAGCGCTTCCAGGTCCGCGTCGTCGGGTGGGAAGTGGATGAAGCGCAGCGCGTCCGGCAGCCCCATCAGGTGGTAGCGGCGGCGCAGGTCCGCGGGCAGCGGCTCCTCCAGGTGGTGCGCGTGCTGTTCGCTGATGCGCGAGGTCAGCTCGCGGAAGGAGCGCTGCTCACCGCGCTCGAAGCCCGGGTAGACGGGGACGATGCGGTGGAAGTGGACGGAGGTGGTGTTCTCCAGGTCCTCGGCGGGCTCAAGCTCCGGGTGGGCCATCTCCCGGCCGTTCATGGAGGCGCGCACTTCACCGGAGAGGACCAGCTGCTTGCCCACGGAGAAGCGGCTCTTGAGCCACGGCCCCGCGTTGAAATAGGTGGCGGCGATGCTGCCAGAGCGGTCGCCCACGACGGCGCGGAACATGCGCTTGCCGCCGCGTCCCGGGACGAAGTCGGCCGTCTTGACGGTGCCCACCGTGACGCCGCGCTCGCCGGGGATGAGCTCCGCGATGGTGCGCAGCCGGCGGCGGTCCTCGTAACAGCGTGGCAGGAGGAACAGGATGTCGCCGGTGCGGCGCAGGCCCTTCTTGTCGAGGGCGGCGATGAGGCGCGGCCCCAGGCGCTTGCCCAGCGTCTTGAGCGGCGCGGACAGCGGACCGGTGCGCGGCGCGATGGACAGGAGCTTCGCCTCGGAGCGGGACGCCTCCGCGCCCGCGGCCTTGGCCTTCTTCTTCCGGGTCTTCTCGGCGGGAGCACGGTCCGCCTGCGGAGCGCCCTTGCGAGGGTCCGTGCCGGGCTTCGTCGCGGGAGCGCGGGCCACCGCATTGCCGGGACCGGCGGCCGCGGCACCACGGGCAGCAGTCATGCGCGCACCGTAGGGCTGGGCGTCGCTCTGTACCGGACCGGCCGTGCCGTTACGGGAGGCCGCCATGCGCGCGCCATAGGGCACGGGCTCGCCCCTGGCCGGGCCTGGGTTCGCGGTCCTCGCGCTCAACGGGAGCGTTTCGGACACCGGGGCCTGACGGGCCTGCGGTGCCCCGCCCACCTGGGGCACGGGGTCCTGTGAACGCCAGGGCGGCACGGTGTTGCCTCGCGCCTCCTGCGTCCCTGGCGGCGGCGTCAACCGGCGACGGGGCGGCGCGGGGATGAGCTCCCCTTCGAGCACGTGCGCCCGCTCCGGCGCACGCGGGACCCCCGCCGCCACGGCGTTGATCTCCCCGGTGACGACCACCCGCTCCAGCTCCTCCGGCAGCGCCACGCCGCTGAGCTTCAGCGCGCCCAGCACCTGGCGCAGCGCGGCCTTGCGGTGCTCCGGCGGCGCGGGCGGATCCACGTGCGGCAGCGCCGCCTTCAGCTCCTCCAGCGCGCGCGCATCCACGCCCCCGGCCGCCGCCAGGGTGCGCTCCATCAGGGTGCGCAGGTCCTTGACGATGCCGAGCTGCGCGAAGTCACGCTGACACGCGTACTTGAGAGGTCCAACGAGGCTGGCGAGCGGGTGGTTCACGCGGATTTTCCAGCCTCCATCCTACGAAGCGCTCCTGACGCCGCGCGGAAAACGAAACCGGGGGAGCGAGCCCAGGCCCGCCCCCCCGAAGGACACCCGGCCAGCCGGGCTTCAGCTCTGGCTGACGGGCTCTTCCTGCGGATCCTCGAAGCTGATGGCCACGACCTCCAACTCGCGGACACCGCCCGGGCTCTGCACCGTCGCGATGTCGCCCACCTTCTTGCCGATGAGCGCGCGCGCCACCGGCGAGGTGACGGCGATCCACCGCTTCTTCAGGTCCGCCTCCGTCTCACCCACCAGCCGGTAGCTGATGGTCTTGTCGTTCTCCGTGTCCACCAGCTCCACGGTGGCGCCGAAGACGACCTTGTCGCCGCCCAGCTTCGCCGGGTCGATGACCTCCGCGCGGGCAATCCAGTCACCAAGGGTCAGGATGCGCCCCTCGATGTGCGACTGCTTCTCCTTGGCCGCGTGGTACTCGGCGTTCTCACGCAGGTCGCCGTGCGCGCGCGCGACCTCGATCTCACGCGAAATCTTGCCCCGCTCCACGGACTGGAGGTGCTTCAGCTCGTCCTTGAGCTTCTGCAGACCGTGGGGGGTCATCGGGATGTTGTCGCTCCCGCTCATCGAACCACCGCTCCTTCCATCACCTGGCTGCATGCATCGGGGGTCCGGCGCTCCCTCCTGGAACCCGGCCCGCGACTCGAAAGGGTCAATGTAGGGAACGAGCGACTCGCGGGTCAACGAAAGCCTCATCACGACCGTCCGGTAGTGGCTGGGCGCCCGACGGCCGACCCGTTAGGCTGCCTTCCGTGCTGTCCGTCCAGGAATTGCGCGCGCTCGCCTCCGCCCTGCCCGTGGGCGCCTTCCAGCATCAGCTGGGCCCCTTCGCACTGGTGCAGCGTCCGCCGTCGGAGCTGTCCGCCGCCGCGCTCGCGCCCACCCGCATGGCGGACCCCGGCGACGTCGAACAGGGCATGCTCGCCCTGCTCTTCGAGTTCGACGACCTGCTCGTCGCCACGCTCCCCAACCTGAAGGACTCCGACGTGCTGCGGATTGGCCGGCGGCTGGACTGCGAGCTGGTGCTGGACGACGGGTCCGTGTCCAAGCAGCACGCGGAGCTCAAGTGGAGCCGTGCGGAGGCCCGCTGCACCGTGCGCGACCTGGGCTCCACCAACGGCACCTTCGTCAATGCCAGCACCATCGGGAAGCGCGAGGTGCCGCTGCGGGGCGGCGACATCCTCAGCTTCGGCAACGTCCAGTTCTGGTACCTGCTCACCGACGCGCTGCACGAGCGGCTGCGCGCGGGCGCGGCCTCCGGCCTGGGCTCCCACTCCGGCTGAAGGCAGCTCCGCCAAACTTCACGGACAGGCGCCGCAGTCCGCCGCGCACGCGTTGTATGTGTTGGAGGTCCCGCAGGACTCCGTGATCTGGCAGACGCCGTCACCGCACACGGCCACCTCTGATTCACGCACGCGCGTGGTGAGCGGCTGGAAGCCGACCCCGCCCGCCGTGCAGCTCGCGAAGGCGAGCCCCGCCGTGCCATCCGGGGTGCACACCGCCGAGCAGCTCCCCACGTAGACCAGCGGCGCGCACGTCATGCGCGGCGCCCCGGAGCCATCCACCACGGCGCACGCGCGCGTGGTGCTCTGGTTCGCGGCGAGGGGCGGGTTGTTGCTGCCGGCGTAGATGCCCTGCCCCTGGAAGAGGTTGCCGAAGAAGCACGACTCCGGCCGGGTGAACGTGGCCAGCTCCTCCGCGGAGGAGGCAATCGGCTGTCCCATCCCACTCCGGCCCTGCACGGAGATGGGCACGCTCACGCCGAAGGGATTCGCGTGCGCGGCGAGACACGCGGAGACGATCTGCTGCTCGGCCACCGTCGCGGCCGCGCCCCCGGCCCAGCCCGGCGCCAGCCCCAGCAGTCCGTGCCAGGTGTGCAACGTGTTCGTTGGCGCATGGGTATACGCGCGCGACTGCCCCGCCGGGACGGCGCAGCGCACGACGTAGCGCATGACTTCATCCGCGAGCGCCGGATCCATGCTGAACCACGACGCGAAGGCCTCGGTGGACATGCCATTGAACGACAGGCCATTGAACGACAGCCCGTTGAATGACAAGCCATTGTAGGACAGCCCATTGGCGGACAGCTGGTTGTAGCTGAGCGCGTCCTGCTCCTGCGTGGCCAGCGTCTCCACTGGCGCGGGTTCCTTCGCGCCAGGGTCACAGCCCGCCCCGAGCACCGCCAGGGTCAGGCTCCAGGCCCCGAACAGCATGCGCACTCCCGCTCCACGACGACGCCCATTCTCCATGTTCCCCATGTGTGCACCCTCCTGCCGCCTTGGGGTCCTCGGTGGGACCCGGGTCATTCGGACGAGAAGGGCGTCAAAGACAAACGGGCGAGCAGCGCCCCCTCACGCACGAAAAGTGTGACCACGTTGTACGTGGGGCAAGGCATGAGAGGCATGGGAAACGCGGGAGCGAGGCCAGGGCCGACACTCGGGACGTCTGGGGTTGAACGCGCAGGCCAGCGTTCATCCAGGAACGTGAAGGCCGTGGCCCTCCGGGGTGAGGGGACGCATCCCTACCCCGGCGCCACGGCCGTCTGTTCCAGCCCGTGAGAGTTTGGGATTACCGCTGCTGCGCCATGCCGAGCTTCACCTGGCCCTTGTTCAGCTTCAGGGCGGTCAGCTCGCGGTTGATGTTGGCCAGGTCCGTCTGGGTGAGGACGCCCGGATCATGTCCGCCCGGGGGGCCACCGCCCTTGGGAGGCTTGCCTTCCGGGGCGACGGCGCCGCCGCGGTCCGGATCCACCAGGGACACGCCGCCGCTCTCCACGGAGGAGAGCGCCTTGAAGCCGGCGGTGGTGCTGGCCGCGTCCTTCTGGCTGAGCTGCTTCACCAGCGTGAGCTTTCCGGTGCTCCGGTCATACCGGTACATCCGGGTGCCCTTGGCGCCTTCATCCACGGCCACGTCCACCGCGCCGGTGGCCTTCTGCGTCGCGGGGCTGGCGATGGGCTTCGCCGCCGGAGCGGTCTTCACCGCATTGTTCGGGGTCCTCACCTGCTGGGCCCCGGCCTGCGTCGCCGACAGCGTGGCGATCCCCACGGCCATCCTTCCCACTGCGGACTTCCAACGCGTGATCATGCTTCCTCCCGGTTCCCATACGCGCGACGGCGCGGATATTCGCCGGGACTCTAACTATTCGAACGCGACCAGGTCCTGGACCCACCGGGCGCTGCCCTGCTGGAGCCACCTGGCACGTGTGTCCCGGAGCGCCTGGGCGGGCGGCGTGCCGCGTCGCAGCGCGTCCAGCAGCGCCTGGAAGAAGGCCCCGGCCTCCACGTCCGGAACCTCCGTGGACGGCGCGACCACGGCCCGGGCGCCCGCCTGGATGAGCGCGGCCGGCAGGCTCCACACCGCGTGGTAGCGCCACGCGCCCACGTTCGCGTCGCAGGCGGCCAGCATCACCACCGGGGCGCCCTGGAGCGTGTGACCCTCCAGGTCCTCCGCGGTGAGCGCGTAGCGGCCGGCCGCGTCCGGGGACAGCGCCAGGAAGGCCGCGTCGGACACGGCGCCGGAGAGGCCGTGCGTGTGCAGCTCCACCTCCGTGGCGTCCTTCATCTCCGCGAGCACGGCCTCCGGCGTGGCCGCGCGGCCCCGCAGGTGGACGTCGCCCGGGCCCGTCACGCCCTTCCACGGCATCAGGTGCGGCAGCCCCAGGGACGCGGGCGGCTCCACGTCGGACACCACCAGCCGCTTCGGAGCGGGCGCCGCGGCCGGGGCCTCCACGCGGTGGCCGCCGGGGGCCAGGTAGCTCCAAGCGCGGTCCGCCGGCAGCAGCCCGGGGCGCCCCTGGAGGATGGGCTCCGCCAGCACCCGCACGGCGTCGCAGCCCGCGAGCACCTGGAGGAGCGGCTCGGGCACCGCGGGCACCTGTTCACGCAGGGGGCGCTTCAGGGCGTTGAGGTACAGCCCGCTGCTCGCGCCGGTGGGGCCCCGGGCGACGAAGAGCATCCGTTCATCCTGGCCGGCCAGCGCCAGCAGGCACGACGTGGGCGCGGTGCGGTCCACCTCCTCCGCGATGAGGTCCACGGCGGGGCCCCACTCCTTCGCCCGGCCGGCGTCCATCACCAGCACGTGGTGGCTGTGGGCCCAGGCCTTGCGCGCCTCGATGTCCGTGGAGCGCTGGAGCGCGGAGCCGGTGATGACCCTGCGGAGGATCCGCTGGCCCTCCTCGCGATCGCGCTCGATGAGGATGCGCCCCTCGATGTGGTCCACGAGCAGCCGCTCGCCGGCCGTCAGCGACGGGTCGTCACGCAGCACGCGGATGCGCTCGCGCACGCGGTCCAGCTCGCGGCCCGGCACCGCGCTGCCCTCCAGCCGCAGCAGGTCTCCGGCGACGGCGACCTCCAGGAGCGTGGGCGCGCTGGGACAGGCGAGCGCGTCCTGCACCTCGCGCCGGGAGCGCTTCGCGTCCAGGTCCTCCACGAAGAGCAGCGCCCGTGCGTGGTGGTATTCCGAGCGGCGCGCGCAGTCCTCTGGATCGTGCTGGACGTACTCGTCCAGGAACGCGCGGGCCAGCGCCGGGTCGTGGCTCAGCCGCGCGCTCGTCACCAGCTCGGCCAGGAGCATCTCCTCCTGGAACCAGCTGTCGCTGCGGAAGGCCTCCTCCAGCGCGGAGCGGGCCAGGGACTCGGCCTCCTTGCGGCGGTCCAGCCGGTTGTAGAGGCCCGCCAGGTGCCGCTGGAGGTCGACGCAGCGGTACTGGAAGCCCGCGCTCCGGCACGCGGCCAGGCCGTCCTTGAGGGACGTCTCCGCCGTCTGCGTGTCGCCCCGCGCCTGCGCCGCCTGGGCCCGGCCGCGCGCGAGCGGGGCGTCGTACCAGGCGGGCTCGCCGGACTGACGCACGAGCGTCGTCAGCTCGTCGACGAAGTGGTCCTCCAGGTGGAGCAGCAGGATGGCGCCCATGAGCAGGTCGCGCTCGTTGGAGCGCCGCAGCCGCGCGAGGAACGCGTCCGCCTCCGCGCCCTCCAGCGTCCGCGTGCCTGCGAGGATGTCGCGGTAGGTGTTCGCCAGCGGGCCGCGCTTGAGGAAGTCCGCCGCCGCGACGCGGGCCACGTAGGCGCTCGCCGTCTTCGTGCGGGTGACGTCGTCCAGCAGCTCGGCCAGCGGCGCCAGCGCCTTCACGCGCTCCACGGACGTGGCGGCGCGCAGCGCGTGGTAGAGGTACAGCCGCGCGAGGTCCGGGTTGCGCCGCGCCATGGTGGCCGGGTACGGCGTGCCGTCCAGCGCCAGCGCCATGCCGGCCGCGTTCATGGCCTTCCACGAGTCCCGCCGCGCCAGCGCGCCCTTGCGCAGGCCGTCCGCGCGCTCGCGGGCCTCGGTGCTCCAGCCGGGCTCCTTCGCCTGCGCCACACGGGAGAACTCCGCCGCGGCGGCCAGCTCCAGCGAGAGCGCCTGGAGCGCGAGGCCCCGGTTCCAGTGCAGCCGCGCGTCGTCCGGCGCGGACTCCAGGCCGACTTCCAGCAGCGACAGCGCGCGCTCCGGCTGGGCCCGGCCCAGGGCCGCCAGCGACAGGTCGCCCATGACGGCGGGCGACGCGGGCAGGCGCTCCAGGATGCGCTCCGCGCGCTCGAAGTCCCCGGCCGCGAGCCAGGCGGTCGCGACGCCGTGCAGGTCCCCCTTCGCCTCCAGCTCCGTCAGGGCCTTGAGGTCCAGCTCCGGCCGGCCGTCCCCGCTGCCACGCATCGTGCCCGTGGCACGGTAGTCCGCGAGCCCCGGGTGGCTGAGCCGTCCCTCCAGCGGGCGCGCGGCGGCGAGCGCGAAGGGCAGCACGCGCTCCTGTTCGGACGAACGCCACGGACGCCCCACCGCCAGCACCGCGAGCACCACCGCGGCAGCCGCTGCCGCGAAGCCCGCCACGCGGCGGCGATCCCAGCTCGGGCGAGAACGTTCGGAGCGAACAGGCGAAGACCGCGACCCGGTGTCGGGCAGCGGAGCGGAAGGAGTTACCGTCCCCGGCACGGCCCGTAGTCCCGCACCAGGCCGGGCTTCCGCGCTCGACGACGCCTCGGCGCTCGCATGCGCACCGGGCCGGGCTTCCGCCTCGGGTGACTTCACGGTCGCTGCATGCGCACCGGTCGCGGTCTCTAGACCAGAAGGCGCTCCAGCCGAGGGTCGTGCACCGGCCTCCGCGCGTGCGTCCGCGGCGGCCTGGACGAGGAGGCTCGCCTGCACCTGGTCCTCCAGGGCGGCCTGGCACTCGGCGCAGTCCGCGAGGTGGACCTGGAAGGCCTCGGCCTCCTCGAGCGGAAGCTCTCCGTCCACGAAGGCGGCGAGCTGTTCACATGACACCGTCACGCTGGACCCTCCGCGGTGCCTTCACGGGCCAGCAGCAGCTCCTTGAGCTTCTTGCGCGCCCGGAACAGGCGGGTGCCCACCGTCATGGACGGGATGCCGAGCCGCCGGCCGATCTCCGCGTAGCTCTGTCGCTCCATGTCCTTCATGCGCACCACCTCGCGCAGCTCCGGGGGGAGCTGCTCCACCGCCTTCCACACGTCGTCCAACGTGTAGCGCGCCCAGGTCTCCGGGGCGGCTTCGGCCTCCGCCAGGGTGTCCCCCATCGCGTCGGTGAATTCCTCCTGGGGGTGGCGCCGGTCGTGCCGGCACCAGTCGAGGAAGCGTCGAACGAGGATGGACGCCAGCCACGCCATGGGGGGCGCGGACCGGTCATACGTATGGAACGCGCGGAAGGCGCGCTCGTAGGTCTCCTGCAGCAGGTCCTTCGCGTCCGCCGGGTTGCGGCCCCGGCACAGGATGCGGGCCCGTGCCTCCAGCGCCGGCGCGCACTGCGCGACGAGCGCCTGGAACTCCGCGGCGTCCTCACGGGAAGCCGAAGGCACCTCCGTGTCGGAGGCGGAGGACTCCCCGGGCCGGGGGGCGACGCGGGGCGAT
Source organism: Corallococcus macrosporus (assembly GCF_017302985.1). Taxonomy (NCBI): domain Bacteria; kingdom Pseudomonadati; phylum Myxococcota; class Myxococcia; order Myxococcales; family Myxococcaceae; genus Corallococcus; species Corallococcus macrosporus. The sequence continues at coordinate 393,026 of NZ_JAFIMU010000006.1, forward strand.
CGCGGGCGGAACACCACGGGGGCGTTCCTAGCAGGAGCCGCCCCGCCCGCGAAGTCTGTCGACACCCTCCCCCGCGCTTCCCACCCGCCAGGTGGGCCGCCCGGAACGGCGGCCCGGAGGGCTAGCAGGAGCTGGTCCCCAGGCGGACGCCCGTGCGCACCCGCGTCTTGAAGGCCCCCAGCGCCGCGCCCACGCCCGTGACGCGGATCTTGCTGTAGCCCGTCCCACCCGAGCCGATGTTGACGCGCAGGATGCACAGCCCGTTCGGGAAGAAGACCCCCGGCGGAATCCAGTTGCCCGTCGTCGTCACCGAGCCCATCGAGTACCAGAGGCTGTTCTTGTAGCCGAACGCGGAGCCGATGATCGCCACTCCCTTGCAGGCGCTCTCGCCGACGTTGCTCGACGCCGGGATGACCTCCACGAACGGCTGGGCGAACTTGCCCCCCAGGCCCGACACCTCCGTGACGAAGCGGTTGGGACAGTCCGTCTGGTCATAGGAGCTGTCATTGGAGGCCGCCGCCGCGTCCAGGTAGCCGCACGAAGGATGGACGGCCGTGACCGCCGCGCCGTCCGGCTGCGCCAGCACCACGCCCGGGTTCACGCAGGACTCGTCCATGCCCTGCTCCTGGCTGGCGATGGACTCGTCCGCGACGCTGGAGTCATCCACCTGCGCCTCCTCCAGCGGGCCCCCACAGGCGGTGGCGAGCGAGGCGGCGAACACGAAGGCGGCGGAAGGCAGGAAGCGCATGGGGGGACTCCGGGGCTGAGGGGAAGCCCGTGGCCGGGCTCCACCCTGTTACGTCGGCTGTCGCGCTTATTCCCCCGCGCCATTTCCACGCCGTTTTTCGGCCGTGCTAAGGCACCGCGCGTGGACATCGACAAGCCCTACCTGCTGTTCCTGGGAGACGTGAAGGATCAGCTCGCGGCCAAGACGGCCCACGGCATCGTGGACTGGCGGCCCGACTGGTGCGTGGGTCAGCTGCGCCTCCCGGGCTGCGCGGCGGACTGTGGCCTGCCAGACATGGACATCGCCCAGGCGAAGGCGAAGGGCGCGCGCACGCTGGTGGTGGGCGTGGTGAACCCGGGCGGCGTGCTGGCGGACGCGTGGGTGGACACGCTGGTGCGGGCGCTGGAGGCCGGGCTGGACGTGGCCACCGGGCTGCACAAGCGGCTGTCGTCCTTCCCCGCCGTGGCGGCCGCGGCGGCGAAGCACGGGCGCAAGCTGCACGACGTGCGCTTCCCGGACCGGGACTTCGCCACGGGCCAGGGCACGAAGCGGCCCGGCCTGCGCGTCCTCACCGTGGGCACCGACTGCGCGGTGGGCAAGAAGTACACGGCGCTGGCGCTGGAGAAGGAGCTGCGCCAGCGCGGTTGGAAGGCGGACTTCCGGGCCACCGGGCAGACGGGCATCCTCATCTCCGGGCGCGGCGTGGCGCTGGATGCCGTCGTGTCCGACTTCGTCGCCGGCGCGGCGGAGTGGCTCACCCCCGCGAACGACTCGGACCACTGGGACGTGGTGGAGGGTCAGGGGTCGCTGTTCCACCCCTCCTTCGCGGGCGTCACGCTGGGCCTGCTGCACGGCGCGCAGCCGGACGCCTTCATCGTCTGTCACGAGCCCACGCGCACGCGCATGCGGGGCGTGAAGCACCCGCTGCCGTCCATCCAGGACGTCATCGACCGCACGGTGCTGGAGGGCCGCCTGACGAACCCGGCCATCCAGTGCACGGGCATCGCCATCAACACCGAACACCTGGGCGAGGACGAAGCGCGCTCGCTCCTGGAGGCCACCGGCCGGGCGCATGGCCTGCCCTGCGTGGACCCGCTGCGCACGGGCGCGGGCCCCCTGGCCGACGCGCTGGCGAGCCGCTTCCCGCGCGGGTGACACACCGCCCTTTCCGCGAAACCCTCTCCACCGGAGCGGGTCACGGTATATTGAGGAAACCATGGGACGCATTTTCGAGACACGCAAGGCGACGATGTTCGCCCGCTGGAACAAGATGGCGAAGGTCTTCACGCGCATCACGAAGGACATCGTGATTGCCGTGAAGGCGGGCGGGCCGACGATCGAATCAAACCCCGCGCTGCGCCGGGCCGTGCAGAACGCCCGCGCGGCGAACATGCCGAAGACCAACGTGGACGCCGCCATCAAGCGCGCCAGTGGTCAGGACCAGGCCGACTACCAGATCCTCCTCTACGAAGGCTACGCGCCCCACGGCGTGGGCATCCTGGTGGAGGCCGCGACGGACAACGTCACGCGCACCGTGGCCAACGTCCGCTTCCCCTTCACCAAGCTGGGCGGGAGCATGGGCACGGCGGGCAGCGTGTCCCGCCTCTTCGAGCACATGGGCGCCATCCGCCTGGACGCCGAGGGCGTGAACGCCGAGGAGCTGGAGCTGGAGCTCATCGACCACGGCCTGGAGGAGATGGGCGAGACGACCGGCGAGAAGGGCGAGAAGCAACTGCTCCTGCGCTGCAAGTTCGCGGACTTCGGCAAGCTCATGTCCGCGATTGAAGCCAAGGGCATCGCGCCCGTGTCCACGCAGTCCGAGTACATCCCCCTGCCCGGCACCCTCAAGGAGCTGCCCGAGGACCAGGCCACGGAGGTCCTCAAGCTGGTGGACATGCTGGAGCAGGACGACGACGTGCAGCACGTCTTCCACAACCTGGCCTGACGCCCCCCGCGGACTCAGGCCCCCGTAGCCGGGGCCTGCGTCCCGGCGCTCGGCAGGACGCGCTGCATGACCCAGCCCAGCACCAGCACCAGCGCGCAGCCGATGACGTTGAACCAGAGGTAGCCCACGTCCGAGAGGAAGAAGAGGGCAATCACCGTCGCCTGGGAGAGGACGGCCGCCGCGAACACGGCATGACCGCGCACGTGTTTCACGAAGAAGGCCACCAGGAAGATGCCCAGCACCGTGCCGTAGAAGATGGACCCCAGGATGTTGATGGCCTGGATGAGGTTGTCCAGCAGCGAGGCGAAGGTCGCGAACGCCACCGCGACCAGCCCCCAGAACACGGTGAACAGCTTGGACGCCACCAGCACGTGCCGGTCCGAGGCGCCGGGCTTGAACACCCGCCGGTAGAAGTCCACCGTCGTGGTGGTCCCCAGCGCCGTCAGCTCGCTGGAGATGGAGCTCATGGCCGCGGACAGGATGACGGCGATGAGCAACCCGAACAGCCCGCTGGGCAACCAGCGCTTCACGAAGGCGATGAAGATGTAGTCCGAGTCCTTCGTCTCCGCGCCCGGGAGCGCGCGCGCCACCATGGCCTTGGCCTCCTTGCGGACCGCGCTCGCCTGTTTCTGCGCGTCCTGGAGCAGCGCCCGTGAGGCCTCGCCGGCCGCCGCGTCACCGGACTCGACGGCCGCCAGGTAGCGCTCCACCTCCGCGCGCTTGCCGGACTGGACCTGCTCCCACTTCGCTTCCAGCCCGGCGTACTCGGCCGCCTGCGGCGTGCCCTGCACGCGGGTGCGCAGCGCGTCGTTGAAGAGCAGCGGCGGCGTGCTGAACTGGTAGAAGACAAAGACGAGGATCCCGACGAAGAGGATGAAGAACTGCATCGGGATCTTCAGCACGCCGTTGAAGAGCAGCCCCAGCCGGCTCTCGGAGATGGAGCGGCCCGTCAGGTAGCGGCCCACCTGGGACTGGTCCGTGCCGAAGTACGACAGCGACAGGAACAGCCCTCCCGTGATGCCGGACCAGAAGTTGTAACGGTCCTGCATGTCGAAGTCGAAGCTCACCACGTTCATCCGGCCGAACGCGCCCGCGACGTCCACCGCCTTGCCGAACGACACGTGCGCGGGCAGGCGCCAGAGGATGACCGCGGCGGCCACCACCATGCCGCCCATCATCACCACCATCTGCTGCTTCTGCGTCTGGCTCACGGCCCGGGAGCCCCCCGTCACCGTGTAGAGGATGACGAGCGCGCCCATGACGATGACCGTGGGCTCCAGCGGCCAACCGAGGATGGTGGAGAGGATGATGGACGGCGCGTAGATGGTGATGCCCGCCGCCAGGCCGCGCTGGATGAGGAAGAGGAAGGCGCCCAGCAGCCGCGTCTTCAGGTCGAAGCGAGACTCCAGGTATTCGTACGCGGTGATGACGTTCAGCCGGTAGTAGATAGGCACGAAGACGGCGCTGATGATGACCATCGCGATCGGCAGTCCGAAGTAGAACTGCACGAAGCGCATCCCGTCCTCGTAGGCCTGCCCGGGGACGGAGAGGAAGGTGACGGCGCTGGCCTGCGTGGCCATGACGGCCAGGCCAATGGTGGGCCACTTCAGCTCACGGCCTCCCCGCATGTACTCGTCGCTGGTGGCCTGCCCCCGGGACTTCCAGAGGCCCCACACCACGATGAACGCAATCGTCCCGCCCAGGACCAGCCAGTCGAGCCCCGTCACGCGTACGCCCCGGTGAGCGCCCAGAACAGGGCGACGAACAGCACGAAGACGCCCAACACCAGGATGTAGATGTTGCGCCAGGAGCCCAGGAGCGGCGGTGCGTCATCGAGCTCGGGCCGGTGCGCGGGGGCGGCGCCGGCGGGCTCGCGGGGAGTCAGATTGGGAGCGGTGCTCATGGGGAGAGGATGTTGGCCAACAGGCGGTAGGCGCCGGGAACCCCGGCGGGGAGCTGACGGAAGAAGGCGAGGCCCGTGTAGATGAACGTGCCCTTGCCGTGACGCGCGACCAGCAGCGCGCCCTGGAGCGGCGCCTCGCCGGCATCGTTCATGGCGAACACGGGCTGATAGTGGGCGTCCCACGACGACGCGAAGTAGAGGCCCCGCTCCTGGACCCAGCCCGCGAAGTCCGAGGCCGTCAGCGCATTGGGCACGCGCAGCAGCGGTTCATTGGCGCGCAGCGGCGTCATCACCGCCGTCTCATCCGTCACCCGGTCGCGGCCAATCTCCATCGGATGGGGCCCGACGAAGGACGTGAGCGGCCCCACGCGGCTGTTGGTGTTGTACTGCACCACCAGCCGCCCACCGCCCTCCACGTACTGGAGCAGCCGCTCCCGGTGGACGGTCAGGTGCGGGTTGGCGTTGAAGGCGCGCACGCCCACGAGGATGGCGTCGAAGCGCTCCAGCGGCTCGCGGGCCAGCCGCTCCTCGGGAAGCAGCGTCACGTCATAGCCCACCGCGCTCAGGCTCTCCGCGACGCGGTCACCCGGACCGGGGATGTAGCCGATGCGCTTGCCCTTCGTGGCCAGGGAGAACGGCACCACCGTGGCCGTGGAGGGCTGGCGCACCGTCAACGGCGGGATGTGGGGATGGGACACGGAACGGGCACGCCACGACCACGCGCGGCCTGCCACGTCGACCTCCACGGAGAGGACTCCCTGCTGCGTCGCGCCCTGGGGCGGCGTGACCTGGAAGGTGGCGGTGCGCTCGTCTCCGCGCGCCGCGAGCTTGAACTCGACCGAGGCGGGCTCCACGCGCCAGCCGGGCGGCGCCACCATCCGCACCTTGCCCGGCACCTGGTCCATCCCCGCGACCAGCACCACCGGCACGGCACGGGACTCGCCGTTGGGGAACATGAGCACGTCCTGCGCCAGGGTGGCGGTGACGGGCGGGCCGAGCTCGAAGTCACGGTAGAGCTCGCCGCGAACCGGATCCGTCCAGGCGTGGACCACCGGACGCTCCGCGCGGAAGCGCCGGCCCGCGACCTGATACTCGAACGTCACCGATAGCGCGGGAGGACCCTCCGGCTGGCCGGTGAGCGCGCGGTCCTCTCCCTTGAGCGTGTAGAGCCCGCCGGTGATGGGCTCCCGGAGCCAGTAGGGCGTGGAGATGGGCGCCGTCGCCGGCAGCGTCACCGTGCGCGACAGCTTCAGGGGCACGTTCGCGCCGAGCGCCTTCCCCACGGCCTCAGGCTTCTCGCCTGGCAGGGTCAGCCCCACCCACTCGACGGCGGCGGGCGAGCGGTTCAGCGCCACCACGTCCAGCGCCACGGGCAGGCCCGGGATGCCCAGGGGCGCGGCGGCACGCACCTCCAGGAACAGCCCCGCGCAGGCGGCGATGAGCGCCTCCGTCTCACGCAGCTTGGGCGCCTTCCATGGGTGGCTGTCCGGCAGCGCGGTCAGCGCGTCGTGGACGCGGACGAGCGCGGGCAGGGAGCGGTGGGGGGCGCGCGCATCGAACGCCTTCGCCGCGGCGGCCACCGCGCTGGCGACGGCCTCCGAGCCCTTCCAGCGCTTCCAGGAGAACTCGAGCCCCTCGAACACGTCGCGCTTCGGGAGCGTGCCCGCCAGCGGCGTGAAGTACTCCATGGCGGGCCCCCGGTCCGCGGCCTGGCCGAAGCCCTGGCTCTTGTGCTGGCTGCGGCTCTCCGCGGCCACCTCCCCCCACGAACGCCCGAGCAACGCGTCGTAGCCGCCCACCTCCAGCTTCACGTAGCGGGACAGGTCCTCATCGGGCTTGAACGACCACGAGGAGGCGTTCTGCAGCAGGCGGTCCGCCTTCCACGGCTTCACCTCGGACAGCTGCTCGGGGAAGCGCTTCGGATCCGCGGCGGCGATGAAGGCCTCCGCCGCCAGCAGCGCGGAGGCCGTGTGGTGGCCGTGGTTCGGCGGCTGCGTGGTGAAGCGGGTGATGATGACGTCCGGCTGGAAGCGCCGGATGGCGAGCACCACATCCGCCAGCACCGCGTCATGTCCCCAGATGCGCAGCGCCTCTTCCGCGCTCTTCGAGTAACCGAAGTCCCGCGCTCGCGTGAAGTACTGCTCCGCGCCATCCACGCTCCGCGCGGCGAGCAGCTCATGCGTGCGGATGAGCCCGAGCAGGGCGTCCTGCTCGGTGCCGATGAGGTTCTGCCCACCATCCCCGCGCGTGAGGGACAGGTAGCCCGCGCGCAGGCCGCGTTCTCCCACCAGCCACGCGAGCAGGCGCGTGTTCTCGTCGTCCGGGTGGGCCGCGACATAGAGGACGCTGCCCGTCACACCGAGCCGCTTCAGGCCCGCCGCGATCTCACCCGCGTGGGGCTGCCGTGAGGGCCGCGCCATCGCCGTCGACCCGAATCCAAGGCTCATGGCCAGCGTCATTCCAAGGAGCAGGTTCCGCATTCGCACGGACCCTATACCAACCGGTGCGGTCCGCATTCATTCCGGAATGACGCTCGCCGCCATGCACGGACGCAAGGTGCGAGTCCGCACTTCCGGTGGCGTGCCCGCCGCGACCTGTTATCACGACAGGCCGTGACGTCCTCGTTCTCGACCGCGTGGCTGCGCGGAGATGCGTCCGCGCTCTCCTTCCTGTCCAATGACTATCTGCACCGCGAAGCGCGCGCCCGCGCCGTGGCCGCCGCCGCGTCGCGCACGGTGTCGCCCGCGCTGCTGGACGTCCTCGCCGCGCAGAACGCGCGCCTCGCGCCGAGTCCCGCCCGGGAGCGGAACCTCGCGCTGCTCGCGCGGCCCGGCACCGTGGCGGTGGTGACGGGACAACAGATGGGCCTGTTCCTGGGCCCGCTGTACACGCTCTACAAAGCCGCGTCCGCCATCGTCACGGCGCGCGCGCTCCAGGAAGAAACCGGCCGGCCCTGTGTTCCCGTCTTCTGGCTCCAGACGGAGGACCACGACCTTCCGGAGATCGACCACTGTGTCATCCCACGTCCGGGCGGAGGGCCCTGTCGTCTGGCGCTCGAGCTTCCGGATGCGGCCACGTCTCGAGCGCCCATCGCCCACCGCCACCTGGGCCCGAGCGTCCTCACCGCCCTGGCCACCCTCCGCGCCCAACTGGGAGCGGAACCCCACGCGGAGGAGTTCCTCTGCCTGCTGGAGGGGGCCTACCGGCCCGAAGCCACGCTCGCGGGCGCCTTCACCGACGTGCTGTCGTCCCTCTTCGCCGACGAGGGCCTCATCTTCCTCGACCCGAGGGACGCACGGCTGGCACCACTGGCCGCGCCCGTGCATCGCTTCGCCCTCCAGGAAGCGGGACCCCTCTCCGCGGTGCTCGCGGCCCGCGCGGAGGCGCTCACCCGCGCGGGCTACGCGGTGCAGGTCCATGTCCGCCCGGGTTCGCCGCTCAGCTTCTTCTCACCGGATGCGCTCGATGGCCCGCGCTACCGGCTGGACCCGGCGGAGGCGGGCACCTGGAGCCTGGTGGGCCAGCCGGAAGGCAGCGCCATCACCCAGGACGCGCTGCACGCCGCCCTGGAGCGCGAACCCATGCGCTTCACCACGTCCGCGCTGCTGCGTCCCCTCCTCCAGGACACCTGGCTCCCCACGGCGGCGTATGTCGGCGGCCCGGGCGAGCTGGCCTACTTCGCGCAACTGGCACCGCTCTATGCCCACGCGGGCCGGCCGATGCCGCTCGCCATCCCCCGGGCCCGCTTCCGCGTGCTCGATGACCGCGCGCGCCGGTGGCTGGGCAAGGCGGGGCTCCAGCCGGATGAGGTGAACGTGCCGCGCGACACGCTGCTCACGCGGCTGGCCACGCGGAATGCCCCGGAAGCGCTGGAGACGCCCGAGGCCCTGGAGGCCCGCCTCTTCGGCGCGTTCTCCTCCGAGCTGGAGCGCGTCGCCGGACAGGTGTCGGCGGTGGACGCGAACCTCCAGGACGCGCTGCGCCGAACCCGGGGCACCGTGCGGGTCGCGGTGTCCCGGCTGGCGGGCCGCTACCGCCGCGCGCTCGCCCGGCGCGATGCCACGATGGCCGGACAGGTGGACCGCCTGCGCACGTTCCTCTTCCCGCAGGACGCGCCCCAGGAGCGTGTCCTGGGGCTGCCCTACTTCGCCTGCCGCATCGGGATGCGTGCCTTCACGAAGCAGGTGCTGGACGCGTGTGTCCCCTTCTCCGGTGACTCGAAGGACCTGACGCCATGAGCACGACCGGCACCGCCTACGGCATCGACGTCCTCGCCTTTGGCCCCCACCCGGATGACGTGGAGCTGTTCTGCGGCGGGCTGATGGCGAGCATGGCCACCCGCGGCTACCGCACCGGCATCGTCGACCTGACGCGCGGCGAGAAGAGCTCGCGCGGCACACTGCAATCCCGCGCGGAAGAGACGGAAGCCGCCAGCCGCGCGCTGGGGCTGGCCCACCGTGAGAACCTGGAGCTGCCCGACGGATGGCTCAATCCGTGGGCGGGCTTCGACACGCCCGAGCCCGAGCGCGCCCGCACCGCCGCCGTGGCCCGCGTGGTGGAAGTGCTGCGCCGCCTGCGTCCGGAGCTGGTCGTCGTGCCCTGGGAGCAGGAGCGGCACCCGGACCACGAGGCGGCCAGCGCGCTGGTGACGCGCGCCCTTTTCTTCGCGGGCGTGCGCAAGTTCGACGCGGAGCCCCCAGCGGAGCCCTTCACGCCCCGGCAGGTTCTCTACTACCCGCTGCGGCACCTGGCGGAGCCCAGCGTCGTCGTCGACGTCTCCTCCGTCTACGCGCAGAAGCTGGCGGCGGTGCACTGCTACGCCAGCCAGGTGCTGCCCCGCCCGGACGCCCCTCCCACGCTGGTGGGCTCACCGCTGTCGCTGTCCTCGCTGGAAGCCCGGGACCGCTTCTACGGCGCGCGAATTGGCGTCACCCACGGCGAGCCCTACGTCCTGCGCGAGACGCTGGGGCTGGCCGACCCGCTGGACCACTTCCGCAGGAATAGCTTCGCCCGGCCCCTGTTCTTCCCGGCACGCACATGAACGCCCCGCTCAACGTGGCCATCACCTGCTTTCCGACCTTCGGTGGCAGCGGCATGGTCGCCACGGAGATTGGCCTCGCGATGGCGGACCGGGGGCACCGCGTCCACTTCATCGCCCGGGACCTGCCAGTCCGGCTCCATGGCGCGAACCGGAAGGTCGTCTTCCACGAGGTGACCGAGAGCGACTACCCGGCGCTCCAGCAGTCCAGCACCTATCCCATCGCGCTGGCCTCCAAGATGATCGAGGTCGCCAGCTACGAGCGCCTGGACATCCTGCACGTCCACTACGCGGTGCCGCACGCCACCGCCGCGTGGATGGCGCGCGAGGTGCTGGGCCCCAGGGCGCCGCGCGTCGTCACCACGCTGCACGGGACGGACACCACGCTGGTGGGAATCGACCCCAGCTACCTGCCGATTACACGCTTCTCCATCCTGCGCAGCGACGCGGTGACGGTGCCGTCGGCGTACCTGCGCCGCGCGACGTGGCAGGGCTTCGACATCCCCGAGAGCGTCCCCATCGACGTCATCGCCAACTTCGCGGACACCGCGCGCTACGCCCCGATACGCGACCGCGCCTGCCTGCGCGCCCTCTTCCCGGACCTGCGAGACACCGAGCCGGTGCTCATCCACGTCTCCAACTTCCGGCCGGTGAAGCGCATCACCGACGTGGTCGCCATCTTCACCGAGGTCCACCGCCAGCGTCCCTGCCGGTTGGTGATGGTGGGAGACGGTCCGGAGCGCTCCCCCGCCGAGCGGACGCTGCGGGAGAAGGGCCTGGAGGACCGCGTCGCGTTCCTCGGCAAGCAGGACCGCTTCGAGGAGCTGGTCGCCGCCTCCGACGTCTTCCTGCTCCCCAGCGAGCAGGAGAGCTTCGGGCTGGCCGCGCTGGAAGCGTTGAGCTGCGGCATTCCCGTGGTGGCCAGCGACCTGGGCGGAATCCCGGAGCTCGTCACGCATGGAGAGACGGGCTTCCTGGCGCCGCTGGGGGACGTCCCCGCCATGGCCCGGCACGTGCTCACGCTGGTCGAGGACGCGAAGCGCTGGCAGGCCTTCTCACACCGCGCGCGGGAGCGGGTCCTGGACCGCTTCCAGAAGGACCCCGCCATCGACCGCTACGAGGCGCTCTACCGCCGGCTCCTGACGGGGCCCCTCGAACGCTGAGGAGCCCCGGGAGCACGAGCGGGCTACTTCTTGTTCTTCCAGTCCGCCAGCGCCTTGGAGACCTGATCCTTGGCGAAGAAGTTCGGGTCCTTCTGTCCCAGGTCCCACGCGGTCTGCGCGGCCTTGCGGGCCTCGGCGTACTTGCCCATCTGCGCCAGGACGCCGGCGCGGGTCCAGTGGGCGTACCAGGTGGGGTTGGTGGCCACGGCCGCGTCGGCGTGCTTCAGCGCGGCGGCGGGGTCCTTGCCGGCGCCCGCCAGATAGGAGGCCGCGCTCGTGTGCATGCTGGCCGCGCTCTTCTCCCCCTGCTCGATGTTGGCCTTCACCAGGGCGGCGGTGTCCACCTTGATGGGCACGGAGACGCGCAGCTTCTCCCACTCCAGGTCCAGCCGCGTGCCGGTGTCCGTGGTGTCGGAGAAGAGGTACGTCAGGCGCTCGCGCGCCGGAATCTCCGTGGTGGTGGCGCTCACCGAGGCCACGTCCTTGGACGCGTCATAGGGCGCGGCGCCCCGCCACAGGCCCAGGTCCGTGTTCAGCATCACCTTCCAGCCCTTCTGCGAAGGCAGGCTGACGATGGCGTAGGAGCCGGCCGGGACGGCCTTGTCGCCGAAGGTGACCGGGTGGCTGAAGGTGATCTTCGTCGCCGCGTTGGCGCCGCTGCGCCACGCCTTGTCATTGGGGACCAGCTCGCCCCAGATCTTCCGGCCCTTCACCGCGGGGCTGGAATATTCGATGGAGATTTCGGAGACCCCCACCTCCTGCGACACCTTCGCCCCGGGGCTGGGCGCCGGCAGCTTGAGCTGCGCCAGCGCGGGCATCGCCGACAGGATCATGAGCGCGGAGGCCATGCGGCCGAAAAGCGGGTTCCTCATTGTCTTCACTTCGTCCTTTCCGACCCGGGAGGGGTCGCGGAGCCGACGGAGTGTATAGACGAGGTTCCGCGCGGCCTCACCCTCCCAAATTGAAGGGACGCGGCGCCTGTGCTTGAAGAGTGCCCGGGCCGGGTAGCGCGCGGATGCATGAGGGGAAGTCCATGTCGGACGAGGGTGAAGGGCAGGACCTGCGGGACACGGTGAAGCGGCTGGAGGCGACGGTCGCCGCCCTGGAGACGCGGCTCGCGACCCTGGAAGCGCGGGAGGTGCCGGTGCCGCGCCCCGTGGCCACGCCCTCCGTTCCCGTCGCGGCGCCCCCGGTAACCGCCGCGCCCGAGCAGCGGGACCTGGAGGCGCATGTCGGCACCTACTGGCTGAGCCGCCTGGGCATCGTGGCGCTCATCATCGGCATCGCGTACCTCATCACCTACCACTTCGGGGAGCTGGGGATGCTGGCGCGCGTGGGCGCGGGCTACCTGCTCAGCGCGGGCCTGGGCGCGTTCGGGTTGTGGCTGGCGCGGCGGCACCAGTTGTTCGGCCGCATCGTCTTCGGCGGCGGTCTGGCGCTGGCGTACTTCGTCACCTACGCGCTGCACTTCATCCCGGCGGTGCGGGTCATCGACAGCGAGGTGCTGGCGCTGGTGCTGCTGGCGGGCTTCGTGGTGGCCATCGTCACCATCGCGCACCGGATGCAGTCGGAGACGGTGGCGGGCATCGCGCTGTTCCTGGGATTGCACACGGGGATGCTCAGCGACATCACCGCGTTCACGCTGCTGTCCACCACGCTGCTGGCGGCGGGCGCGCTGTTCTTCCTGGTGCGCAACCGCTGGGTCATCGTTCCCCTGTCCAGCCTGGTGGCCGTCTACAGCACGCACATCGTCTGGGCGGTGCGCACGGGCCACATGGCCCCGGGGGCTCCGGAGGATGACCGGCTGCTGTTGAGCCTGGGCTTCCTCTCGCTCTACTTCCTGCTGTTCTCCGTGGCCCTGCTCGTCCGCCCGCGCGACCTGCCCGTGCGCGCCAGCCTCGCGTTCACGCTGCTCAACTGGGTGGGCCTGACGTCGCTGGGCGCGTACGAGGTCTCCCAGGAGCAGGACTCGGGCCTCTTCACGTTCCTGCTCGTCGTCGCGCTGGCGCATGGCGCGGGGGCGGTCGTGTCGCGGCTCCAGCGTGCGCCCGCGGCGCTGACGCACGCGTACCTCGCGCTGACCGCGGTGACGCTCGCGCTGGCCATGCCCGCCCGCTACGACGACGTCGCGCTGGTGGCGGCATGGACGGTGACGGGGCTCGTCGCGGGTGTGGCGGCGCGCGGCGTGGCGTCCCCGGTGCTGCGCGGCGTGGGCGTGCTCATCCTCTACGTGGCGCTGGGCGCGTGTGAATGGGAGACGCCGGGACGGCTGACGCTGCTCGCCGGGCTGGTGGTGGCGTTCGTGCTGGTGGAGCGCGGCGGGACGGTGCGCGTCGCCGGCCTGCCCGAGCCCGAGGCCCGGACGCTCTTCACCGCCATCTGCGCGGTGGGCGCGGGGCTGTCCCTGGTGGCGCTGGTGGGCGCGAGGATGCCCGAGGGGCTCGTCACGCTGGGCTGGGTCATCGCCGCGTTCCTCCTCTTCGGCGTGGGCTTCGCGGTGCGCGAGCGCTGGTACCGGCTGGCCGCGCTCGCGGTGCTGGGACTTGGCCTGGGCCGGCTGGTGCTGGTGGACGTGGCGAAGCTGCCGCCGGATCAGCGCGTCCTGACGTTCATCCTGCTCGGCGTCATGCTGCTGCTCGTTTCATACACATACACCCGGCTGCGCGACCGGCGCGGCTGAGGACAGACACCCCACGGAGACGTCATGCGCGGTTGCCGACTGGATGCGTTGTTTCCCCCGCGAGTGCTGGGCTTCATGGCTTGGGGTGTCCTCGCGACCCAGGCGGGCTGCGCGCCCCTCCCAGAGCCGGAGCAGGACGACCTGGGCCGCGCCACGGCCGCCATCACCAGCGGCAACATCCTCTTCGTGGGCAACAGCTTCACGCACGGCAACGAGGAGCCCGCCTATTCGTACAACAAGGCCGCCGTCACCGACACGAACGGCTCCGGTCAGGGCGGCATCCCTGGCATCTTCAAGAAGCTGACCACGCAGGCCGGCTTCGCGTTCAACGTGAGCCTGGAGACGGCCAGCGGCCAGTCGCTCCGGTGGCACCACACCAACAAGGCGGCAATCATCGGCCAGGCCACCTGGAACGCCGTCGTGCTCCAGGAGCAGAGCACCACGCCGCTGCCCACGGCGCGCGGCGGCTCGCCCACGAGCTTCACGGATGCCGCGCGGGACCTGCGCACGCTGGTGCGCGCCGCGAACCCTTCCGCGAACCTGTTCCTGTACGAGACGTGGTCGTCCCCGGCGTCCGCCGGCACGCAGGGCTATCCGAGCGGCACCGCCGGGTTGCAGGCGATGCAGATCGACCTGCGCGACGCCTACTTCAAGGCCTTCCGCGACCTGGGTTTCACCGGCGTCGCCCGCGTGGGGGACGGCTTCATGCGCGCGGTGGACCAGAACCTGGCCGACCCGAACCCCGCGGATGGCATCTCCCCCGGGATGTTCAACCTGTGGAGCGCCCAGGACAGCCGGCACTCCAGCAAGTACGGCAGCTACCTGTCCGCGGCGGTGCTGTTCGCGAAGGTCACGCAGGCCGACCCTCGCACCCTGGCGACGGGCGCGGGCAGCGCGGCGGCGGACCTGGGCATCAGCGCGGCCGACGCGGCGAACCTCCACCGCGTCGCCTACGAGATCAACGCGCTGGCGGATCCGGTCGTGAGCGTCCCCACGCGCCTGCGCATCACCGGCGCGACGTTCTCGGGCTCGGTGACGGCGGGGACGCCGGCCAACCTCACCGGAGATGCTCAGCTCGCGTCGCTCACGACTTCGGAGGGGACGTTCACCAACCTCGTGGGCGCGACGGCCAATGGCATCACGAGCACCAACACGCCCAGCGCCCGGGGCATGGTGCCCGCGAACGCCAACGCGGCGGCCACGGGCTTGAGCGCCCATGACGGCGCGAACAACGTGAACACAGGCCACTTCCAGTTCGGCTCGGCCTTCACCGCGAAGACGCGCTTCTTCATCCTCGACAGCACGCCCACCTCCACTGCACTGGGCGACGACGCCACCGTCACGCTGGTCAACGCGTCCAACCAGGCCGTGGGCATGTACTCGCTGGCGCTGCTCGCGAGCGACTTCACCGTTTCGGCGGCGGGCAACGCCTCCACCGCGCTGGCGACCGTCTCGTACACGAGCGGCGTGGCCAGCCTCACCGGCAACCCGGTGGGCACGGTGCAGTCCAAGCTGGGAGGCGTGTCGTTCTCGCTGGCGGACCTGGGCGTGACGGACGCCGCGAACGTCAGCGGCGCCACTGGCCTGCGCATCTCCAGCGCCACGCTGGACCCGAACGTCGTCGGGCTCTACACCGTGCCCTGACGGGGCGGACTTCTAGATGTCGGTCTCCAGCCGCTCCGTCACCCGGTACTCCTGCCGGTAGGCCTTGCCCCCACGCTCGAAGGTCTCCACCACGGTGGCGCCGTCCTCGGAGATGACGAGGCGGTAGTTCGTGTCCGCCGTGGACGAGATCGCCCTGTAGGTTCCAAACGGGAGCAAGAAGGTCACCCGTGGGGGGCGGTCCGGACAACAGGCCGTCAACAGCGAGGAGGCCAGGGCACTCGTCAGCATGCCCGCGAGCACGATGCCGGCCTTCCTCATGGCGCCCTCTCCAGGGTGAGGTCCCGGTAGAGCTCGCCCGTGCCTTCCGTCGGCTCGGCCTCGAAGAGCGTGGCCTTCGCGAACTCGTTGGGCGCGCCCTCCGCCGGCCGCACGGCCCACACGTTGTAGACGGCGCCAATGGGGCCCGGCCCCTGCGCGGGGATGATGGAGACGCCATCCGCGGTCGCCGACACGAGGCGCAGCCGGATGCCCTCGGCTTCGTCATTCAGCGGATCACAGACATTGCCCTGGAGCTTCGCGCCCGCGAACAGGGGCCAGCCCAGCGCGAGCCCCGCGCAGAAGAGTGCCGCGGGCACGACCTTGCGACGATGCGAGGATGGAATTGGCATGGGCCGGGAGCCTGCTCCAACTCCGACGTGAAACGCCATACACCCCGGGAACAGGGTAGCCTTGTGTCTCTTTGCGTCAGGAGCCTTCATGAATCCCGCCTACCGCCGACAGAGCACCTTGCACCGGGGCTGCACGCTGAGCTGGTTCGTGGAGGGAGACGGGCCTCCGGTGGTGATGATCCAGGGGGTGGGCATCGGCGCCACCGGCTGGCGGCCCCAGGTGGAGGGGCTGGCCTCGCGCTTCCGCTGTCTCTGTCTGGACAACCGGGGCTTCGGCGCCAGTCAGCCCGCGGGCGACGCGCTGACGGTGGAGCTGATGGCGGAGGACGTGCTCGCGCTGATGGATGCGCAGGGGTGGAAGAGCGCGCACGTCATGGGGCACTCGCTGGGTGGGCTGGTGGCGCTGTACCTCGCGCACCGGGCCCGCGAGCGGGTGCGCAGCCTCGCGCTGCTGTGCACGTTCGCGACGGGCGCGGTGCCCACCCGGCTCACGCCGCGGATGCTGCTCATGGGCCTGCGCACGCAGCTCGGCACGCGGCGCATGCGGCGCCATGCCTTCCTCCGGATGGTGCTGGCGCCCCAGGAGCTGGAGCACGCCGACAAGGACGCGCTGGCGGCGCAGCTCGCGGAGCTGTTCGACCATGACCTCGCGGATCAGCCCCCCGTGGCGATGCGCCAGTTCCGCGCCATGGCGAAGGCGGACGCCACGCCGTTCCTCCAGGGGCTGGCGGGCCTGCCGACCCTGGTCGTGAGCGCCACGCACGACCCCATCGCGCCGCCCACCGCCGGGCAGGCCCTGGCGGTGGGAATCCCTGGTGCGCGCTTCGTGGAGGTTCCCAATGCCTCACACGGCGTCACGCTGCGCTTCGCGGCGCGCGTCAACGCACTGCTGCGGGAACACCTGGACGCCGTGGAGGACTCCCTTCAGGTCGCGCGGTCCGGGTAGCGCCTGGTCACGGAGGACAGGGCCGGTCGAAGTACAGCGCCAGCCGGGGCCACACCGCGTCCGACGCGCCGTAGGGCGAGTAGAACTCCACACCGTCCGAGGAGTCGCTGCGCAGCCCGAACTCCAGCCGGAACCCCGTGCCGTTGCCCCCCAGCGTGCCACTGCTGTTTCGCACGAGCTCCGTCATGTCCAGCTTCACCGTGGTGAACCGGGGGATGGGCCCCATCTGCGCGATGGGGGTGGGCTCCAGTTGGGGACGCGAGTTCCAGGTGCGGCTCCCTGGCGTCCAGGTCCCCGGCACCACCCTGTAGAGGCCGGGGCCGTGCTGGGTGCCGTCATCGCGCGAGCTGAAGGCCAGGACCGCGCGTTTGATGTCACGTCCACGCGGGTCCACGATGAAGCTGAGGAAGGTCTCACGTGCCACGTCCGCGTCCACCCAGAGCGACGTCTTGCGGGACAGGCGTGAGTCCGGCGAGGACTCGGACACGTAGAACACGCGGTCCGGGTGATACACCTCGTAGCTCTCCACCAGGGTGCCGGGCGTGCAGTTGGCGGGCTCCGTGTTGACGAAGAGGATGGGCCGCAGCTGCTCCAGGGTGCTGTTGCGCGACACGAAGCTGGCGCCGTCCGGCGAGCCCATTCCCACGCCGAAGCTGTACGTGCCGTCCCCCTGCACCACCTCCGTGGCGTCCAGCTCCACCCAGGACTCGTCCTCGACAGGGAGCGACGAGTGAATCACCGGCCCGCCTTGATACAGGGGGCGGTTGTCCCAGGTGATGGTGGATTCGGTCCAGGTGTTGGACACGGGCCACGCGGTCAGCGTGCTCTTGGAGCCAGTGGTCGCGTACAGGCGCAGCTTCGCGTTGTTCACGGGCGCGCCCAGCCCCACGAAGTCGAAGCGCAGGAAGGACTCGGAGGCGGGAGAGCCGTCCGCGCGCAGCCGCGTGGTGTCGCCGTAGTTCGTCTGCTCCGAGCTCGCGTCCGTCCGTGCGTCAGCGCTCGGGCGGGCGGAGTTCGTCCGGCCCGGTGACAGGGCGGAGGCCTGTTGCCCCTCGGGCATCGGGGCCACCTCCTCGTCCGCGAGCTCCAGTGCGTCCAGGTCGCCCGCCTCCTCTCCTTGCGGCCCACAACCCGTTCCCGCCAAAAGCAGCAGGCCCAGGCCCGCCACGCTCCCCGCGCACTTCAGTGCCATACCCACCCCCAGGATGTACCCGCGCGAAGTGCATCCCGTATGCCCACGAAACAACGTCTCAACCCGAGGCGAGCGGGGAAGCGCGGGTGCGTGAGGAGGACACGCCGGTACAACGCGAGGGCATCCGGCCTGCCCAGGGGAGGAACGGCCTTGGGTCGATCTGGTTTAGGCTCGTGGCCAGCCCTATGAGCCAAGACTCCACGCCCCCTGTCGCAGAGAAACACGGTCCGCTCGGTCCGCTCGCGCTGTCGCTGTCCGGCGGCGGCTATCGCGCGGCGGCGTTCCACCTGGGGACGCTGCGGTTCCTCGACACCGTGGGACTGCTGTCGGATGTCGTGGGCCTGTCCACGGTGTCCGGCGGAACGCTCACGGGCCTGGCCTGGGTGGTAAGCCAGCTGGACGGCAAGCCGTTCAAGGTGTTTCACGAGACGTTCTCCGCGTACCTGCTGCGGACGAATGTGATTGCCGAAGCGCTGACCGTGCTGACGTCCAACCGCGATCACGGCAGCCATGCGTGGGCCAGCCTCATCCGGTCCGCCTCGGACGTGTATGCCCGGCCCGACTTCCTCGGCGACCGGCGCCTCGGAGAGGTCCTGGACGCCAGCGGGCTCCAGCTCCAGGAGGCCACCTTCAACACCACCGAGTTCCACTCGGGCCTGGACTTCCGCTTCCGGCGCAGCGGCAACCCGAGCACGATCCTCGGCAACAACAGCTACCGGCTGCCGCGCCCGGTGGCGCAGCACGTGCGGCTGGCGGATGTCGCGGCCGCGTCGTCCTGCTTCCCGGGCGGTTTCGAGCCGCTGGTCTTCCCGCAGCAGTTCCACTGGCCCCAGGCCTACCCGCTCGACACCGCGCTGGCGGCGCTGGGGCCGAACTTCCAGAGCGGCCTGCCGCTGATGGACGGCGGCATCTATGACAACCAGGGCATCGACAGCCTGTTGCTCGCGTACGCCCGAGTGGATCCGCCGCCCACGCTGGTCATCTCCGACGTCAGCGTCCAGAGCTCGCAGATGTACAACGTCCCGGAGAATCCCACGAAGCGCGGCTGGGTGACGCTGAATGGCATCTCCTGGATGGCATATGGGCTGTTCTTCCTCACCCTGCTCTCCGCCGCCATCCTGGCGTGGCGAGGGTTCGAGACCGCCCGCGAAGGGAACTGGGAGCCCCGGGACTACTTCCTCTATCTGATTCCCGGGGTGCTGACCGCGTCGGTGGCGACGGCGCTGGTCTGGGGCCGTGCCCGCCTGGAGGACGTCATGGCCCTGCTCAAGCGGCAGATGGACCTGGACGTCTGGCCGTCGTTCAAGAAGCTCACGGTGCTGGAGTTCGCGCAGATGCTGGTGCTGCGCGTGACGTCGATGCTGGCGCTGACGTCGCAGGTGTTCATGAAGCGGGTGCGCGGGCTGGTGTTCGGTCAGGTGTATGGGGACACGCGGTTCAAGGACCGGCGCATCTCCAACCTCATCGGCGCGCTCACGGTGGACCGGCCGAACCTGTTCGCGAAGCACCCCTGGCTCAAGCCCGGAGCGCACCTGGTGTCCCTGGGCACGCAGGCCTGCCAGATGCCCACGACGTTGTGGTTCACGTCCCCGGCCCAGTTCACGACGGTGGAGGGCGCCGGAGCCGCCACCATCTGCTTCGTGCTCCTGCGCCACATCGTGGAGCACCACGTGGGACAGTACGAAGCCCCGGGCCAGCCGCTGAATGCCCTGTACCAGCGCCTGCGCCAGGAGTGGGCCGTGCTCAACCAGGCCGGCGCGCCGTCGACGGAGCGGCAGGTCGTGGCGGCCTAGTCTTCTGAATGGGAGGGCGCCATGACGCGAGAGCGAAATATCGATGCCCTCCCTGGCGATGAGGAGGGCGTGGTTCGACGCTGCGAGCGCGAACTCGCGGTCGCGGTCCGGAGCGTCCTCGATGTCAGGCATCCCAATGAGCGTTGGTCGCGCGTGGACTCCGTGGCCCTGGCATTGGAGTACCTGCTGCGTGTGCGCCTGTCCGAGCTTGAAGCGGCCCAAGGCTTCGGAAGCCCCGACGGACTCCTGGTGCGCCGACTTGAGGCCTCATCTCCACGATCGCTTGAGCTCAACGGCTGGGTCATCGAGGTGACAACCCAGAGGTGTGAGCCCTTCGAGGCCCGGGTGGAGTTGACGGACGACGGGGCGGACATCCGTACCTACCGGCTCGCACTGGTCGACGCCGGGAAGGGACTCCAGCGGCTCCCGGTCGACTCGCGCGAGGTACGCCTGGAAGAGCCTGCCGTGGGGGATTGGCTCCTCGTTTGGAGATGCCTCGGGTAATGCGTGCATTGGCGGATGCCATGAGTAGGATTCGGGCAGCCCCCTGCCCGGAGACCCGATGGCATCCCCCACCGACACGCAGGACCCCATCGAGCGCATCTACCGCGTCTGCGAACAGGTGCCCTCCGGACAGGTGGCCACCTACGGAGACATCGCCGCCATCGTCGGTGGCGGCTGTGATGCGCGCACCGTGGGGCACGCGATGGCGGCGCTCGGCTCGCGCGCGGCGACCGTGCCCTGGCAGCGGATCATCAACCGCACGGGAGGCATCAGCACCTCCGGCCACCGCCAGCGCGAGCTGCTGGAGGCCGAGGGCGTCGCCTTTGACGACGCGGGCCACGTGCGCATGGATGCGCACCACTGGAAGGGCCCGAGCGAGGCCTGGGCACGCGCCCACGGCTTCACCGTGCTGCCGCCCCGGGACGCGCCCGCACCCGACGCGCAGCTCAAGCTCTTCTAGGGCTCACGGACCGTCCAGGCATGCGGGCACGAGGCGAAAGCGCTCGGCTGCCCGTCTGCTTTTCAGCGCGGAGTAAAGGCGTCAGCCTTGTGTCCCCGCCAACTGCTTGGACCTCCGAAGAATGTCCTCTCCCCTGCTCCGCTGGGGCCTCGTGCTCCTCGTTTGTCTGCTGGCCCCCGTGGGGTTCGCGAAGGAAGTGAAGGTCCGCAAGGCGAAGGCGAAGGCGCCGCGCCTGGTGCGGATCCACAGCGGCCACCGGCTCCACCGCGACGCGGCGGCGGCCTTCGAGCGCATGGCGGCGGAGGCGCGCACGGCGGGGCAGCCGTTGCTGGTGACGAGCGGGTGGCGTTCGTACCAGAAGCAGCGCTACCTCTGGCGTCTGTACCGCAAGGGGCTGGGGCCCAAGGCCGCGCGGCCGGGCCGCTCCAATCACAACCGCGGGCTCGCGGTGGACCTGGTGGTGGGCAGCGAGGAGGCGTCGCCCACGTATGACTGGCTCGCGGGCAACGCCTGCCGTTTCGGCTTCCGCCGCACCGTGGCGTCGGAGCCATGGCACTGGGAGTACCGGCCCCGGAGCACCTCCACGCCCGAGTCCGGCGAGGACTGCCTGGGCCGTCCCCTGAACGTGGGCCCCACGCCCGCCGTGGTCCGCCAGGACGCGAGCTAGGCGCGGTCCGTGGGCGTGCGAGGCGGCAGCTCCACGATGAACGTCGCCCCCTGCCCCGGCTCGCTTTCGACACGGATGCTTCCGCCGTGTGCCTCCACCAACTGGCGCGTGATGAAGAGCCCCAGGCCAAGCCCTCCGTAGTTGCGGGAGGCGGCGCGCTCGAAGCGCTCGAAGATGCGGGCCTGGGCTTCGAGCGGAATGCCCATGCCGTGGTCCTCGACGACGAGCCGCGCTCTTCCCTCGTGGCTCGTCACCTCCATCCGGATGGGCCGCCCCGCGCCGTACTTCATCGCGTTGGTCAGCAGGTGGAGCATGATCTGCTCCATCCGCAGCCGGTCCCATGCGCCCCATACCGGCTCCGGCGCCAGCAGCTCGAACCGGCAGCCCGCCTTCTGGAACTGCTCCGCCAGGTGGTCCGTCACGTCCCGCGCCAGCGACGTCAGGTCCAGCTCCTCCGGGCGCAGGGTGAGCCGCTTCTCGTTGATCCGCGAGACGTCCAGCAGGTGCTCCGCCAGGTGTGACAGCCGCTGGAGCTGGGATTTGAAGACCTCCAGCAACTTCGCCACCCTCTCCACGGGCAGCGTGCGCGAAGCCGCGACGGCGGACTCCAACTGCTGCACGCGCAGCCGCATGGAGGTGAGCGGGGTCTTCAGCTCGTGCGAGGCGATGGACAGGAACTCATCCCGCGCACGGATGGACTCCTGCGCCGAGCAATACAGCTGCGCGTTGTCGATGGCGACGGCGGCCCTGCGGCCCAGCTCTTCCGTCAACGCCAGCTCCGCTTGCGTATACGTGCGCCCCGGCGCGGGAGAGACGAGGTACAGCACGCCCAGGGTGCGGCCTCGCGCCCTGAGGGGCACGCCGAGCGTCGGCCGGCCCTGGAGCGTCCGCACCAGCGCCCAGCGCTCCTCCGCCAGCCCCAGCGGATCCAGCAGCCCCTTCGACGCCTCGGACGTCTCCAGGCTCCCGGTGGACACGATGTGGGCGGGACCATGGGGCGCCTCCGGATCGGGCGGGTGACGCTGGAGGAACTCGCGCACGGCCGCGGCGCGGGCGGGTGAATGGTCCGCCATCGCCACCGGCCGCAGGGGCTCCGTCTCCGTCCGCACGAAGACGACACACAGGTCCGCGAGCACGGGCACCGCCAGCTCCGCGACGCGCTGGAGCGTGGTCTCGTAGTCGAGCGAGGCCACCAGCTCGCGGCTCGCCTCGGCGAGGAAGCGCTGGGAGACCTCCATCTGCTTGCGCTCGGTGATGTCCGTGGCGATGCCGCAGAGCGCGTAGACCGTGCCCGTCGCGTCGCGGAGCGGGAACTTCTGCGTGAGGTGGATGTGGATGCCGTCGTCGTGGGCCAGCCGCTCCTCCCGCTCCACGGAGACGCCGGCCTTGAAGATGTCCCGGTTGGCCCGGTGCAGGGCCTCGGCGATGTCCGGGCGGAAGACGTCGAAGACGGTCCTCCCCGCGACCTGCTCCCGGGTGCGGTGGAAGAGCCGCTCCCATTCTCGGTTCACGAACAGGAACCGCTCCTGGGTATCCAGCAGGAAGAACACCGTCGGCGCGTTGTCCAGGATGGCGCGCAGCCGCTTCTCGCTCTCCAGCAGCGCGCCCTCCGTCCGCTTGCGCTCCGTCACGTCGATGAGCACCGCGAGCGAACGGACCACCTTGCCGGAGACGTCCCGCTCCGCGATGGCGGACAGCAGCACGTCGATGGGCTCTCCGTTCTTCTTCATGATCTGGTACGGCACGTTCCAGCAAGCCCCCGTCCTGAAGTACTCGGGGAGGACGACCTCTCGCGCGAAGCGACGGGACTCCGGCGTCAGGAACTCCACCGAGTCGTGCCCGAGCACCTCCGCGCGCTCGTAGCCCAACGTGCTCAACCAGCAATCGCTGACGCTGATGAGGCGCCCATGCGTGTCGATGGAGTGCATCATCACGGGCGTGTTGTTGTAGAGCGACCGGTACTTGTCGCCGGCCGACCGCAGCGTGTCCTCGAACCGCTTGCGGTCGGTGACGTCGCTGACGACGGAGACCCCGCCCCGGACCTCGCCTGTCTCGTCGCGAACCGGGCTGGAGCTGACGTGCAGCCAGGTCCCCGCCGGCCGCTCGGCGTTGCACAGGAAGACCTCCTCGCGACTGACGACCTCGCCACGGAGCGCCCGGCTCATGGGCAGGCGCTCGGGCGGATAGAGCGTGACCTGGTCCGGCAGATAGAGCCCGTAGTGCTCGGGCCAACGGCTGACAGGCTTGTCCGTGGGCCCCATGCCCAGGATGAGCTCCGCCTTCGGGTTCATGAACACGAGTCGCTGCAGGTCGTCCGCCACCATGAGCCCCTCGCCCATGCTGGCGAGGACGGCCTCCAGGAGTCGGCTCTGCCCTCTCGGCGTGGCGCTCGGGGACGGATGCGCGGGGCTGTCGTGCAAGCGATCCATGGGACGTGTGGCTGGAACGGACTCCTCCCTCTCCAACGATGGGGGCTCGCCAGCCCATGTGCCAGACGTCGCTTGCCTCTCTCCCAGGCGCGGGCGTGACACTGTCACCTGCCATCCGGGGGCACGGGTTGGACAGGAATTCCTGGGTGAGAGCAGGATTCCGGGCCGTGAACTCCTACACGATGGTGCACCTGGCGCTCAGCGGCGCCTTCACCGTGCTCGCGCTGGTGCATTTCGCCACGTGGGTGGCGGTGCGTTCGCAGCGCGTCCAGCTCTGGCTGGCGTGCAGCTTCCTGGGCTTCGCGGCCATCAGCCTCACGGCGGGCATGACACGCGCCGAAACCGCGGTGACGCTCACGGACTCGCGCGCGTGGCTGCTGTTGGGGGCCCTGACTTCGATTCCCCTGCCCTACACCCTGCTGCGCGTCGTCTGGTCGCTGCTGGACCTGCCGCTCACGCGCTGGCGGCGGACCGTGCTGGGGGTGGCGGTCGCGCTGGGCGCGGTGCGGGTGCTGGACGTCGTGCGCTCGCTCGGGGCCTCCGCCGTGGAGGGGATGACCGCGAACCAGTTGGAGCACGCGACCGCGGAGCTGGGGCTGCCCCTGTTCTGGCTGCTCTCGGTGGGCGTGGGAACGCTCTGGACCGTCGAGGCGGCGCGGCTGCTGAAGCGGCGGGGCGCGATGGCGGCGGCCGTGCTCGCCGCGGCGCTCTGTGCGCTGGCGCTCCTGCTGCGAGAGCTCGCGGTGGACCTCGGGTGGGTGGATGGCTTCCACGTGCTGCCGCTGGTGGGGCTGCCGTTCCTGCTGCTGTCCTCCACGGCGCTGGCCATCCTGACGGCGCGCTCGTTGCGCGGCGCGGACCTGGGGACGGGCATCCACCGCTACCGGCGGCTCTCACGCCTGGGGCGAGGCGGCATGGGCGAGGTATGGCTGGCATTGCGCACCGGCCGGGCGGGCTTCCACCGGCTGGTCGTCCTCAAGCGGATGCTGGAGGGGGACGACGGGGACGAAGCGGAGTCCGCGGAGGTCCGCGTGCAGCGCTTCATCGGCGAGGCGCGCACCTCCGCGCGCCTGCACCACCCGAACATCGTGTCCGTCCATGACCTGGGCCAGGTGGACGGCGCGTGGTTCATCGTCATGGAGTACCTGAGCGGCGTGAACGTGCTGGAGCTCGTCCAGCGCGCCACGAGCGCCGGGGCGCTGCCGCTGGAGGTGATGGTCGAGATCTGCCAGCAGGCGCTGCGCGGACTGGCCTACGCCCACGAGCAGGGCGTCACCCACCGGGACATCAGCACGGACAACCTGGTCGTCTCCTTCGACGGCGTGGTGAAGGTGGTGGACTTCGGCATCGCCCAGCGGGCCGGGGCGCCCCCGGAGCGAGTCACCGGGGTGTCCCGGCCGGCTGGCGACGGCCGCCTCACGCAGGTGGGCGGCATCATCGGGAAGCTGGCGTACATGCCTCCCGAGCGGATGGAAGGTGCCGACGCGACTCCGTCCGGTGACCTCTTCGCGCTGGGCTGCGTCCTCTTCGAACTGCTCACGCGCACGCTGTCGCGGATGATGCCTCCATCCCCCAGCCAGTTGAAGGCCGTGGAGCGGGTGGAGGCTCCCGAGGCCTCGCGCATCCTCCGGCAGGTCCTGGAGGTGGCGCTCCAGCCGCACCCGGAGCACCGCTTCGCGAGCGCCAGCGCCTTCCACCGGGCGCTGGAGCCGGTGCGTCAATTGTTGCCGGCGGTGGACCTCGCCGTCTGGCTGCGTGCGAACTCCCCGGAGCGTTGGGCCCGTGAGCAGCGATTGCTGGCATTGAGCGACCCCACGCCCGGAGAGGTGGAGGCCCTGCTGCGGAGCAGGCCCTCCGTGGCGGCAACCGTGGTCTCGGACACGCTCGAGACCACGGCGCCCACCGAGGTCATCGCCTCCAGGCCTGTGGCGGAAGAACCCACCCTGCCGCTCCGGTCGCGACGCTGAAGCGGACGGACGGCCCGCGCTGAATCACTGTAGGTCCTTGAGCAGGGCCGCCTGGAGCGCCTTCCGGTTCTCGGGGAAGTGCTGGTTGGGATAGGGCCGCGCGCCGCTCAGGATGGCTTCGTACTGCGGGTACATCGGGTCGGAGCGCGCGGGTTCCTGCTGATAGAAGGCGCGGTTGGCCTGAAGCAGGTAGCGAGGCCGGGTGCCCGCGGGGCCGTCCTCACTGAAGGCGATGAGGCTGCGCGTCGCGGGGGCCTGCATGAACGACGTGAAGGCCCGGGCGTCCTCCGCGCACGTCCCGGTGCAGCTCGCGTTGAGCACCAGCGCGTCCACGAAGACCGCGGGCGCGGAGCCCGTGCCCAGCGGAACCGAGATGACCTCCGGGAGCGGCATGGAGGGATTGGCCTTGAGGATGTAGAACAGCCGCTCGGTGTAGCCCATGAAGCCGTTGGCCTGCTCCGCGGCGAAGGACTCTTCCGCCACCGAGTTGTCCGCGTAGGTGCCATCCAGGCACGGGTTCACGCCCGCCTCGAGCGAGCAGCTGTCGACGACCTCCTCGAACGCTCCCACCGTCGCGGAGTCGAGCGGCAGGGAGATGGCCTTCGCGAGCGCATCCCCCGGATGCGTGTCCGCCCAGGCATCGATGTACGAGGAAGGCAGCGTCCAGCTCCCATCGAGGTTCGTCGCCAGCGGGCGCTTGCCAGGAGCCGCCTCGCGGAGGATCCGCACCAGCGACGCGCTGTCGGTGGCCGAGCGGATGTTCGTGGTCCGCGAGTAGACGACGTTGGTGCACAGGTAGGTGGGCACGCCGTAGCTCTGGCCGTCGATGCGGACAGCCTCCTCGGCCGCGGGATGCATGACGCCCGCCTCCGGCCCGACGGGCTGGATCCACCCCTTCGCCGCGAGCGAGCCAAGCAGCAGCGTGTCCACCTCCACCACCTGGGCGGCCCCAGCCTCCGCGCCAAGGAGCTTGTTCAGCGTCCCCCCTTCATCCAGGTCATAGACATCCAGGCTGGCGTCGAACACGACGTCCAGGTCGATCTCCGGATGGGCCTTCTCGAAGTCCGTCTCCAGCCGCTGCTCCAGGCTGGCGAAGTTGTCCCCGACGGAATCCGGGATGTATGGGAACAGGACTGCCTTCAGCGGACGCCTGGGCGTGGGGTCGGGATCAGAAGACTCCGAGCAGGCGCTCAGGAACAGGACAACGGGGAGGCTCAGGGTTCTCCAGCTCATGACAGGTGACCTCTCTTGATTGGATGATGGTCCGACGATGCGTGATCCGAAGCGGATGCTGGCGGTGGGGGTGTTCCTGGCGGCGGTGCCCGCCTGGGCCAGTGACATGAGCGGGCTCGTCGGGCTCGTGTTGCTCCCGCCTGTCTACCTGTGGGTCCTCATCGCGGGCATCATCGGCCTGACGGTGAGCCAACCCCGCTCCGCGCGAATCTCCATGGGCGTGCTGGTCGTCGGCGGGCTCCCCGCCCTGGGCGCGGCGCTGCTCGGCATCGCCGCCTCCTTCCACGACGACGAGCTGCAGCACGAGACGATGTTCGCTTACGCGGTGGGCGCGATCGTCCTGTTGATCGCGTCCCACGCATGGGCCTTCCGGCGGCTCCTCACGCTCTTGCCGAAGCGTGAGGAGAACTCCTAGCGCGCGAGGAAGGCGCGCATCGCGGAGACGACCTCCGCATGCCGCGTGAGCCAGAGGTAGTGTCCCGCCCCTGGGAGCGTGACCACCTTCCAGTTCGGCAGGCTCTTGAGCAGGGCCTCCTGGGCGGCCTCGTGCTGGCGCAGCTCCGGGAGGAAGACCCGGGCCCGCTCGCGCAGGTCGGCCGGGACGTTCTCCGCCTGGGACAGGTATGCCACCCAGCCCGCGAAGGCCTGATCGTCGGAGATGGCCAGCACGGGGCTCCGCAGCTTCGCGTAGTCCGGCTCGGCCGAGCCCCGGATGCTCTGCTCGGTCGACTCGGGATGCCGGTGGTAGCGCAGGTATGCACCGGTGGTGGCGTCGAACTCATACGCCTGATCAATCTCGTGCGGAGGGAACGGTCCGCCCAGGTCGCGCGCCAGCAGCGCCGTCACCGCCTCACGTGATGGCTGCCCGTCCAGCACCGTGAACGGCAGCGGCGGCAGCGGACCGGGCTTCAGGAACGTGGCGATCTCCCCCCGGTTGTCCGTGGCGTCCAGGAAGATGAGCGCCTCCACCCGGTCCGGATGGTTCAGCCCCATCCAGCTCAACTCATCCCCCGCGAGCGAGTGCCCCGCGAGCGTCGCCTTCTGGAGGCCCAACCCATCCAGCGCGGCCAGCACGTCGTGCCCCAGCGTCGCGCTGTCGTAGCCGGTCGCGGGCCAGCTGGACGCGCCAAAGCCTCGCCGCGTGAAGGCATAGACGTGGTGCGTGGCGAGGAACTCCGGCGCCAGCACGTCGTAGACGTGGCCGGTGCTCCCCAGGCCCGGCAGGAACACCAACGCCGGCCCCTTGCCGCCATAGTCGAGCACCTCCAGCTCGACCTCCGGCGCCACCTTCACCCGACGCACCTGGTGCAGCGGATCCACTGTGCCGCCCGGCCGCGGCGACGGAGTGGTGGCACAGGCGGAGAGCAACAACACCCACGACAGACGGAGCCAGGACGTTCGCATGGGCGACAACCTTTGCATGGCCCCTTGCGACAACGGAACAGACTCAAATCCGCAAATCACGCCTGACCCGACTTCAGCGCAAATTTCCACCCCTCGCTGAATCCCCCCTGGAGACAGATGATGCGCTTCAACTGGATGACGTGGTCCCCTGCCCTGCTGGTGTCCGCGGGCCTGATGCTGGCCGCGTGCGGCGGCGCGGAGGTGGAGGCGCCCGGGCCGGACGTGTCTGCCATTGGCACGGTGGAGGGCGAGGCGAACTCTCCCATCTACGACCGGGCGCGCGCGTTCGCCGCCGCCAATCCCAAGCGGGACGGCGGTTCGTGGAACCAGTGGTGCGGGTCGCTGATGGTGCGCTTCGGGCAGCTCCCGGACTCCGCCGTGCGCCCCACGGCCATCGAGGCGTACCGCGCGTCGCGCATCGTCTCCCTGGACGCGTCCAAGGCGCTGACGGGGGCGTTCCACTGGTGGGACATCGGGTCGGCGGGCCATGTGGGCGCGGACTTGAACGGCGGTGGCGGCACGGTGTTCATGGCCACGTACAACCTCTCCCAGTCGTGGGGGGATGCGATTGGCGTCAACAGCGTGTCCGGGTACTCGGCGAAGACGGGCGCGCGCTACCTGGGCTGGTCCATGGACTACGCGGGCGGGAAGATCGCGGGCGGTGGCCAGGCGCCGGGCGGCTCCAGCAGCCTGCCGCAGACGACCACCGAGTTCGACGGCATCCCGGGTGAAATCTATTACAAGCGCATCCAGACCGTGGGCCAGCGCGACTACGGCTACACGGGGCCCATCGACGGCGTGACGGGCCCCAACACGGAGAAGATCCGAGTGCGCATCACCGCGCGCGAGTTGAACCGGCGCGGCGGCCCGCGCACCTCCGCCGAGGACGATGGCATCCCTGGCTCCATCTACTGGACCCGTGTGCAGACGGTGGGCCGCGAGTTCGGCTACACGGGCCCCATCGACGGCATCCCTGGCGCGAACACCTCCAAGGCCGAGCACAAGATTTGCGCGTACGCCGTGAACCGCGCGTTCTGACCGCGCGCCGGTGCCCACGGCGCGGTGCGTGATCCGCGCTGTCACCGTCGCCTTGCATGGGGGCCTCGGGGTAGCGTGCGGCCCTCTCCACGGAAGAGGGGGCCCATGCGCGTCGTACCGTCCGTCCTGGAATCCGTCACCGTTCACGCCGAGGGCGCGCTGTGCACCCGCGCCCTCGTGCTCTCGCCCGAGAACGGGCGCCTGCCCGGCCAGGTCCGCGTCGACGGGCTGCCCCTCGCGCTGCGCACGGGCTCGCTGCGCGCCCGGGTGGTGGAGGGGCCATCGGGGCTCCTCGTCCGCGACCTCAAGCCCACGTTCGACGTGCGGCTCCCGCCAGAGTCGGAGCTGCCCGCCGAGCAGCACTCGCTCGAAGCGGCGGAGGCCACGCTGTCGGCCGTGCACAGCCGGCTGGAGCGGGTGCGCGCCGAGATCCAGGCGCTCCGGGACCTGACGCCCACGTGGCCGGCCCAGCGCAAGGGCCATCCCCCGCGCGAGGCTCCGCTGACGGCGATGCTGTCGCTCACGGGCTTCGTGGACGCGGAGCTCGCGCAGCTGCAGGCCCAGGAGCTGGACCTGGCGCGCCAGCACCGCGACGCCACGAACGAACTGGAGCTGCGCCGCCGCCGCGTGCAGGAGCTGTCCTCCGCGCGGAGCGTGGACCGGGCCCGGCTGTTCCGCGCGGCGCTGCTGACGCTGTCCGGCCCCATCGCGGCGGACAGGGATGCACGGCTGCTGCTGGAGTACGCCGTGGCCGGCGCGCGCTGGGTGCCCACCTATGACCTGCGCCTGCCACGCACGCTGGAGGAAGGCACGCTGCGCATGCGCGCCGCCGTCATCCAGCGGACCGGCGAGGACTGGACGGGAGTACGCCTGTCCGTCTCCACCGCGAGCCTGGAGCGGCGCGCGGAGGTGCCGGAGCTGAAGTCGCTGCGCATCGGCCGCAGCCAGCCGCCGCCCGCGCGCTCGGGATGGCGCGAACCCGCGCCGGGCCTGGAGGAGCTGTTCGCGGGCTACGACACCCTGCATGGGGCGCTCCCGCAGGCGGGGCTTCTGAAGCAGGCGCCCATGGCTCCGCCGTATGAGGAGGAGCCCCTTCCGGAAGCGGATGAGGACGGCTACGAGGAGCAGGAGGTCTCCAAGGAGATGTCCACGTTCGGAGGCGCGCCAGGAGGTGCGCCCAGCGTGTCCCGCCCGCCTCCGCCGCCCGCCCCCATGGCGGCACCGAAGTCCTCGGGCGCCTTCCTGGGCGGCGTCCGTCCCTCCGTCCCCCGCCGTAGTGAGACCGGCGCCATCCCCGAGCAAGCGCCGAGCAGGTCCGCACCCCGGGGCGGTGGCGGCATGGAGCGCATGCGCAGCAAGAAGCGCGCGGTCATGGCGGAGAGCGTCGAAGTCGCGCCGATCAAGGACCTGCTGGGCAGCGACGACGACGACGCCGGAGCCGTGGATGAGCTCAGCGGTGCGGCCAGCCTGGAGCCGGCCGACAGCCTGTTCGACTACGACTCGCTGACACTGGCCTCCGCGGCCTCCGCGGAGCAGCGGGGCCGGCTGCGTCCCCGCCCCGCGCTCGTGTCGCAGGCGATGCTGTCCTTCACCTCCGTCAACGTGCGGGTGGAGGTGGTGCGCCTGGAGGCCCAGGCCTTCACCGTCGCCGAGTCCATCCACACCGTGGCGCCCCCCACCTGGGCCGTGCCGCCGCGCGAGTCCGCCCGCCACTTCGATGCGCGCTTCGACGCGGAGGCCGTCGCGGACGTGCCGTCCGATGGCGCCTGGCACACCGTGCCCATGCTCACGGTGCCCCTGGAGCTCAAGGCCGAGTACGTGTGCGTGCCCTCGGTGGAGCCGCGCGTCTTCCGGACGGTGCGGATGGACAACGCCTCGCCGCACCCGCTGCTCGCGGGGCCCGTGGACGTCACGCTCGGGGACGAGTTCCTGATGACGTCCCCGCTGCCCACGCTGGGGCCGGGCGAGACGCAGCGCTTGGGCTTGGGCGTGGAGGAGGCGCTCCAGGTGGCGCGAAACACGCGCTTCGAGGAGGCCACGGGCGGCATGTTCGGCAACAGCACCGTGCTCACGCACCACGTCACCGTGGACGTGGCCAACCACCTGTCGCGCCCCGCGAACATCGTCATCTCCGAGCGCGTTGGCGCGGTCCCCGAGTCCCAGAAGGACCTCAAGGTGGAGGAGGCGGAGGTGGTGCCGCCCTGGCAGAAGCCCACGCCCCTGCCAGGTGAAGCGGCGGTGGAGGGCGAGCGCGTGTGGCGCGTGAGCGTCCCCGCCGGAGAGAAGCGTTCCATGAAGGCGACGTGGGTCGTGAAGCTGCCCGCCAGCAAGATGCTGAACGGCGGGAACCGGAGGACGTGATGCGCACTTCCATTCTGTTGCCCCTGGTCAAGGTGACGGTCCTGGAGGACCGGGCCCTCATCGAGCGCAGCGGCGCGGTGACGCTGCCTCCGGGCCCCTGCCGCCTCGTGGTGGACGGGCTGCCGGCGGTGGCGGTGGACCGCTCGCTCCAGGCGAAGCTCACCGGCGGCACCGTGACCCAGGCCAGCCTGCGCCGCACGATGCGCGCGGTGCTGCCCGAAGCGCTGCGCGAGCACCACTCGGAGCTGGCCCGGCGCGCCTTTGAACGCGAGCAGGTGCTGGCCCGCGCCCAGGCGGAGGTCCGTCGCCTGGAGGCGAGGCACGAGCTGCTGGAGACCGCGCGCCAGGACATCCTGCGCGCCATCTCCGAGCGCACCGGCGCCGGTGAGGCGGATCCGGCGCAGTGGAAGGAACAGCTCGCGACGATCCGCAAGGAGCAGACCGCGGCGGATGATCAGCTGCGCCAGGCCCGCCGTGAGCTGGGGCGTCTGGAGCGGCAGCACATCCAGGAGAGCCGCGACGTGCTGGCGCGCACGGAAGCGCCGGAGCCCACCGTGGACGTGCGTGCGGAGCTGGACGTGAACCACGCGGCGGGCGGGGAGGCGACGTTGACGCTCAGCTACCTGGTGCCGTGCGCCGCGTGGCGGCCAGCCTACCGCGCGGTGCTGGAGAGCGCGGAGGCTTCGGCGTCCACGGTGACGTTGGAGTGCGAGGCCGTCGTCTGGCAGAACACCGGCGAGCCGTGGAAGGACGTGACGCTGGCCTTCTCCACGGCGCGGCCCACGCTGGGGGCCACGCCGCCCCGGCTCACCGAGGACTGGCTGACCCTGCGGGACAAGACGGCGCGCGAGAAGCAGGTGGTGGACGTCTCCGTCCGCGAGGAGTCGCTGCAGGAGACGGGTGAGGCGGGGGTGAAGGCCGCGGACGCCCTGCCCGGCATGGACGACGGCGGCGAACCGGTGACGCTGTCCGCGCCGCACAAGGCCACGGTGCCCTCGGATGGCGAGGCCCACCGCGTGGCGCTGTTCTCCTTCACCGCGCCCGCCACGTCGGAGCTCGTGGCCTGCCCCGAGCATTCGCCGCTGGTGCACCGGGTGGCGCGCTTCGACAACACCGGACCGGCGGTGCTGCTCGCGGGGCCGGTGGACCTGGTGCGCGCCAATGGCTACGTGGGCCGCGCGCAGCTCAGGTTCGCGGGCCGGAACGAGCGCGTGAAGCTGGGCTTCGGCAGCGAGGACTCGCTGCGCGTGTCGCGGCAGCAGGACACGGGCGCGGAGATCGCGCGCATCACGGGCCGCCGCACCATCACGCAGAAGATGAAGTTGATCGTCTCCAACATGGGCGCGAAGCCCGCGGCGCTCGCGGTGGAGGAGCGCATGCCGGTGTCGGAGGTGGAGGCGGTGGAGGTGTCGCTGCTCAAGGACGCCACGAAGCCCGCGCCCACGAAGGTGAACGCCGACGGCATCGTGCGCTTCGAACTGACCGTGCCGCCGCGCTCCCGGCAGACCGTGACCTTCGGCTTCGCGGTGGCCAGCACCTCGAACATCGTGGGCCTGTAGGGAGCCATGCCCTTCGCGACAAGGTCCGGCCGCCGCATCCACTACGAGGTCCAGGGCCACGGCCCTCCCCTGCTCCTCCTCCACGGCCTGCTCCAGCTGGGCTCGCACTGGTCGCTCAAGGGCTACGGGCCCGCGCTGGCGGACGCGTACACGGTGGTGACGTTCGACTCGCTGGGGCATGGCCAGAGCGACACGCCGCATGAGCTGGAGGCCTACGGGCTGCGTCGCCGGGTGGAGGACGCGCTGTCGGTGATGGATGCGCTCTCCATCGACCGGGCGCATGCGTGGGGCTACTCGATGGGCGGCTGGACGGTGTGTGGCCTTGCCTCCTTCGCGCCGGAGCGGCTGGCGTCCTACGTGGTGGGCGGGTGGGATCCGACGGTGGGCCTGCCCGTGGCGTACGCGGCGCTGGACAAGCAGCTCCGGCCCGGGAAGGACGTGGACTGGTTCCAGGTGCTCCTCTTCGGCGCACGGCGCGCGCCGGAGCTGGCGGAGGCCATCGATACAGGGGACCTGGAGGCACTGCGGCTGTGCCTGAAGGCCTGTGAGCAGTCGGCGGGCCTGGATGAAGCCCTGATCCGATCCGGACGGCCGGGGCTGCTGTATTGCGGCGCGCTGGACCCGTATCACGACTCGATGAAGGCCGTGGCCGCGCGGGCCGGCGCGGCGTTCGCGACCATCGAGCACGCCGACCATGGCGGGGCCTGGGCGAAGGCACCGAAGGTGCTTCCCCACGTCCTGCCGTTCCTGGCCTCCGTCGCGCGGTCCTGATCAGTTCGCGGACTGGATGGCGATCACGCGGACGTCGACGTCCTTGCAGGCGTCGTCCCTGCACTCGCCATGGAGCCACGCCTCGCCCTGGCCGAACATCACGCCCTGCTCGTTGACGAAGAGGTCCGCGTAGCGCTGCCGGGTGATGACGTTGGCGATGACCGGCGTGACGATGGCGTCGTAATGCCGGATGAAGGACGCGGCGTCTGGCAGCTTCACCCTCCTGCCTCCAAGGGTCGCGGTGAAGGGATACGCCACCAGGGCCGAGACCGCCTTCGCGTCGTGCGCGGCCACCGCCCTCTGGAACGCGGCGAAGACCTGCTCGTACTTCGCGGGCCCACCGAGGACGGCCCGGATGCGGGCGTTGACCGCGGCGGTGGCTTCGTCCGCGACGACGGCGTTGGGAGGCGCGGGAGGCCGTGCGGCGGCCACGGGCGGTTCAGCACGTTGACAGGCGGCTGCGGACACGAGGACGACGGCGGCAAGACGCGGAGGCTTCGTCTGCATGGGTACCCCCCCCGCCAGGACGGACAGCAAAGCCCTGACAAAGACAGACCCAATAGAACCCGATTCCTGTCAGCGCAGACCCTGCACCAGGGTCTGAAGTTGACGTCTGGCGGCCGACTGCGGGGTCCAGCGGAATAGTGCATCGCGGACAGAGCGAGCCACCGGGTTCTCCCACTGGGCCACCTGTCCCACCCGGCGGGACATCACGACCAGCGAGTTGGCGCGCTGGACGCGGCGGGACTCATAGGCGCGCAGCGCGTCCTCCACGCTGCCCGGGGCCGCGAGGCATTCTCCGAGCACGACGCCGTCCTCGATGGCCTGACAGCCGCCCTGCCCAAGGTTCGGGGTCATCGGATGCGCGGCGTCGCCCAGCAACGTCACGCGGCCCCTGCTCCAGCTTCGCACCGGGGGACGGTCGTGGATGTCCGTGCGCAGGACCCGCTCCGGCGGCGTCGCCGCGAGCACCTGCGCGATGGGCGCGTGCCATCCAGCGAAGCGCTCCTGGAGGACGGCGAGCGTCTGGCCCGGAGCATCCTCCGACCCCTGCGGCGCATTCAGCGTGGCGTACCAGTACACCTCGCCATGTCCGATGGGCACGATGCCGAAGCGGGCCCCGGGTCCCCACGTCTCCGAGAAGTGACCGGCCTTCACCAGGTCCGAGGCCGCGCAGATGCCACGCCAGCTGGTGTAGCCGGAGTAGCGCGTGGGCTGCGCGCCCAGCAGGCGGGCCCGCACGACGGAGCGCAGGCCATCCGCGCCCACCAGGACGTCGCCGGAGACGGTGCCGCCGTCCGACAACGCCACCGTGACGCGGGCGCCGTCATCCTGGAAGCCCGTGACGGAGACGCCCAGCCGCACGGCCTCTTCCGGGCCCGCGTGAGCGCGGAGGACGGCCTGGAGGCGGGCGCGGTGGATGGACACCAGCGGGGCATCCAGCTCCTGCTGGAGCGAGCCCACGTCGACGCGGGTGATGGGGACGCCCGAGGGGTCGAGGATGAGGGTCTGCACGGCGCGCTGGCCCTCCGCGGCCACCGCGTCACACAGGCCGATGCGGCGCAGGGCGACCGAGGCGTTCATCTGCACGGTGATGCCCGCGCCCGCCGGCCGCAGCGCTTCGGCGCGCTCGAACACGGTGGCGCGGACGCCCGCGCGGCGCAGGGCACAGGCCAGCGTGAGGCCGCCAATGCCTGCTCCAGCGATGAGGACGTGACGCGAGGATGGGGACGTCATGGCGGCCTCCAGACGGGCCGGCGCTGGCGTTCACCCGAACCAGCGGCCGGAGTCAGGAGCAAAGACTCGCACGCGTTCGAGCAGCGCCGCTGGCAGCCGGGCCTGGAGCGTCGCGTGGACCTGCGCGGGGCTGTAAGCCTGACTGAAGTGCATCAGGACCAGGGCCTCGTTCTGGAAGCGGTCCGCCATGGAGGCGATCTCCTCCAGGTGGATGTGGGCCCGCTCCTGCGCGTCGCGCACGGTGCGCTCCGCGTCGATGAACGTGCATTCGAGGATGAGCACGCGGCTGTCGAACAGGGACGGCTGGCGCTCCAGCACGTTGGAGAGGGTGTCGGTGCAGTAGGCAAGCTCCAGGCGCTCGACTTCATCGAACAGCGGCTCGCCCGCCTGGCGGCGGCGGCCGATTTCAGCCGGGGGCAGCTCGCGGAACTCGGGCTTGAGCTTCGCGACGCGGCGGAGGAACTGGTAGCCCAGCGACGGCACGGGGTGGTGCGTGCGAAAGGCACGGACCCACAGGTCCTGCTGCACCTTCACGGTGTCACCGGGCCGCAGCGGGACCGTGCGGATGTCGGACTTCATCCGGTGCAGGCGCCCCAGGGCCGCGAGCGCCTCCTGCACGGGCGCTTCGATCTCCGCCGGCAGGTAGACGAACGGAGGCCCCTTTCCCACGAGCGCGCGGATGCCCAGCAGCGACCCCAGCGCGCTCGCATGGTCCGCATGTCCATGGCTGAGGAAGATGCGGTCGGTGGTGGCGAAGGAGCGGATGGGGATGCCCGCGTCGAGCAGCACCCCCAGCTCCGGCACCAGGAGCGACGTGTACACGCCGCCC
Organism: Corallococcus macrosporus; assembly: GCF_017302985.1. Lineage (NCBI taxonomy): Bacteria > Pseudomonadati > Myxococcota > Myxococcia > Myxococcales > Myxococcaceae > Corallococcus > Corallococcus macrosporus. The sequence goes on from NZ_JAFIMU010000006.1 coordinate 429,645, forward strand.
ACGGACACGCCGCGCACGGTATACGGTCCGGCCTGCACCTCGGTCAGCATGCGCGGCAGCTTATGCGGACTCCGGGAGGAAGACGTCCATGCGGTTGAGCCCACGGCGCACATGGCTTCTCGCGGGCACGGTGCTGCTCCAGGCGTGCGGAGGTGCGCACCGGCGGAGTCAGTACGACTTCGACAGCGCGACGAACTCCTGCAGGACCCAGCCCGCCTACTGCGCCCGGGCCGCGGGCGAGGAGGCGGTGGTTCCCAGGGCCGTGCGGACGTTCGCAACCGCGGGAGGCGCCGCGGCGGCGGCCGTGAAGCTCCTGGATGACGCGCTGAAGCAGCAGGTGACAAAAGCGCTGGAGGAGTGCGCGGACATGGCTCGGGCAGAGGTCATCCTCGCGAACTTTGGAAGCCGGAGTCCTACCCCGAAGGAATGCCGCGAGGAGCTTCGCGACGCCCAGGGACGGACCATCACTCGCGCAATGAAACTGGGAGAGGAAATGCACCGGGCCGCCCTGGAGTGCGCCGAAGCGAAGCTGAGCCAACTCCGTCCGGGAGGCTTCAGTCTGGAGCCTACGTATCTCTATGACCCGGCCAGCGGTAAGACGACCTGGCTGTCGCCCGCCGAAGTGGCTCGCATCCGGCGGCGTGGCAGTCTGGGAGAGCTGAAAGGATCTCTCGTTCCTGACGTGGTGCTTCACACGGGCGACCCAGCGCAGGTTCAAGACATCTACGACTTCAAGTTCCCCTGTGCCGACCTCACACGCATCGTCCCCTGGAGAGACTACCCTTCAGGACATCCCTATTTCGGAAGCAACCAAGGCGACATGTACAGCAGGGCCTTCAACGTGGAAAAACCCGTACAGATCCAGCCCTGGCTTGGAGCGAGCTTCTGACGATGACCTCCCCAAGACTGCAGATCATGCGGAAGAACAGGGCCGTCACGCAGCAGGACGTGAGCATCTGTTTCTATTTCTCCAAGCCCACGGCCGAGGTCTCGCAAGCCATCTCGCTGTCTCTTCAATCTTTTATCGACGCCATTGGTATCCACACGCTCAACTACTACTTCGGGGCGGACGGTGAACCCTGGGAGTTGGATGAGACCGGATGGGCATTCATTCGCACGAAGCTTCATCACCCGGTCACGCCCTCCGTCGTGCTCTTCACGGATGCGCCCTATCCGGAGAAGTTCGAGTTCGAGTATCTGGGCAAGGACATCCACGCCCCCATCTTCCGTCGCGATCCGGGGCCCGTAACCGCGGTTCGCTTCATCGTGCCCCTGTCGTGGATGAACACGCACGGCCCCGACGGCGTCCGGAAGCTTGCGCTGGCCCTGGCGGCGCCGCTGCCATTCAGCTCCGGGCACGTGGGACTGTCCGTCACCGGCTTCCTCGGTGTGGGCACTGTCACATCGGAAGTGGTTCCCCAATTGGTCCAGTACCCCGGTATCGACCTCATTGAACTGGATCTGGTCGCCTGGGAGATTGGCACCCGACTGCGCGTCCCGCACTGGATGACCTTCATCGGCGAGCCGTCGCTGCGGGCCATGGGCGGCGTGGACTTCCTGCGCTCCCAGCTCCACACGCCTGGCACCAGCGTCGAAGCCCTCGACGCGTCTCGGGCCGTTGTCACCCTGGGCCCCGAGCCGCTCGCTGGCGGTCCGGACCAGCCGCTTCCGGCCTACCGGGAGCTGGCCCGGGTCCTGGAGCCCTGGGCCTTCCATGCCACCCGGCGCCCCGCGGACTTTCCCGATGACGTCTTCTTCGCGTGGGACCGCCGGTTCCTCGACTGAACCGGCGTCCCTTCCGCGCGCTTCAGTTCTTCGCGCGCTCGTACTGGTGCGGCCACAGCACGTCCGAGCGCAGCTCCTTCGCGGCGCGCAGCGGCCAGTACGGATCCCTCAGCAGCTCCCGCGCGATGATGACCACGTCCGCCTGTCCCGTGGCCAGGATGTGCTCGGCCTGGTACGCGGAGCGGATCATCCCCACCGCGCCCGTCAGCACGCCCGCCTCCTTGCGCACCTTCTCCGCCAGGTGCGTCTGGTAGCCCGGCCCCACCGGGATCTTCGCGGACGGCACCACGCCGCCCGACGAGCAATCCACCAGGTCCACGCCCTCCTTCGCCACCAGCCGCGCCAGCGCCACCGAGTCCTCCGGCGTCCAGCCACCCTCCACCCAGTCCGTCGCGGAGATGCGCATGAACAGCGGCAGCGACTCCGGCCACTTCGCCCTCACCGCTCGCGTCACCTCCAGCGCGAAGCGCGTCCGGTTCTCGAACGTCCCGCCGTACCGGTCCGTGCGCTGGTTCGACAGCGGCGACAGGAACTCGTGCAGCAGATAGCCGTGCGCCGCGTGCAGCTCGATGACCTGGAAGCCCGCCGCCTTCGCCCGCACCGCCGCGTCCGCGAACGCCTTCACGATGCGCTGGATGCCCGCCTCGTCCAGCGCCACCGGCACCGGGTAGCCCTCGTCGAAGGCCTCCGTCGTGGGCCCCAGCACCTGCCAGCCTCCGTGCTCCGGGGCCACGCGCTTGCCCGCGTCCCACGGGCGCGGCGTGGAGGCCTTGCGTCCCGCGTGCGCCAACTGGACGCCGGACGCGGCCCCGTTCTGGTGCATGAAGCGGTTGATGCGCGCCAGTTGCTCCACGTGCGCGTCCTTCCACAGCCCCAGGTCCTGCGGCGAGATGCGGCCCTCCGGCTCCACCGCCGTCGCCTCCGTCAACACCAGCCCCGCGCCACCCACCGCGCGGCTGCCCAGGTGCACCACGTGCCACTCGTTCGCGAAGCCGTCCTCGCTCGAGTACTGGCACATGGGAGAGACGACCACGCGGTTGCGCATGGTGATGTCCCGCAGCTTCAGGGGGCTGAACAGCTTGCTGCTCATGTCGGATCCTTTCGGGGAATCGAAGGCGTCTCTTCCGGCAGCCCCAGCGCCGCGCGCACCTGGGCCGTGCTCTTGCCCAGCCAGTGCCGCCGGTGGTTGTCCTGTGTCGACAGGCTGCGCGTCTCCATGCGGTCCACGTAGAGCGTGCCGTCCAGGTGATCCAGCTCGTGCTGGAGGATGCGCGCGTACCAGCCCCGCGCCGACACCGTCACCGGCTGCCCGTTCTCATCCAGCGCCTCCACGCGCACGCCGCGCGCCCGGGCCACCAGCGCCGCGAAGCCGTTCACGCTGAGGCAGCCCTCGTGGAACTCCGCCAGCGTGGGGTCCTCCACCACCAGCTTCGGGTTGATCAGCACGTGGAAGGCCACCGGTGCCCGCTCCCGCAGCGCCAGGTCCGCGGGCGAAGCACCGGCCTGGTACTCCGCCCGGTCCTCGATGACCACCAGCCGCACGCCCACGCCCACCTGCGGCGCCGCGAGCCCCACGCCGGGCGCGTCCCGCATCGTGTCGCGCATCAACTGGATGAGCCGCCGCGTGTCCTCGCTGCCGATTTCTTCCGGGGTCAGCTCTCGCGCGCGCTGGCGCAACACCGGTTCCCCTGCCTGGACGATCTTGAGCACCATGGTGGCCCCCACCGTAACAACCGCTCACCCGCCGCGCCGCAACGCTGTGGAGCCGGCATGGGCCCGGCCGCCCGGTTCCCCACGGAGGGGGCAGCCCCTGGCGTGAGGGGGTGCCACTGACGGTAGGCTGTGTCGCACCATGGCTCGCCGCAAGAAGGCCGACGAAACCACCGCGCGGGTGCGCAACCTGCTCGCCCTCGACGCCGCCGGCATCATGCGCCGGCTGGCCGCGCGCCGGGAGGAGATGTTCCTGCTCTTCTCCCGCCTGCGCAGCCGCGACCCGCTGGTGGAGACGGTGGCCTCGCGCTACGCGGACGGCGCCTTCGCCCAGCTCATCCACCTCTCCGAACAGGAGCAGGCGGTGGTGGACCACTTCTACGGCCGCCTGGACGAGCTGCGCTGGTACTTCACATACACCGAGGACATGCCCGGCACCGCGCACCAGACCTTCAGCGCGCTGCACCGCCGCCTGGAGGAGAGCTACCGCCTGTTCGTGGAGACGCTGGGCCTGCCCGTCCAGCCCGACGGCGTGCGCGTGGTCAACGCGGAGGCCGTCCGCCAGGAGGACTCGGCCACGGAAGCCACGCCCGTGGCGCTCGCCCCGCTGCCCCGCCGCCGCCGCGCGCCGCCCGCCTGATGCTTCAGGCCGCGGAGGCCTCCGCGCGAGCATCCGCCGCCGACATGGCGGGCGCCGAGGCCTTCACCAGCCGCTTCATGGACGCCTTGCCCACGACGACGTCCACCATCTTCCGCGCGCGAGTCCAGACGCTCTCCTGCACGTAGGGGATGCCGTACTTCTCGCAGAGGGCGCGCACGTGCGGCTGCGCCTCGCGGTACTTCAGCATCGGCAGGTCCGGCCAGAGGTGGTGTTCAATCTGGTAGTTCAGCCACAGGTGGGCGTAGTCGTTGAGGTCGCCTCCGGTGGCGTAGTTCGCGCTGCCCACCACCTGCTGCACCATGCGCTCGGCCTTGTTCGCGGGCGCGGAGTCGAAGCGGTACAGGTCCTCGCCGGTGTGGTTGGGCCCCACCACGAAGAACGTGTGCAGGTTGGTGACGACGTCCGCCAGCACGGAGTTGCAGAACACGCTGAACGCCGCCCACGGCCCCAGCACCAGGAACGCCGCCGGGTACAGCCCGAAGAAGACGGTCGCGTACGGCAGGTAGCAGCGCGTGAACAGCTCCCACAGCTCCGCGCGCGTCAGCGCCCCACCCTCGCGCCGCCCCTTGCGGCGCAGCGACCCCAGCGTCTCCGGCGCGTAGTAGCTCGCGCGCCACGTGACGGCCAGGAGCGCCAGCTGCACGTAGCGCAGGGGCAGCGGCCGGCGGTTGTCGCGCAGCGAGCCCTCCGCGTTGCGCTCCAGCAGGTCCGGATCCGCGTCCTCGCCGGTGTGCGAGTGGTGCAGCACGTTGTGCTCGAAGACCCACGCCTCCGGCAGCATCCAGTCCAGCCAGTCCACGAACCGGCGCGACCCCTTCGCGAAGCCCTTGCTCGTGCGCGACGCGGGCATGCCCGGCACGCGGTCATAGCCCCGGTGCCCCACGTGGTGCATGAGCAGCCAGCGCGTGGAGCGGCCCAGGCCCAGCGCCACCGCGCTCAACGGATTGGGTGCGATCCACGCCGTGGCCACGCCCAGCACCGACGCCACCTTCCCCCAGCGCTCCATCTTCCGCAGGTGCGCCGCGTCCGGCTCGCCCAGGTTCGCGTCCAGCCGGGCGCGCAGCTCCTTCAGCTCCCGGTAGAAGCCCTCCACGTCCACGGAGGCCAGGTCGAAGTCAGGGGTGGCGCGGGACATGCGAAGGACTCCTCGGGAGCGGGACGGGGACCACGGCCGATGCCGGCCGCACGGTAGCCTCCACCCGCGCTCACGCAAAGCGTCACGTCCTGCTCACCCGCTCGCCGGGCGGCGGGGCAACACCAGCTTCGCGACCAGCACCTGCACCACGTCGCCCTTCTGGTTGCGCGTCTCGCTGCGCACCGTGGCGATGCCCCGGTCCGGCCGCGTGCGCGAGGGCGTCACCTCCAGCACCTCGCTCTCCACGTGAAGGACGTCCCCTGGGCGTGTGGGCCTGGGCCAGCGGATGTCCCCGCCCGCCCCCACGATGCCACCCTTGAAGGGCAGCCCGCTCTGGACGTTGAGCTTCATGGTGAGCGCCGCCGTGTGCCAGCCGCTCGCCGCCAGCCCCTCGAAGAGCGTGTCCTTCGCCGCGGCGTCGTCCAGGTGGAAGCCCTGCGGATCGAACTCCCGCGCGAAGGCGATGATCTGCGCCGCGTCCAGCGTGTGCGTGCCGCTGATGAACTTCTGCCCCACCGACAGGTCGTCCAGGAACAACGCCTGCCGCCCACCCTCTTCCGTCGAAGCCATGCCCGCGCCCCTCCTGGATGCATGCATATCCAGATGATGAGGATAATGCATCCTCCTGGTGAGGACTGTTCTCCAGGGTGCACCGGCGTATTGAACCAGCCGGAGCCCGAGGGGCGTGCGGTATGAGCAGGGTGTGCCGCTCCCCCGCTTCCGCCATCACCTGTCCGTCCTCGCCGTCGCCCTGGCGGGACTGAGCGCCCCCGTGGCCCACGCCGACGAGGAGCCGCCCGTGTCCCCCACGCTCCACCGCCCGGAGGTGGCGGAGGTGACCGTGGAGGGTGCGAACAAGACGACGTCCTCGACGGTGCGCTCGTTCGGGCAGTTGGACGTGGGCGACGAGGTGGACGGCGCGGAGCTGGAGAAGGTGGAGCGGCGGCTCCTGGCCACAGGGCTGTTCCAGGACGTGCACGCGAGCACGGAGCCCCTGGACGACGGGCGTGTGCGGCTGGTGCTGCGGGTGAAGGACAAGGCGTCGTGGGTGGTGGCCCCCACGGTGGCGCTGTCCTCCGCGAACACCGGCGGCGGGCTGCTCTACGCGGAGAACAACCTGGGCGGCCGCGCGAAGAAGCTGGCCGTCGCGGCGCAGGTGAGCACTGGCGAGAGCGGCCTGTACGTGGGCTTCCTGGACCCCATCGTCTTCGGCCTGCCGCAGCTCAAGTTCAGCCTGGAGGGACAGCTGCGCAGCGACCGCGTGGACGAGTACCGCCCGGACGCCAGCCAGGACGACCCGGAGATCCTCCGGCGCACGCGCCTGAACTCCGCGTCCCTCAGCTCCGAGCTGGGCTTCATCCTCTTCGAGCGCGTGCGCGCGGCGGCGAAGTACCGCGTGTCCAGCATCGACGCGCAGTCCCCGGATCCGAAGAAGCCGGTGACGTCGGAGGCCTTCTCCACCGGCCCTTCCCTGCGCGACACGTCGCTGCGCTTCATGGTGGGCCTGGACTCGCGCCAGACGCTGCACGCGGTGACGGAGGGGCTCAACCTGGAGGCCTCCTACGAGGTGTCCGTCCCGGGCGTGTGGAGCGAGTTCCGCTACCGCAAGTTCGGCCTCCTCTACCGCCAGGGCCTGCGTTTCTTCAGCGAGAACAACCTGGTGCTGCGCGGCGAGCTGGCCGTGGGCAAGGACCTGCCCTTCCACCAGGAGCTGACGATGGGCGGCACCACGCTGCGCGGCTTCCAGTACCGGCAGTTCCGCGGCGACACCCGGCTCACCTTCACGGCCGAGTACCACTTCCCCCTCTTCAAGGTGAAGTCGCTGGCCTTCCGCGGCGTGGGCTTCTCCGACACGGGCGCCATCGCGTGGCGGGACCTGCCCTCCGACGGAATCCTGTTCGACGCCAGCGGACGCAACATCCGCGGCTACCTGCGGGAGTCGTATTCGCCGACCCAGCCGACCGTCACCGTGGCCCAGGGCGTGGGCGCGGGCCTGCGGCTGTACCTCAACAACGTCGTGCTGCCGCTCCTGGGCGTGGACGTCGCCTACGGCGTGAACTCCGGCCAGGTGCGCTTCTACCTCGTGGCCGGAGTCACGCCCTCGTGAGACAGCCTGCTAGCTGGCGCGGGCGCTGACGGCCCCGTCCGCTTCCGGCGTGGGCAGCACCACGCCGGGCCACGCCTCCGGCGGCAGGCCCAGGCTGAACGGCGGCGCCTCGCCGCGCACCGTCCGCCACAGCGCCTTGTCCGCGCACAGGGCCTGGGCGATACGGCCGGACGTCGTGCGCACGCGCTCCACGACGGCCTGGTGCTCCTCGGGCGTCTGCGCCTCCAGCATCGCGACGACGTTCTCCCAGACGCGCTGCCGCCAGACGATGAGCATCTGCATGACGGCCCGCTCCACCACGGGGCGGCTGAAGGGCACCTTCAGCAGCAGCTTCGTGGACGTGCAGTGATAGCGCTCCGCGAGCAGGTCCAGGCACTCCGGGATGCACGAGCGGAGGATCTCGTTCACGTGGAAGTAGTCGTGCCGGTAGCGCGCCATGCGACGCGCGTCCGCCGGCGGGGACTGGTGCGCGATGTTGTCGTAGACGACCATTCCCAGGTCGTGGTTGATGTGGGCGCTCACGCCCAAGAGCGCGTCCTGATACGGCTGCGTGAGCCCCTGGGCGGGATAATGCGTCGCGAAGCGCCACGCCGCGGTGGGCAGCGGCAGGTTCTTCAGCGAGTCGCGCACCGCGATGAGGGCTTCTTCCGCGAAGCGGCCCGTCAGGTGCGACAGCCACTCGGGCTCCATGAAGCCGCCCGCGTCCGGCCTGCTCAGCAGGTGGACGACCTTGCGGGTGACGATGGCGTAGATGTCCAGGAAGATGGCGCGTGAGTCATTGCGCGCGTTCAGCCGGCCGAGGATCTTCTCCAGCCCCTCCAGCGCCTCCTCGGCGTTGACCGGGTTCCAGAGAACGTCATCCAACTGGATGGGGCCCTGCGCGTCCGGCGCCTTCGTCTCGTGGAGGTGGACGGGCTTCTTCGGACGCTGCGTGCGGTGGGACGAGGGGGACGCCGGTGAAACAGTCATGGAATGACGCTCCGCGGGTGGGGGAACGACTTCGCATGAAAGCTTATATCAACCTGAACTTCCGGTGACACCGGCCCACCCCGGAACGGATGAAACCTTTGCACTGACCCCCGCGTGTCGACACTCACGCGGGGGCATTTGTCACACCGTCGTCAAACTCAGGGGGCGGTGCCTTCGCTGACGCCGCCGCCCGTCTTGCCCAGGACGTACTTCGCGAGCGCCAGGGCGTTGTTCTCGTCGACGAGGGACTCGTAGGTGGGCATCTGCGTGCCGGGCTTGAAGGACTCCGGGTTGCGGATCCACTTGGCCACCTCTTCCGGGGCCTTGCCCTTGGCGCCCTGGAGCTTGGCCTCGTAGGCCTTGCCGGGGGCGTGGCAGGTCGCGCAGCCCAGGGAGCTGAACATCTTCTCCGGGTCCGCGGAGGGCTCCGCCTTGGGACGGCCACCGGCGGGGGGCGGCACGACCTTGTCGTTGGGCTTCATGGAGCGGATGAAGGTGTAGAGGGCCGAGAGCTCCACGTCGTCCGCGTAGCGGTACTTGGGCATGGGCGGGCGCAGGATGTAGCCGCCCGGCGTCACGCCGGTGACCATCGCGTGCTTGAACTCATCCAGCGTCCACTTGCCGATGCCGGCCGTCTCGCTGGCGGAGATGTTGGGCGACAGCAGCTTGCCCTCGCCGCCCAGCGGGGTCAGGTCGAACTCGAAGCCGCCGCTGAGCACCGTGTCCGGGTGCTGCAGCTTCACCGCGCTGCCGTCGAAGCCCGGCGAGTGGCAGAAGACGCAGTCGTAGACGCTGCCGGCCAGGTAGCGGCCGTACTCCACGGAGTCCGCCGACTTCGCGGGCACGGCCACCGGCTCCGTGCGGCTCTTGTCGTTGATGCCCATGGCGAACGCGAACACCATGCGGCCCGGGGGCGTCAGCTCGGAGCGCGGCGGCTGGGCCTTCTCCGGCGCGAAGTCCGGGTGCCCGGAGCGCATGAAGCCGATGACCGCCGCGATGTCCTTGTCACCCATGTTGGGGAACGCGGGCATGGGGCGGAAGTGGTGGTTCTTGTCGATGCCGTTGATCACCATGCGGGCGATCTCCTGGTCCGTCCAGGCGCCCACGCCCTTCTCCATGTCGGACGTGATGTTCGCCGAGTAGAAGGTGCCCAGGTCGGGCGGGAAGTCGTGCATCCGGCCGCCGACGGGCTTGGTGTTGCCACCGCCCGCGTGACACTCGCCACACACCGCGCGGAACACCTGCTCACCGCGGGCAATGCCCTCCGGCGAGCTGTCGCGCGTGATGTTGGGCAGCGCCACATAGTCATACGTCTTGTTGATCTTGTGGGTGGCCACGCCCATGGCGGTACCCGCGCCAATCAAGACCAGGGCGACCAGCACTCCAATGGCCAGCAGGATCTTCTTCATCATGGGGAATGTTGCTCCGGACGAACGGGGACGAAACACGGACGCTCCGTCCTCCCCACGGGGAGGGGAAACGGAGCGCAGGCGTTGGGACGGGTGCGGCGGCTAGCGACTACTGCCCGGGCACGCAGGTGCTGGGCGGGGGAAGCGAGGGGGTCGCCGAGGGGACCGCGGGCGCCATCTGCAGGCCCGCGAACGTGACGAGGCCCGGGATCTGCGGAAGGTCGAGCGGCATCAGCGACCAGGGGCGGTTCTCCGCCGCGCTCGTCGTGGCGTCCTTCGCCGTGTACCGCACCACGCCCGGAGGTCCCATCAGCGGCGGGTGGACGATGGCGACCAGGCCCAGGCTGCTGTTGGGCGCCGGCGTACCGCCAGGAGGCGTGGGCGGGATGAAGAAGCCACGCGTGGACTGGAAGGCCGCGAGCGCCGGCGGCAGCGCGCCGACGGGCGCCCACTCGATGTTGAGCACGCGGCCGGACGTGGCCTCCACGGTGGTGTTGGCCGCGGGCACGCGGAACACCGGGAAGCCCGGCTGGTACAGCCAGAAGACCGTGATGCCGCCGAAGCGGGCCGGGTTGAGCAGGTCCGCCACCGTCACGGGCGCGCCACCGGTGGCGGTGAGGTACTTCGCCACCGCCTCCAGGATGCCCTTGTCGCTCACCTGGAGCGCTTCCAGGCCCACGCACGCGCTGTGCGCCGGCACCACCGGGCGGATGGTCAGCGTGGTGACGTAGTTACCTTCCGGCACCGGCGGCAGCGGGAACGGACCCTGGACGTCGTTGGCCAGCTGGGCCTGGCCGGGCGCCCCGGGCACGGACAGGACGAAGAACGGCGGGCCCCGGCGCGTGGGCACCTTGTCCAGGGTCCACAGACCGGCGGCGTTGGAAACCGTGGGCGGCGGCGGATCCGGCGGTCGGCCCGTGGCCGGGTCCGGCACCGTGTCCTGCAGGGTGACGAGCGCGTTGCGCACCACCGCGCGCTGCAACAGCGGGCTGAACTCCGCGTAGAGCGGCGGCAGCGCGCAGCGGGCGGGCGGCGGCGCGCAGTTGGCCAGGTTGATGAAGTAGGCCTCCGGGTCCACCGTGAAGCCGGTCAGCCGGGAGGTGAGGCCCTCCGGCTCGCGGTTCTCATAGGTGGGGCGCGGCGTGAACGTGGACGACGCGGGGGAGTTGGAGGATTCCGTGCAGGCGGCGTTCAGCAGGGCCGCGCCGAGCAGGGTTCCGACGTAGAGGGCTTTTCGCATGGCGGGTCGCATCCCCTACTTCGCGGGGAGGATGTGGCCGGCGGGGAGCTGATCGCCCCCGTGGCACGTCTGCGCGCAGTTGCCGAACTTGCTGGGCGTGCCGCGCTGGTTGAAGGCGATCTGGAAGAACTCGTCCCCGTGCTGGGAGATGTGGCACGAGCCGCACAGCGCCAGGCTGGGCCGCTCCGTGCTCTTGCGCGTCAGGTGGCACACGGTGCAGTCCGCGCGGTTCGCCGGGTAGCTGGGCGAGTTCATGTGGATGCGGTGCACCATCTCCTGCGTGCGGCCCACCGTGTCCGTGTCGTAGTGGTGGCAGACCTTGCAGCTCTCGATGTGGTCCACCGACAGGCCGTGGCGCAGGTTGTCCAGCGACAGCACGCCGCGGTGGCAGATCTGGCAGTTGCCCACGTTGCCCGGGTACGTCGTGGGCTCGTCCTGGCCCACCTGGAAGAAGAACGGGTTGAGCTTCGCGACGCGCTCGCCCATGGACGCGCGGTTGAACTTCACCAGCGCCACGTAGGTGCCCGGCTTCGCGTCCGGGGGCAGCGTGAACGTCTGGCGCGTGGGCCACTTGTAGTCCATCAGGCCCGGCGTCAGGCCCGTGAGCGTGGCGTCATCCAGCACCGCGAACGGGAATGGCTTCGCGAAGAACTGGGGCTTGTCGCTGGGGTTGCCCAGCACCTGGAGGTCCTGGAGGGGACCGGCGATGGCCACGTTGGAGATGGAGTCGTTCTCCGTGACGGTCGCGATGACGTTGGGGACGAACGTCTGGATGCCGTTGGACTGGCCGCTGATGATCTCCTTCGCGCTGGGCAGCAGGTCCTTGGAGTGCAGGTGGGCGCCCGCGCTGTCGCGCAGGTCCACGTAGACGCTCACGTCCTCGCCGGGCTTGTAGAAGCTGCCCTCCTTCGGAGGAGCGAACACCAGCCGCGAGTCCAGGCCCGGGCTGCACTGCACCGGGTTGCCGGCGTCGTCGGTGCAGGTGGAGGGGCGCTCATCCGGGATGACGTACGTCACCGGGAAGTAGAACGGCTTGTCCGGCAGCTGGCTCCAGGTGGCCTTGAGCGCGCCGGGGCCCGACAGGCGCGGGATGCGCAGCACCTTGAACGGGTTGGTGCTGCCCACCATGTCCACGCGCGCGATGGTGCGGGTGGTGGCGCTCTGGTCCAGGCCGCCCGCGAAGCCCGTCACGGTGCCGGGGTCCTTGTCGCCGGGGAAGCGCGGCGGCTTGAGGTTCTCAGACCGCCAGGAGAAGCGGCTGTGGCCCGCGTAGGGCGAGGACGCCAGGAGCTCCGAGCGCAGGTAGGTCTGGCTGGCGCGCGAGGTGCCCGTCTCGTCCAGCACCTCCACGGTGATGGTGTCGTCCTTCGCCTTCTGCCAGTTCGCGTTGCCGAACTGCACCTCACGGGTCCAGCAGTCCTCCACGGCGCCGGCGAGGCTGTAGAAGCTCCACTCGTCCGGACCCTGGTTGACGTTGGTCCAGTCCAGGCCCGCGAAGACCGTCTGGGTCTTGATCCAGTTGAGCGCGGCGGTCTGGTCGTTGGGGTTGTTGTGCTGGTTGACCACCGTCTCCGACACGGAGAACTGGTTCAGGAAGTACTGGTTGTCCGAGAGGATCTGCAGCGTCCCGGTGGGCGGCGACAGCGTCAGCGGGTTCTGCGCGAGCGGCGTGATGCACACGTCCGGGTACGGGACGGGCACGCCGTTCTTCGCCACCATCTGGCCGTTGGGCAGGAAGGCGCAGCCATTGATGTACTGGAGGCTGAGCCGGATCGCGCCGGAGTTGAGCCCCTGGTAGGGGTCGAACCGCTTGGCACCGCGACCCGTGGTGGACCCCTCGTCGTCAGTGACCTTGAGGAGGTTGCAGGACAGCAGGGGCACCAGCAGGGCGCACCACGCGCTCTTCAGCAGGATTGAGCGATTCATGGAAGACGAGGCCGGAGGCAGTCAGGGGGAGGAAAAGGAGCAGGTGTCCTCACGCGCGGGCCCACGCGTCCCACCCTTCCCCACGCCGCCAGCGCTCCGCCACGCGGAGACGGTGAGGCCCGGGAAGGGTTGGGAGGAGAACACCTCATCGGTTCAAACTGACCACATTATGAGAGTCCGCGCAATTCGAGGACTTCAGAAGCTGAGGCCCACGGAGAGCAGCAGCGCGAAGACGAGTCCCAGCCCCGCCGTCTTGCCCAGATGCGGGTTGAGCGCGCTGCCGTCCTCCCTCCAGATGGCGCGGATCTGCTTCACCGCGAGCGGCAGGGCCGCCAGCGTGAAGAGCCAGGCCCAGCGGTGCTCCGGCATCAGCAGCCAGGCGAGCACCGGCAGCACGAACGCGCCGCCCACCGCCAGCGTGTACTCCCACTGCCCGAAGCGCTGACCGAAGCGCACCACGAGCGTGCGCTTGCCGGCGACGACGTCCGTCTTGCGGTCGCGCAGGTTGTTCACCGCGAGGATGCCCGCGGAGAACAGCCCCATGGACAGCCCCGCCAGCCACACGGCCGGCGTGACGTGGTGCGTGAGCACGACGTAGCTGCCGCTCACGCCAAAGAGGCCGAAGATGATCAGCACCAGCACGTCCCCCAGCCCCAGGTAGCCCAGGGGGATGGGGCCCGCGGAGTAGAAGACCGCGCCCGCGAGGCAGAAGGCGCCGCCCGCGAACACCCACCACCCTTCCGCCTGCGTCAGGAGCAGCAGCGCGAGCGCCGAGCCGGTGAACGCCAGCGCCGCGGCCGTCGCCACCTCGCGCGCGGACAGCCAGCCCTTCTGCGTGACGCGCGCGGGCCCCAGGCGCGCCTCGGTGTCCGCCCCGCGCTCGAAGTCCGCGTAGTCGTTCACCAGGTTGCTGACGATCTGCATGAGCACGAAGCCCACCAGGAACGTGAGCGCGGGCACCGGCCGCCAGCTGCCCTCCGCGTTGGCGAAGGCCCAGCCCAGCACCGTGGGCGCGATGGAGGCGGTCAGCGTCTTGGGCCGCAGCGCGAGCCACCACACGCGGGCCAGAGGGGGTCTTGCTTCAAGCGTGACACTCGACGACGGGAGACTCGGAGTGGCCATGGATGTCCGGGGGAGGGCAGCAGGCGCACGGTAAAGCTACAGGCCCGCCAGCCGCAAGAGCACCCAATGCTTCGCATTCATTGCCCTCATGTATCACCTGATACATGCCCGTACCGACGGTAGTAGACGCGCCTTGTCAACATTCCGTGTGCCTACCGCCTGACTCAAAGTCAGACGCCAGTCCCACTTCAGGTGAATTCTAGAACAACTTGAATTCATTGAATAACTTGTACGGGGAATGGTACAAGGCGCCCATGAACCCTTCCTCCTTCTCCTCCCCTGCCCTGTCCCTTTCGCGCCGGGGTGCCCTGGCGCTGCTGGGCGCGTTCGCGCTCGTGTTCGCCGGCTGCCAGCCGGTCCTCTCCATCGCCGACGCGCGTACGCGCGCCAACGGTTCCGAGGTGACGGTGCAGGGCGCGGTGACCGTGGCGCCCGGCACCTTCGTCTCCGCGATGGGGGACGAGGGCTTCGCGCTCCAGGACGACACCGGCGGCCTCTACATCAAGATGGCGGAGAAGCAGTCCTTCGGGCTGGGGGCCCGCGTGCGAGTCACCGGCACGCTGGATGAGCAGAACCAGCTGCGCATCCTCAAGACGGTGCCCATGGACGTGGACCTGAAGCCCGGCACGGAGCAGGTCGCGCCCCGGACCGTCTCCACCGGCGGCGTGAACGAGTCCGTGGAGGGCCAGCTCATCCGCGCCAGCGGCGCCATCACCCAGGCCTTCGTGGACGACTCGCCCTACGGCTACAAGCTCTACATCGACGACGGCAGCGGTGAGGTGCAGGTGTTCGTCCACGTGTCCGCCGGGTTCGACAAGGCGGCGCTCCAGGCCCTCACCGTGGGGCAGCGCATCAGCGTGGTGGGCCTGGCAGCCCAGTACGAGACCACCTACGAGGTGGCGCCCCGCATGCCGAGCGACCTGGCTGTCGAGACAATCATCCCCTGACGGGCAGGCGGGCGCCCCTGGGTATGTAGCACCCCAGGCGCCAGTCGAGCGGACGACGGGCCGTTGGCTTTCGTGCAGCACCCCGGATGTGTGCCCGGGGCCGGATGCACGAAAGACAACGCGCGCCTGGCAAGCAGTCAGCCGGGCAGGTTCCAAGCGCACCGGCAGTGCCAATCCATCGGGGTCCCTGGCGGACGAACGAGGGCTGGCATGGACGGACTTCGAGGAACAGCTGCGGTCTTGCTTGCGTGCGCGGGCCTGTGGGCCCCGGGCGCCGCGTGGGCTCAGGCCCCCGGTGAGGACGACTCCGGCGACGTGATGTCGGAGGAGAAGCTGGAGGCCCTGCTCGACACGCCGACGGCGCAGCCCTCCCAGGACGAGGTGACGGCGGAGGCCTTCGGGCCGGAGCGCCTGACGCCCTACTTCGCGGAAGGCCTGCTGGCGAAGGCGAAGGCGGAGTTCGACCGCGGCCGGTACAAGTCCGCGCGGACGCTGCTCGCCACGGAGTCGCCCCCTTCCCTCCCCGGCCGCTTCCTCCAGGCGCAGGCCGCGTTCCTCGCGCGCGACTTCACCACCGCCGCCGCGGAGTTCACCGTGCTCGCGGAGGACTACGTCCCCTTGCGCGACCACTGCCTCATGAAGGCCGCGCAGTCGCATGAGCGGCTGCGCAAGCCGCTGCGCGCGGCGGAGCAGTATGGCCAGGTGAGCCCCAGCTCCCCGCTCTACCCGCAGGCCCGCTTCACCATGGCAAGCGTGCTCAAGCGCCAGCTGAAGATCCCGGAGGCGCTGGCCGCGCTCCAGGAGTTCATCGACAGCCGGCAGGCCCGCGGGCCGGACGCGCTGCGCATGAAGGCGCTGCTCGCGTACTGCGACCTGGCGCGCGCGGCGGGCCAGTACAACGCCGAGCACCGCGCGCTGCTGGAGGTCTGGGCCACCGCCCCGCTGTCGAGGGAGGCGGACCGCGCGCGCGCCCTCTTGCGCGACCTGCCCCTGCCCATGAAGTGGCGCGTGCGCCGCGCGGAGTCACTGGTGGAGCTGCACCAGAACGTCGCCGCCATGAACATGCTGGCCCGCTCCGGGCCCCGCACGGAGCTCCCGGACGAGCTGGCCTGCCGCGCCCAGCTCACCCTGGGCCGCGCGCTGCGCAAGGAGCGCCAGCACCGCCGCGCCATCCAGGTGCTGGAGCCGGTGGCGCGCGAGTGCCAGTCGCCCGAGCAGCGGCCGCAGGCGCTCTACCTGCTGGCCTATTCGCAGTCCGTGGTGCAGCCGGAGGCGGCGGTGGAGACCTACGCCACGCTGGCGCGGGACTACCCGGAGCACGGCTACGCGGACGACGCGCTCTTCTTCGAGGCCTGGACGCAGCAGCGTCTGGGCCGCGCGGACGAGGCGCTGCGGAACTATGAGGCGCTGGCGAAGCGCTACCCCGCCGGCAACTTCGCCGCCGAGGCCCTCTTCCGCGCCTTCTGGCTGCACCTGCGCAAGGACGAGACGCAGCCGGGCCTGGCGTCGCTGATGGCGGTGGAGCAGTTGCCGGAGGCCGCGCGCACCGACGAGGCCCTGTGGCGCGCGCGCTACTGGCAGGCGCGCGTCCAGGAGAACGGCGGCGCGCTGGAGGCGGCGCTCGCGCGCTACGAGCTCATCGCCACCGAGCGTCCCACGGCCTGGTACGGCCTGCTCTCCCGCACGCGGCTGGCCCAGCACGCGCCGGAGCGGCTGGCGCGGCTGACGGAAGCCTCCGCGCAGGCCGTCCCCGCCAGGACGCTGAACACCGCCGCGCCGGCAAGCGACGAGGTCTGGCCCCTGCCCCCGGGTCCGCTCCAGAAGGATCCGCGCTTCGCGGCGGGTGTGGAGCTGCTGCGCCTGGGACAGCCGGGCGTGGTGGAGGAGCTGCTCGCGGTGGACACGCGCGGCCTGGCGGAGGCGCCCGCGCGGCTGCTCTACCAGACCATGCGCCGCACCGGCCGGGGCCGGGCCACGCGGCAGGTGGCCCGCGTGACGCTGCGCCAGGAGGCCGCGGGCCCCTTGAGCGCCGCGTCCCGCCCGGTGTGGGAGGCGACGTGGCCGCTCGCGTTCCGGCCGCTCATCCAGAGCTACTCGAAGGCCGCACGCGTGGATCCGGACCTGCTGCAGGGCCTCATCCGCGAGGAGAGCCGCTTCAACCCGACCGCGCGCTCCTCCACCGGCGCGCTGGGGCTGGCGCAGCTCATGCCGCAGACGGCGCGGGAGGTGGCGGACTCGCTCAAGCTGGCGTCGTTCGAGGTATCGTCGCTCCTGCAGCCCGCGCAGAACATCCGGCTGGGCGCGGCGTACCTGGGCTCGCTGCTCAAGCACTTCGACGGCAACCCCGCCTACGCCGTGGCCGCCTACAACGCGGGCCCCGCGGCGGTGGAGCGCTGGCGCAAGGCTCTGCCCCAGGCGGAGCTGGACGAGTGGGTGGAGCACATCGCCTTCGACGAGACCCGCGACTACGTGAAGCGCGTGCTCAGCAGCTACAGCGCCTACAAGCTGCTCTACGCGAATGAAGTCCCGGCCTCCTTCGCGCCCGCGCGCAAGGCTCCGCTGGAGGCCAAGCGCACGCCCGCGGTGAGCCCCGCCACCGGCGTGGGTGGCAGCGGCCGGAACGTGGCGACGCCCACGTCCTCCGTCTCCGGAGGACGCTAGCGGTACGACGCCGGACGGGAGGGGGGAAGACCTCCGTCCGGCACACGCCTTCCCGGACTACTTCACGCCCGTGGGCTGCGTGATGGACTCCGACCGGATGGTGTACTGGCCGGCGATGGCGTTCGTGTCGATGCCCGTGAAGTGACGGTACGGGTACGCGCCATCCGCGATGGTCTCGATGAACTCCACCGAGTCACCCGTGATGGACTTGCCGCCGACGTTGACCGTGAAGGTGTTCTTCTCCGCGTCCACGCGCCACACGCACGCGCCCACGTTCGTCTCCGCGGAGCCGGTGGACAGCCCGTCGATGTCGAAGTCGTTCAGGAAGTGGTGGTGCATCTCCGCCCAGCGGAGGAAGTCCCGGAAGTTGGTGAAGACGATCATCATCCCGGCCGGCTGCTGGCTGGTGCCCTGGAGCACGCCGCCCCGGTAGATGTTCATCCGGTACGCGGAGCCGCCCGGCGAACCCGTGAACGTGGGCACCATGTTGACCGTGTTCGCCTCGCGGCCCGGGGTGACCTTCAGCGTGCTGACGACCTGGTCGCCGTCGCGCGCGGCCAACTGGTAGCCGCCCTGCGCGCCCAGGCTCATCGCCACGCGCTGCTCCCACTTCACGGCCTGCGCGAAGCTGCTGGAGACGCCGTCCTTCTGCGTGAGCAGCCCGGACACCGCCAGCCCGTCCGCCACGGCGTCGACCTTCGCCTGGCCCAGCGCACAGGTCGTGATGCCCTCGAACTTCTTCACACACTGGGACGCCGCGGACTCCTGCGCGCTCAGCGGACCGGCGGCCTGGGTGTCGTCGCCGCCCGCGCAGCCCGTGATGCTCAGCAACATGGAAGCCAGCAGGGAGCCCGTCATCTTCAGGTGCATGCACTACCTCGTGGTGTGGGGTGGACTGCCGGCCGCCCCACTGCACTCCCCGAGCCAACACATGGAGTCCGTCTGTTTTCACTCTTGCAATTCATTGCATGAGAAAACAAGAGTAGCGTTTCATGTTACATGAAACATACGCCATGTAACAGCCCGGGTCTCACGCGGAGCGGCAGGGCGCCCCACGCGCGGCGGAACTTTGCCGTGGCGCACAACTCCCGGGGTGGCCGGTCGGATAATCTGGGGAGCGCGGTTCCTCCCCCGGACTCCCCACCATGGCCTCGAAGATCAACGACAGCTCGCGTCCCCTCACCTCCGTCTCGCGGCTGTCCTCGCAGGACGCCCGGAGCGCGGAGGCGAAGCCCCGGAACCGCCCCCTCGCGTTCAAGGACGGCTTCGAGTCCTCCGGCGCGCGTCCTGGCGCCAGGCTGCCGCAGCTGCCGGCGCCGCCGCCGGTGCTGTCGCTGCCGCCGCCCGCCACCACGCCGCCGGTGCCGCCGGAGACGCCCACCGAGCCGCCCGTGTCGCTCGACTCGGATCCGATGAAGCACATCGAGTACCTGGCGTCGGACGCGCTGAAGGGGCGTGACAGCCCCTCCGCGGGCCTGGACGCGGCCTCCGCCTACGTGCAGGCGCACGCGGAGAAGTACGGGCTGGTGGGGCCGAACTCCAACAACCCGGAAAACCCCTTCCAGCAGAAGTTCAACGTCTACTCCTGGCTGGGCGCGGACAAGGGCGGCGGGACGGAAGGGGCCCACGCGGGCCACGCCGAGCACAAGCAGTTCGGCCACAAGATGTTCCAGGAGGGCTTCTACCTGGACGAGAAGATGCCCAAGGACACGCTGAAGCTGCTCAACCAGCAGTACGAGCAGACGATGAAGGCGGCGGGCCAGACGGTGGTGCCGGCGCGCGCGGGCCAGCAGCGCAGCGTGGAGGAGCTCAAGCAGGTGGCCACCGCCACGGGCCAGGCCGTGAACACGATGGCGATGCTGCCCGGCACCGGTCCGCACAAGGACGAGGTGATTGTCGTCATGGCCCACCTGGACCACGTGGGCGTGGACCGCAAGGGCAACGCCTACAACGGCGCGGACGACAACGCGTCCGGCAGCGCGGTGCTGATGGCGGCGGTGCCGGAGCTGGCGGAGGCCGCGAAGAACGGCAAGCTGGACCGCTCCGTGCTCTTCGTCTGGACGGGCGCGGAGGAGAAGGGGCTGGTGGGGTCGCAGTACTTCGTGGACCACCCCATCCCCGGCCTGGAGCTGAAGAACATCGCGGGCGTCATCAACACGGACATGGTGGGCCGCTGGGATGATCAGCGCCTGTCCGTGGTGGACACCAACACCAAGGGCCAGCCCAACTACTTCCGCGACGTGGTGGACCAGGCGAACCAGCAGCTGGCGGATCCGTTCGACCGCATCAACCGCGACATCAACGTCTACCGCGACCGGCAGGACGGCGCGTCCTTCGGGCGCAAGGGCGAGGACGTCCTCTTCCTCTTCGAGGGCCTGTCCAACCCCGAGGGCGGCGGCGACCTCATCCCCGAGTACCACCGGCAGGATGACGACATCGAGAAGATCATCGAGGACAACGGCGGCAACAAGCCCCGCCGCGTGAAGGACCTGCTGCTCAACGTCATCAACATCGCGGCGAACCGCACGACGGAGCCGCAGCAGCCGCAGCCCAAGTAGCGCGGCCCCCTTCCGCCGGAAGCAGCTGCCTTCCGGCGGAAAAGGCCCTGGACCGCTAGCAGGCTGCTGAAAAACTCCGGTGCGGGGTCGACCTCCCGCACCGGGGCATGATCTCCTCCTGCCCTGGAGGGTCGCGGACATGCGTGGAGAGGTTAGGGGTCAGTCGAGCTTCAGTCTGGTGCAGCCGGCGCAGCGGGTGCCCCAGGGCCACCCCATCCGGCGCATCAAGGACCTCGCGGATGCCCAACTCAAAGGACTCTCGCCCGTCTTCGACGCCATGTACTCGGGCACGGGGCGTCCGGGGATTCCGCCCGAAATGCTGCTCAAGGCATGCCTGCTCATCGCGCTCTACAGCGTGCGCAGCGAGCGACAGTTCTGCGAGCGGCTGGAGTACGACCTGCTCTTTCGCTTCTTCTTGGACATGAGCCTGGACGAGCCGAGCTTCGATGCGTCGAGCTTCGCGAAGAACAAGCAGCGGCTCTTGGACGCCGACGTGGCTCGCCGCTTCTTCGAGGGCGTGGTGGGCCAGGCCAAAGGCCAGGGGTTGATGTCGGCGGAGCACTTCACGGTGGACGGCACGCTCATCGAGGCGTGGGCCGGAGTGAAGTCCTTCAAGAAGAAGGGCGGCAAGGACGAGGGGCCGCCGGACGACAAGGGCAACCCCACCGTCAACTTCCACGGGGAGAAGCGAGGCAACGCCACGCACGAGTCGACGACGGACCCGGAGTCGAGGCTGGCGCGCAAGGGCGGCAACGGCGCGAAGCTCTCCTACTCGGCCAGCGTGCTGATGGAGAACCGCACCGGGCTGGTGGCGGACATCACGGTGGAGTTGGCGACGGGTGAAGCGGAGTGGGTGGGCGCGCTGCGGATGCTCGACCGGCAGAAAGAGAAGGGGCTGGTGCCCACGACGCTGGGGGCGGATGCCGGCTACGACGTGCAGCGCTTCGTGGATGCCACGCGCGAGCGCGGGGTGACACCCCATGTGGCCCAGACGCGCGACGTGCGCCGCGCCAGCCGCGTCGACGGACGCACGACACGCCACGGGGGGTATGCCCTGAGCCAGCGCGCCAGAAAACGAGTCGAGGAGATATTCGGCTGGATGAAGACTGTGGGCGGCTTCAGGAAGACACGCTACCGAGGCCAGGCGAGGACGGGCCTGTGGGCCTACTTCGTCGCTGCCGCGTACAACCTGACACGCATGGCTCGACTCATGCCCGCCTGACACGTCGCTTGCCTGCCGGGTAGCAATTCGCCCCGGGTGGCCTGGCGACAGGGCTGCACCGCAGCGGGGCGCCTCCCCGGTCGCCAGAAAACCTCTCATTGACGAGCCGGACCTTCGTGGAGCAGCGCGTCCGGCCCGAAACCGACTTCTTCAGCAGCCTGCTAGGCGGCCAGCTTCTCCCCGCTGTTCGCCGCGGGCCGGCCAGCGAGCGCGTCGACCTCGTGCTCGCTCAGCACCAGCTTCTCCTCGGAGCCGCGCCACACGAACGGGATGCCCGGCTGACGGTAGAGGTTCGCGGGGATGTCGCGCGCCAGCTGCGCGTGCAGCTCCGGCAGCTTGGACCAGTGCAGCCCGTGCCGCGTGTGGTGCGCGGTGTGGTAGCCCAGGTTGCCCGTCATCAGGTTGTAGCCCTTGTGGAGGATGTTGTACGAGGCCTCCGAGTGGTTGGCCGTCTCCAGCCCCACGTGGTGGAAGTACGTCGCCCAGACCGTCACGTAGAGCGACGCCATCATGGGCAGCAGGAAGACGAACAGCGCGTTGTAGGGGTTCACCCAGAACAGCCCCGCCAGCAGCACCACCTGGAGCGCGGCCATCCACACGAACACGCGCAGCGCCTTGGGGTGCTGCTTCTTCCCGACCTGGAACGCGCGCGGGTACGCCGTCAGCGCCGTGCTCAGCGAGTACTCCAGCTCCGCCATCGTGGAGCCGTCCGCGCGCTTCCAGCGCGACTCGTCCTGCGTCTGGTCCAGGTAGTTCTTGTGGTGGCCCAGCACGTGGTGGAGGAACCACGCCTGCGACGTCACGCCCGTCTGGAAGCCGAAGACGATCTCCAAGAGGCGGTTGGGCAGCGCGTGCTTGAAGAAGGACAGGTGCTGGTGGTGGTGGTTCCACGAGCAGATCCACCCCTTGGGGATGATGCCCAGCCCGAACCACAGCACCGGCACCCACCAGCTTCGCGCCGTGAGGAACACCGTCACGTCGAGCGCGAACACGCTCAGGAACATCAGGACCGGGATGCGATCTTCAGGGTGCCGGAACAGGGTCATGAGCCTTCCACGACAAGGGGGACGAGGCAGAAATGCCGATTTTCTGACTGTAGGACGGCAGCCCCCACCCCGAACAGCCCGCCCTTGCCTGCCTGCACGTTCCACACTGACGGTAAACAACGTAGTCGTGTTGAACTTGTCTTTCCACTATTCCAAGAATCGCAGTCCTGCGTTGTGATAAACGCCGACCCAGCCCTTTTGGACCCAACCTGGAGGCGGCAATGCGGAACCAGACCATCGAGGCGGCGCTCGCGAAGAATCCCCACCGTGAGCAGCTCATCAAGCATCGGTTCTTCGAGGTGGTGGATGAGAAGGCCTTCAGCCGGGACCAGGCGGAGATGGTGCTGGGGCAGTGGTGGCACCCCCTGCACTACTTCCCCAACTTCCTGAGCAAGCTCATCGCCGTCTGTCCGCAGATGGAGATGAAGACGGCGGTGACCCACATCCTGAACCAGGAGGTGGGCGAGGGAGACCCGGCGCGCGCGCACGAGCGCTTCTTCATCCAGACGATGACGGACGCGGGCTTCACGAAGGCGGGCGTGTCGGAGGCGGACATGACGCCCGCCACGCGCCGGCTCATCGACGGCTACCAGCGCTCCACGGAGAACCACCTCACCGGCCTGGGCTTCCTCTACGGCACGGAGGTGGCGGACCTCACCATGGTGGCCAAGCTGGGCAAGCTGGTGCGCCGCACCACGGGCCTCAAGTCCCTGCCCTGGGTGGACATCCACGTGAAGCAGGAGCCGGACCACGTGGAGACGGCCGGCCACACGGTGGGGCTCCAGTACACCGACGAGGAGCTGGCCACCATCACCCGGGGCGCCGAGGAGATGTGGCAGCTGTGGGTGGGATTCTTCGAGGAGCTGCGCAACCGCGTCGTCTGAGCGGCCCCTTGCGTCAAGCGCAACCCCCTGGAATCCGTACGTTTTCGCACGGAACACTGGCGAATCTCTCCAGGTAGGGTAGTCACTCCCCGCGTCACGGGAGCGTCACACCCCAGCGCCACCTCCCGCGGCGGACCGCGCCTGTCCCTCCAGGCGCCGAGGGAGACCCCATGCTCGAAAAGCTGATGCCGAAGTCGGACGAGTTCTTCGACGACTTCGACGCGCAATGCGCAAGGACCGTCGAGGGAGCGAAGCTCCTGCACGCGCTCCTGGCGGACTACCGGGACGTGCCCACGCGCGTCCAGGCCCTGAAGGACGTGGAGCACAAGGGCGACGAAGTCACCCACGCCGCCTTCAACCGCCTCCACCAGCAGTTCATCACCCCGTTCGACCGCGCGCAGATCCACACGCTCCTGTCGCGCATCGACGACGTGCTGGACCTGACCAACGCGGCGGCCGCGCGCCTGCTGTACTACGAGATCGAGACCAGCCGGCCGGACGCCACGGAGCTGGCGCGGCTGCTGGTGCTCTCCACGCAGAAGGTGCAGGAGGTCGTCGCGGCGCTGCGGCTCATCAAGAAGCCGGAGCAGATCCTCGCGGGCTGCATGGAGATCAAGCACCTGGAGACGCAGGCGGACGAGGTCCTGCGCGCGGGCATGGGCCGGCTGTTCAAGAGCGGCGTGGACACCCTGACCATCATCAAGTGGAAG
Organism: Corallococcus macrosporus; assembly: GCF_017302985.1. Classification (NCBI taxonomy): domain Bacteria; kingdom Pseudomonadati; phylum Myxococcota; class Myxococcia; order Myxococcales; family Myxococcaceae; genus Corallococcus; species Corallococcus macrosporus. The sequence continues at coordinate 453,737 of NZ_JAFIMU010000006.1, forward strand.
GAGATCTACGACCTCATCGAGACGGCCACCGACAAGTGCCAGGGCGTGGCCAACGTCATCGAAGGCGTCGTGCTGGAGCACTCCTGAGATGCTGCTCGCCGCGGTCGTTCTCATCGTCATCGTCGCGCTCGTCTTCGACTTCATCAACGGCTTCCACGACGCGGCGAACTCCATTGCCACCGTGGTGTCCACGCGCGTGCTGTCGCCGAACCTGGCCGTGGCGTGGGCCGCGTTCTTCAACTTCGTGGCGGCCTTCGCGGGCGGCGTGCACGTGGCCAACACCATGGGCAAGGGCATCATCAACTTCGAGATGCTCCGCGCGGCCGGCCCCACGGCGGTGCTGATGGTCATCTTCTCCGCGCTCATTGGCGCCATCGCGTGGAACCTGCTCACGTGGTGGTGGGGGCTGCCCTCGTCCTCGTCGCACGCGCTGGCGGGCGGGATGATTGGCGCCACCCTGCCGGTGCTGGGCTTCCAGGGGCTGGTGGGCAGCGGCATCGCGCGCATCGCCGCGTTCATCGTGCTGTCGCCGCTCATCGGCATGACGCTGGGCATCGGGATGATGGTGGCCAGCACCTGGGCGGTGCACCGTCAGACGCCGCTGCGCGTGGACACCTGGTTCCGCCGGCTGCAGCTGGTGTCGTCCGCCATCTTCTCCTTCAGCCACGGCACCAACGACGCGCAGAAGGTCATGGGCATCATCGCGGTGGTGCTCTTCGGCACCATCTGGCGCGACCGCCCGTTCCACATCGACTGGTGGATGATCATCTCCTGCCACGCGGCCATCGCGCTGGGCACGTTCTTCGGCGGCTGGCGCATCATCCGCACCATGGGCCACAGCCTCACGAAGCTGGCGCCCATTGGCGGCTTCAGCGCGGAGACGGGCGGCGGCGTCACCATCATCGCGCTGGCGGAGATGGGCATCCCCGTCTCCACCACGCACACCATCACCGGCGCCATCGTCGGGGTGGGTTCCACGCGCGGCTGGCGCGCCGTGAAGTGGGGCGTCGCCGGCCGCATCATCTGGGCGTGGGTGTTCACCATCCCCGCCGCCGCGCTGGTGTCCGTCATCGTCTACGGACTCACGCTGGCGGTGGTGCGGATGGTGGGCTGAAGCAGCACCCGGGCGCGGGGGGAAGGCCCCCGCGCCACGGTCCTACCGCCCTTCCCTACCGGACGTTGAGCGCCGCCGCCGGCCCGCCCACGGACGGCGGAACGAAGGGAATCACCTTCTTGTTCTGCCACTGGACCAGCTTCAGCGACGGGTCCTCCAGCGGCACGTCGAAGGTGTAGGAGATGCGCGTGGGGAAGTTCCCGTCCATCTCCTCAATCCGCACCTTCATGCCCTTCATGTCGAACTCCTGCCCCAGGGTCACCGGGTGGCGCGCGGCGCGGTGGATGCGCTCCTCGATGGAGTCCAGGAAGTGGCCGCCCTTGGGCAGTGACAGCTCCAGGGAGTTGGGCCCGGTGCGCGTCACCTTCTGCTCGTTGAGCGAATAGGACAGCACCCACCAGGCCTTCGGCAGCGGCATGCCCGTGGACCACCAGCGCACGGAGCCGTAGATGCCGATGATGCCGTTGGGGGCGTTGACCACCACCACCCGCTGCTCGGGCAGCTTCGACTCGTCAAAGGCCTCCTCGTAGCGGGCCTGCACGCGCGCCATGAGGGCGTCCGTCTGCGAGTAGGCCTCCATGGTCTGCCACCAGATGTAGGGCGCGGCCACCACGTGCAGCAGGGCCATCACCGCGGCGCCGGCCAGCACCGCGCCCGCGCGGAGCGTGCGCGCGCGGCCCCGCCACGCCTGGCGCAGCACCACGGCCATGCCCACGGCCATGCCCAGGCTGGGCACGATGAGCGTGCGCGAGCCGGCGAACGCGGAGTTGGACAGCCACGTGGACACGAACGCGCCCGTCAGCATCCAGCCCACCGTGCGCCGCTCCGCGGCCGCCAACTGGGGCCACACGCCCCACACGAGCAGCGCGAACAGCGCGAGGCCCACGGCGCCGAGGATGCCGAACAGGGGCACCAGGGACTGGTCGAAGATGAAGTCCGGGGGCGCGTTCAGCGTCAGGCCCGCGATGGCGGCCGGGACGCGGGTGAGCATGGCCTTGAACCAGTCCACCGGCGTGCCCACGGCGTCCAGGTACATGTCGGACGCGCCCGCGCCGTAGCCCATCGCGCGGTACGCCACGAAGTAGCAGGCCATCAGCACGGCGAACGGGATGAGCCCCTTGAGCTTGTCCTTCGCCTGCCCCGGTCCGGAGAAGGCCTCGTAGGCCAGCACGTACGGGCTGAGGATGACCATGGTCTCGCCGCACAGCAGCGCCAGCGCGAAGGACACCAGCGCGCCCACCAGGAAGTTCGTGCGCTTCTCCTCGCGCCACTTCACGTGGAAGTAGAGGCCGAGGATGCCGAAGAGCAGCGACATCACCACGCTGCGGTACGACAACCAGCCCAGCACCGCCGAGTGCGAGCCCCAGATGGCGAAGAGGAACATGGACACGCCCGCCAGGGCCGTGGGCAGCACGCGCTTGAGCAGCACGCCCGCCAGCACCACCAGGCCCACGTACCAGAGCACCGAGTGGATCAGGTAGCCCGTGGCGGCGCGGTTGTAGAGCAGGTGATCCAGTCCGTAGAGCAGGCTGCCCAGGGGCCGGAAGAACGAGACGCGCACCGAGGGCTCCACCCACCACGGGAAGACGCCCACCTCCGCCAGCCGCAGCGTGTGCTCCGGGATGCCGGTGGCCGTGCGGTACACGTCCAGGGGCGTGTTGCCCAGCGGCGCGGGCGGCGGCACGTGGTCCCAGACACCCAGCCAGATGTAGTCATCCGGCATGAAGCCCGCGCGCAGCGCCAGCAGGCCCAGCACCAGCGCCAACACGGTGGAAATCCAGAAGTATCGTTTAAACGGCCAACCCGGGGCGGCTGGCGGGGGAGAAGTATCCATGTTTCAAAGATCTATCAGCACGGCCCCCACACGAGATAGGTCCTCCTGGGTCGTCCGCTGACACCGGAAACACGCGCGGTGTGGCGCGTGCGACGGAGATCCTTTGCCACTGCCCGGACTCCGGGTGATCCTCGGCGGACGAAGGGGGACGCAGTCTGGCAGGTGCAACCACGCACGGGCGCGGACCGTTTCCATCCGCGCCGCCGCCGGGCTCGCACGCATGCGCATCGCCATCATCGCCACGTACACCCATCCGACCCGGCTGCGGATCAAGGAACCCTCCATCATGCAGTCCTCGGTGCCGGAGCTCATCGCGGGCCTGTGCCCGGAGCACGCCGAGGTGGAGATCTTCAACGAGAAGGAGGCGGACCTCCCGTTGGATCGGCACTGGGACCTGGTCTTCTTCTCGTACCTGCACTCGTACTACGAGCACACGAAGGTCCTCTCCACCCTCTTCCGCCAGCGAGGCATGACGACGGTGGCGGGCGGCCGGCACGCGAGCCACTTCCCCGACGACGCGGCGAAGTACTTCGACGCGGTCATCACCGCGGAGCCGGAGTCCAACGTGCCCGCGCTCATCGCGGACTTCGAGAAGGGCGAATTGAAGCCGCGCTACAGCCTGCCGTCCCACGGCGCCGCCGCCATCCGGCCGTACCGCTACGAGCTCATCGACTTCACGCACAACAAGGTGCGGCTGCCGGGCATCGAGGCGTCGCGCGGCTGCCCCTTCACCTGCAACTTCTGCGTGCTCACCGGCCACGAGCGCTACCGCTTCCGGCCCGTCCCGGAGGTCATCGACGAAATCCAGACGCGCATGCGCTGGAACCCGAACTTCCTGGGGCTGATGGGGGACGCGTTCGTCTTCCTCGACAACAACCTGGGCGGCTCGCCCAAGTACCTGCGCGCGCTGTGTGAGGCGCTCATCCCGCTGAAGAAGACCTGGGGCTGCGCCCTCACCTTCAACGTGCTCAAGGACGAGTCGCTGGTGAAGCTGATGGCGAAGGCGGGCTGCCGCTACGTCTACACCGGCCTGGAGTCGCTCAACCCGGACTCGATCAAGGCGATGAACAAGGGCCAGAACAAGCTGTCGGAGGTGGATGCCGTCATCCGTCGCGTCTTCTCCGCCGGCATCCTGTTGTCCTTCGGGCTCATCGTCGGCTCGGACGGGGACACCAACGAGTACCTGCACCGGCTGCCGGAGTACCTGGCGGACCTGAAGTACTTCTCCGTCACGTTCCTGGGCATCGTGTGCCCGTACCCGGAGACGCCCTTCTTCCGTGAGCTTCAAGCGGAGGACCGGCTGCTGCCCGGCACCACCAGCCGCGACTACGACGGCTACACGCTGTGCCACCGGCCCAAGCAGATGCACGCGTCGGAGGTGGTGGAGCACTTCCAGCGGCTGTGCCACACGCTGGGGAGCCTGCCCAACGTCGCGCGGCACTACGCGTCCAAGCTGATGATGAGCGACCTGCCCCGCTACAAGCAGACCATCCTCTTCTCCGGCCCGGAAATCGTCAGCATCCGCAACCCGGTGAAGAACCCGGCGCGCCGCTACATCGCGGGCCTGGATGCGATTGAAGCCTGGGACGCGGAGCAGATGGCCCGGCTGGGCCTCACGCCGCAGGTCTTGACTGGACCCGGGACGGCAGGCGCACGTCCCACGCCAGCCCCAGGCCTCGCAGCGCACGGATGAAGAGCCAGCCCGGGTCCCACTGCCACCACACCCAGCCGTGCCGCGCGGACGCGGGGAAGGCGTGGTGGTTGTTGTGCCAGCCCTCGCCCAGCGCCAGCACGGCCACCCACCACACGTTGCGGCTCTGGTCGCGCGTGTCGTGGACGCGGTGGCCGAACGCCGCGTGGCACACGGAGTTCACCGCGTAGGTGCTCTGCATCCAGCACACCACCGGCAGGAAGAAGTACGCGGGCACCGTGCGCCAGCCGAACGTGAGCCCCACGAACAGCACCGCCAGCACCTGCGGCGCGATGCGGTAGCGCAGGAGCCAGTGGTAGTAGCGGTCGTCCGCCATGTCGCGGCACCAGGTGCGCCAGCCGTCCTCTTCCGTGGAGGCCTCGTTGAGGATCCACCCCATGTGCGCGTACCAGAAGCCGCGCACCGGCGAGTGCACGTCCCCTTCCGCGTCCGCCTTCGCGTGGTGCAGCCGGTGGTTCGCGGCCCACAGGAGCGGACTGCCCTGCGCCGTCAGCATGGCCACCGTCACCAGCGCGTACTCCACCCAGCGGGGACACGCGAACGCGCGGTGGCAGAGCAGGCGGTGCAGCCCCACCGTCGTGCCCAGGCCAATGGACACGTACACGGCCAGCGCCACCGGCAGCGCGTACGGCGGCCAGGGCAGGAAGAACGCCAGCGCGGCCAGCGCGTGCACCACGAGCATGTAGCCGACGATGACGGGACTGAGCTGGAAGCGGAGCGGTGCGGTGGTCATGGCCCGGTGCGGATGCGAGGAAGAAGCACGCAGTCTAGGAGCCCCGCCTGACGGGACAAGGAATGCGCTTTCCGCGCGTCACATCACGCGGACGTCACGGGCGCCGGGGGCCTGGGGCAGCGGCAGCGCCTCCGCGGGCGGAAGCTGCGTCGCGGCCTGGAAGCGGTCCACGCGGCGCAGCTCCGCGCGGGCCTCCACCTGGGTGAAGAGCTCGCGCGCGCGGGCGAGGAAGGCCTCGCGCCGGTGCGGCAGCGCCACCGCCGCGTCGAAGTAGGCCACGCCCGTCTCCCAGCGGTTGGGGCTCTTCTCCAGGACGGCGATGGCCTCCAGGAACACCGGCTCCGCGGCCTTCGGGCCCTTGCGCAGGGCCAGCGAGCGCGCCGTCACGCGCAGCGCCGGGCCCTTCAGGTACGGGTAGAGCCCGGCGATGACGCGCGCCTTGATGCAGGACAGCCGCACGACCTTGAGCAGCTCCTTGCGCGGTACCACCGTGGCGCCCTCCTCCAGCGCGAAGAGGGCGGCCTCCGCCGCGTCCACCAGCCCCACCTGGAGGAAGGGCACGAGCACGTGGTAGCTCCAGATGCTCTTGAAGCAGCGCACCGCGACGAGCGCGGCCTCCTCCACCTGGTGCTCGCGCACGGTGACGTTGGCCAGGTGGTTGAGGCTGGCGCACTGGTTGGCCAGGTCCGCCACCTCCTCGCTGATGCGCAGGCCCTGCTCCAGCTCCGCGCACAGCTCGCCCACGTCGCCCTCGCCCAGGAGGTAGCGGCACATGGGCGCCCACGAGTGCGCCCAGCCCTGATGCATCAGCGCGTTGAGCTCCACGCCAATGGTCTTCATCTGCTCGTAGAGCGACTCCGCCTTGCGGAAGCGCGAGTGGAGGAACTCGCCCGTCGCCTGCATCATCAGGGACGTCTGGCGCTCCCAGCGCTCGCCCACCTGGCGCAGCGTGGAGACGGCCTCCTCCTGGAACTCGGAGGCCCGCTGCAGCTCGTTGGCGAAGAAGGCCTGGATGCCCAGGCGGCTGAGCGCGAGCCCCTCCGCCACCGGGTCCTTGGAGAGTCGCGCGTACTCCAGCGCCTTCTCGCAGTGGTAGCGCGCGCGCTTGAGCAGGCCCGCGCCGAACAGGAGCGTGCCGTAGTAGCCGCGCGCCAGGCTCCGGGCGTAGTCGCTGCGCGAGCGCTCCGCCATGTTCGTGGACACCAGCGTCGCCCACGTGAGCTTCATGATGTCCGCGAAGTAGTAGATGCGGATGAGCGAGTTGAGCGTGGACAGCTGCTGGAGGTAGTTGGTCAGCCGGGAGGCCGGCAGCGGCCGCAGGACGAACGGCAGGAGCGACGCCAGCCCCCGCAGCAGCAGGTTCGCCAGCGTGCGCAGGCCCAGCGCGGCCAGGCTCCCCGGCAGGCTGCGGCCCCGGAGCACCAGGGACTTCTCCAGGTGCTGCGTGGCGAGCGCGGACTCGCCCTTCTCCTGGTGCGCGCGGCCCAGGCCCAGGTGCAGCTCCGCCTGGCGTTGGGGGTCCTCCTCGTCCACCAGGCACTGCTCGAACATCAGGATGGCGTTGGCGTAGTGGCCCGCCTGGAGCAGCGTCTCCGCCAGCTCCTGCATCACCCGGCGCATCTTGACGAGCATCGCCTCCTTGTCCACGGGGGCGACGGTGCCCAGCAGCTCCACGCCGCGGTTGTAGTGGTAGAGCGCGTCGTCGTTCGCGTACTGCGCCCGCGCGCTGCGGGCCGCCATCAGCGTGTACTCCAGGCCCTTGTCCTCCACGTTGCCCGCGAGGAAGTGGAACGCGAGCAGACCCGCGGAGGCCGCGAGGTTGTCGTTCGCGCGGACCTCCAGGTAGCGCGCGAGCCGGCGGTGCAGGTCCTCGCGCGCCGACACCAGGAGCGTGTTGTAGGCCACGTCCCGGATGACGATGTGCTTGAAGAGGCAGGTGTACGGCTCCTCCTGCTCCAGGAGGATGAGGCCCAGGCGCTGGAGCGTGTCCATGGCCTCGCGCAGCCGCTGCGTGCCCAGCGTGGGCACCAGCGCCGCCACCGCGTCCAGCGTGAAGATGCGCCCGATGACGGACGCCACCTTCACCACCAGCTTCTCCGTCTCACTGAGCAGGTCGATGCGCGACAGCACCACGTCCTGGATGGAGTCCGGCAGCAGCAGGTCCTGCAGGCCTCGCTTGAGCTCCATCCGCGTGGAGCCGGGCTCCGCCAGGCCCAGGTAGCCCTGCTCCGCCAGGCCCTCCACGATGGACTCGATGAAGAACGGGTTGCCCTGCACCTTCGCGAGCAGCCGGTCCTCCAGCGCGACGTCCGGCGGCGACAGGCGCAGGTGCACGCGCAGCAGCGCCCGCGTGTCCTCGTCGTCCAGGCTCACCAGGTCCACGGGGTGGAACTCGGGCAGCTCGCGCAGGCCCCTGAGCTGATCTCCCGGGCGCATCGTCGCCAGCACCATGATGCGGTGCGAGCCCACGCGCACCGCGAGGTACTGGAGCAGATCCAGCGAGATGTAGTCCGCCCAGTGCAGGTCCTCGAAGAAGAGCAGCAGCGGCTGCGAGCGGCTCAGGCTCTCCACGAGCTGGAAGACGATCTGGAACACCTTCTGCTGCTTGCGCCGTGCGTCCATCCCCGACGTGGCGGACGTCTCCTCCAGCGACATGCCGAGGATGCCCGCCATCACGGGGATCCACTCCGGCCCCACGTCCTCCAGGCCCTCCAGCCCCTGGCGCAGGCGCGTCAACTGCGTCTCCGTGTCGTCCGAGTCGTGCAGACCGAACGCCTGGAGCAGCACCTCCTTCCAGGGGAAGAAGGGGGTGAAGGCCTCGTAGGAATAGCAGACGCCGTACAGCGCCCGCGCGCCGCCCTCCTCCGCGTCCTCCAGCACGCGCGCGCCCAGCCGCGACTTGCCGATGCCCGCCTCGCCGGACACCACGCACACGCGGCCCTGGCCTGCGAACGAGGCGGTGAGCGACTCGTGCAGCACGTTGAGCTCGCGGCTGCGGCCGATGATGTCGCCCCGGCCCTTGATGAAGAGGCCGCGGCGCGTCTCCCCCAGCAGCCGGTACACCGGCACGGAGCGCGAGACGCCCTTGAGCTTCGCGTCCTCGACGAACTCGGTGGCGAAGCCGCCCTGCCGCGAGCGCGTCTGGGTGTTGGCGCACAGGTGCACGCCGCCCTGGCGTCCGCCGTGCGTCATCAGGCGCGCGGCCATGTTCACGACCTCGCCCAGCGCCGAGTAGCCCTTGCGCGTGGGCGAGCCCATGTCGCCGCAGTAGGCGTGGCCGGTGGCGATGCCGATCTGCAGCTCGTCCAGGAACGGGAACTGCTCCCGCGCCTTGAGCAGCTTGCAGGCCAGCCGGCACGCCAGCACCTCCTTGTTCTGCTGGGCGGTGGGCGCGCCGAACAGGACGTAGAGCACGTTGCCCTTGTCCGTGAAGTCCGTCATCAGCAGCACGCCACCGTGGTGGGCGCTCTCGCGCTGGACGAACTCGTAGTAGGCGTTGAGGTCGCGGGTGAAGGTGTCCGGATCCGTGCCCGCCGACGCGTGGGTGAAGCGCACGAAGAAGCAGGTGACGTCGCGGAAGTCGCCCGCGAACTCCTGGTGCGCGGTGGTGATCTTCGTGAAGAGCACCGGGTGCAGGAGCAGCGCGCACCGGCCCACCAGCTCCGCGCCTCCCGTGGGCGCGGGCAGCGGGCGCTTCTCGGCCTCCACCGGAGCGTCGAGCGCCAGCCGGTGGTTGCCCCCTTCGCGCGGCTCGCCCCGGCGCACGGCCTCCGGCAGCGCCGCCCAGGCGCGGGGGCTCAGGACGACCTCCGACACCGTGGCCTGCTTCTCCGCGCCCACCGCCTGCGCCAAGGGCTCGCCCACGAGCGCCGGGTGCATCCACAGGCCGGTGGCGCCCATCACGATGCGGGTCGCCTCCCCGAAGCCGATGCCGATGCGCGACGACACGCCGAAGCGCTGGCCCAGCAGCTCCAGCCGGGCGAAGCGCGCGAGCCTGCGCTGCACGCCCAGCGCGCACACCGCCGCGCGCTGCACGACGTCGCCGTCCGCCTCGCCGGGCGCGGCCTCGAAGCACGCGAGGATGGAGTCGCCGGCGAACTGGTAGATGTCCCCGCCGTGGTCGCGGACCACGTCGATCATCTCCGTGTAGTAGTTCGTCAGCAGGCGCTGGAGCGCGTCGATGCCGCGCGGGCCCGCGCCGCTCAGCCCCACCACGATGGGCGTGAAGCCCGCGATGTCCAGCAGCAGGATGGCGCCCCGCACCCCTTCCGACAGGGGTAGCGCGTCCGCGTCCTGGCTCCCGAGCCGCGCGAGGATGGCCGCCGGCATGTAGGGCGCCAGCGTCGCGACGACGGGGTCAATGGGCTGCGTGGAGGGCATCCCCGGGGGCTTTCCGCTCAGGACAGCGTGGCGTAGCGCAGGTAGAGGGCGCCCAGGCACACGGCGCCGTAGAGGGGAATCTCCGCCGTCTCCGTCCAGGGCTGCTGCTTCATCACCGCGCCCCAGATGTGCACCGCCGTCATGATGCCGCCAATGAGGCCGATGAGCTCGAAGATGACCAGGTGGCTCTTGGGGTCCGGGATGAACTGCACCACCGCGATGATGACGGACAGCGCCAGGCCGCCCAGGCAGCGCGCGAAGTAGACCGTCAAATCATTGTTGCCCGCGGGCAGCTCCCAGCCGAACCACCGCGCCCAGCGCAGCGGCACGAAGAGCAGCGGCAGCGCGTAGAAGATCGCGAAGGTCGAGGTGGAGACCGCGAGGAACCAGCTGGCCAGCGGATAGTCGGGGTTGATCATGATGGCGGACGCAGCAAGGGCCCCGGGCGTCCACCTGCCGGGCGCACCCTGCCCCACGCCGTCCATCCTAGAATCTTTTCCCTCCCCGTGGGGTGCCTTCCCCCCCACCCTGCCCCCGTCAGCCCGGCTGCCGCCTAGCGGGTGGCCGCCAGGAGGAACTCCGCCACCCGCTCCAGGGAGGTGGTGCGCTCGGCCTCCGCCGGGAAGCGCCGGAAGGCCTCCGGTGGCCCGTGCAGGATGAGCGGCTTGCCATAGCGCAGCGCCAGGACGGCCTCCGCCGCGGTCCCCGCCCCTCCGGGCAGCGCGACCAGGGCGTGCGGCGTCAGCACGTTGATGTGGTTGCGGCTCATGGGGTCCGTGCCCTGCTCCCCGCTGAGCGGCAGGTGGGTGTAGATGGGGATTTCGATGTCCGTGTTCGGGTAGCCGGGCCGGGGCTGGTAGCGGCCATCCTCCCCGACGGTGCCGGGGATGATGCCGATGGCCGCTCCCCGCCGCCCCTCCACCTGGACGAAGGCCGCCGTGGCCACGCTCATGACGCCGCCGCCCGCCCCGGTCAGCAGGTCGAAGCCCGCCTCGGCGATCCACCGCGCCAGGGGGACGACCCACTCCTCGTGGGTCTCCGTGCCGGAGCCGAAGACTCCGATGATGCGGCGGTGTCTGCGCATGACTGCGTCCTCCCCGAAAGACCGGAACTACGTGAGCCCCTGTTCCATGCGAATCCCCGGCCAACGCCGCAAGGGCTCACGGACCGGCGTGCGGCGTTCGTCCCGTCCACCCGTGGAAGGTGCGCACCGCGAGCGTCGCCTGGCCATCGCTTCCCTCCTCCCGGAGCGCGAGGCCTTCCCGCACGACCCGTGATGTCGGACCCCTGCTCTACCTTCGTTCGCGAGTGAGCGAGGAGGCCGCCCATGTTCGACGCCTGTGGAGGTTGTGAGCGCCGTGGCACCGCCGGAGAGGTGTTCGACTGGTGCGCGCACTGCGAATTGTCCCTGTGCCCCGGCTGCCTCCAGCGCGGCTGCTGCGGCAGCGTGCCGGCGGACTCCGGGCGGGGGGCCCCGAAGGAGCTGCCCGAGCCGCCCCCGCCCGAGCGCGAGCTGCTGCCGGAGCACTTCGGCGGCCGCTGCTGCACGCACGCCCGCGCGGTGGCGTGCTCGTGTGCCTTCCACTGGGTCTGTGTGCGCCACGGCGACCTGCACGTCGGCACGCACGACTGAGGACGTGAAGCCTCACCCCCGTGCGGGCGTTGACACACGGGCGGCGCGTCCACGACGGTACCCACCCTGGCGGGCACTCGGGCCCGGACACAGCACGGAGCACGGCACCATGGGCCTCGCGGAGCGGACGGAGATGGCCACGTTCAAGCAGGAGTCCTTCGCGTCGAAGGTGGAGGAGCTGAAGCAGGCCGCCGCGGGCGCGGACCTCCGCGTGACGCTGGACGAGGCGAGCTTCACCACCGGGGGCGCCATCCAGATGCTCTCCAATGGCATCTTCGACCGGCTCATCGACGACATGAAGTCCGTCTGCCGCGACGACATCGGGCGGCAGGCCGTCCGGGAGGGCATCCAGACGGTGCACATCGTGCACAAGGACGCGCCCGGCTACACGCTGGACCTGAAGGACGGCACGTTCGTCATCCAGGCGAAGATGGACGGCTCCATCGGCGAGGACCTGCCCGGCTACGGCGCCTACCGGAGCTTCCTGCTGAAGAAGCTGTAGGGCGCACGGCCTGGACGCCGGACCGGGGGAGGTGTTCCCCGGCCCGTGTCATCACGTCCGGCTCAGGGCACGTCGAGCGCGACGCCCTGTCCCGGCACGGCCATCACCCAGCGGACCACGTCGGGCTTGCCGCCGCAGGTGACGCGCACCTCGAACTCGCGTCCCGCGGGCATGGGGCTGGCGAGCGGCGTCTGGCCCTGGAGCACCTGCGAGCCCAGCGCCACGCGGCAGCCCTGGGCACCGGTGACGCTGAGCGTGCCCCGGGCATCCGCCTGGGGCGCGGCGTCCGCGAGCGTGCGCAGGTCGATGTGCTCCGACTTCGGCACCTTGCCGAAGCGGTGCAGCTTGCCCTCCACGGCCGTGGAGACGAGCCAGCCGGAGGGGTCCTCCGGCAGGGCGTTGCTGCCTTCCAGCAGCACGCCGGACACGTAGACGCGCTCGCCCTCCTGGGCGTTGCGCACCTCCACGCCGCCCTTGGGCAGCAGGAACACCAGCGCGAGCCCCGCGAGTACCAGGCCCACGCCGCCCACGACGAGCCCCTTGCGCTGCCCGGACGTCAGCCCCTTCCCCGACGTGTCGGCCGCGGGCACCGGAGCCGCGGAGGCCACGGCGTGGACGGGCGCTGGCGGCGCGGCCACGGGAGCCGCCGGAGGACGCGCGGGCGGGGCCACCTGCGGAGGCGGCGGAGCGGCGACGGGCGGCGGAGGCGCGGGATGGTTCCCCCCGTAGGCCGCGTGCGTGCCCGTCTGCGGCGACGAATGGGTGACCGGCTGCTGCGGCGGCGCGTATTGCGCGTGGGTGCCCCCGTGCTGCGGAGGGGCGGGCGGCACGGCGGGCGGCGGCGGGACCGAGGTCAGCGGCGCCACGGAGGGCACCGACACCGACGGACGCGCGGGGGCCTGCGGCGGAGGCCCCACGCGGGTGGGCACGTTGGCGGAGGCCGCCGGGCGCACCGCGGTGGGCGGCGGCAGCGGCGACGCGGGCGGAGCGGCGGCCGGGCGCGAAGGACGGGGCGCGGGCGCGGCGGCCACGGGCGGGGCTGGCGGATGCACCGCTCCCGGAGTGGCCACCGGGGGCGGCACGGGAGGACGCGTCGGATCCGAGGTCACGGAGACGACCTCGGTGCCGCGCTCGGCGGCCTCCGGCGGCGAGGCCACCGGAGGCGGCTCCATGCGGGGCATGCTGCCGGAACCGCCGCGCACGGGCGGACGGGACAGGTCGGACGGGGCCCGCATGTCGCTGCCGGAGCCCGTGCCCGGGACGCGCGAGTGCGAGCCCGTGCCCGGCATCAGCGCCCGGGGGTTGGAGCCCGTCCCCGAGCCGGCGATGGACGACGGCGCGTACTCGGAGAGCCGGTCGCCCAGCGCCTCCTTGAAGAACTGCGCTACCGACGCGGGCGACGAGGACAGCCGATGGTGCGCGATGACGGCTTCAATCTCCTCGCGCATCGCCGCCGCGGAGGGCGTGCGGCGCGCGGGGTCCTTCACCAGCGCGCGCAGGATGAGGTCCGACACGTCCTGCGGGATGTGGGGCCGCAGCTGCGAGGGCACCGGCGCGGGCTCGCGCACGATGGCCGCGAGCGTGGCCGCGTCGTGGTCCCGGCGGAACGGCAGCTGGCCGGTGAGCAGCTCGAAGAGCACCACGCCCAGCGCGAACACGTCGTTGCGCCAATCCAGCGGTCGTCCGCTGGCGGCCTCCGGGGAGAGGTACGAAATCTTCCCCTTGATGACGCCCGCCTGCGTCTGCTCCTCGCCCTGCACCTTGGCGATGCCGAAGTCCGACAGCTTGATGGCGCCGTCCAGCGACACCAGCACGTTGTGGGGGCTGACGTCGCGGTGCACCACCGGGTGCGCCGTGCCGGACGGGTCCACGTAGCTGTGCGCGTAGTGCAGGCCCGCGGCCACCTCCGCCACGATGCGCAGCGCGTGCTCCAGCGGCAGCGCCATGCCCTTGCGGCGCAGCTCCGTGAGCAGGCGCTTGAGGTCCGGGCCGCGCACGTACTCCATCAGGATGTACGCCACGCCGTCCGTCACGCCCACGTCGAAGGTCTGGACGATGTTGGGGTGCGTGAGGCGCGCGTTGGCGCGGGCCTCCGCGAAGAGCATGTCGACGAACTCAGGATTCTCAGCGAACTGCGCGAGAATCTTCTTCATCACGACGAACTTCTCGAAGCCCTTCACGCCCTGCTGCTTGGCGAGGAACACCTCCGCCATGCCGCCCTGCCCCAGCCGGCGGATGATCTGCAGCCGCGCGCCGCTGTTGTGCGTGTCCGTGGCGGACGTGCCCTTGGCGCCGGGGTCCTGGTTGGTGGAGCCGAAGAGGTACTGGCTGAGCGCGCGCTGCTCCAGCGCCTCGATGTCCTCCAGCGGCTTGTCGGTGAGCGGCGTGCGCGCGAGCAGCCCCTGGAACTGCGCGAGCGCCGGAGCCCGGGCGTTGCCGCCGCAGACGGGGCACACGCGGTCCATGGTGCCCTTGGCGCGCAGGACCTCCAGGTATTCGGAGGTCTGGATGCGATGGTGGGTGACCTGGCCGCAGTTGCGGCAGTCGCACGGCAGCCACAGCGTGGCCAGCTTCGCCGGCAGCGGCTTGGTGGACTTCGCCAGCACGCTGAGCAGCGGCGGCGGCACGCGGCAGAGCACCACCTGGGCGCCCTGCGACGCCACCTCCAGCACCTGTTCAATCCGCGGCAGCGCCTCCGGCTCCACCGTGCTCACGTGGCAGCAGTCGAACGCGACGCGCCCCTCCAGGCCGGACGCCAGCCGGCGCACGTTGAGGTCGCCCTTGAGCGTGCTGGCCAGGGTGATGAAGGTGATGTCGTCCTGGACGATCTTCAGGTGCGAGGACAGCTCGGACGGCTCGTTCGGGAGGCCCGCGCGCAGGTAGCGCAGCACGGCGGGGTCCACGGCGGAGAACTGCTGGCGGCGCGCGAAGTCGAAGAACTCCGTGGGCTCGTCCGCGAACTCCAGCGGCTGGGCGCACACGGGGCAGTGGTGCGGCGGCGCACCGCCCGCCTCCACGACCTTGCTCTCCTCCACCAGGCGGACCAGCCGCAGCCGGTCCTCCTTGCAGAAGCGGCACGAGTACGGCGCCAGCAGCGAGAGCACGCGCGCGACGCCCGCGAAGCCCTCCACCATGTTGAGCTGATCCACCACCACCGGCGGTGCGTTGACGACGTACAGCCCCGAGACGCCCTGCGGCGGGTGGCCGGCGAACTCAATCCACCGGCGGACCCCGAAGGAGCTGATGCGCTCCACCAGACCCAGGTCCACCACCACCAGGCCCTGGAGGCCCTTGGACGCTGGCGAGAGGGGGAAGGTTTCGTCGATCACCCCGGCCACGCGCACGTGGGTCAGACTGCCCACGCGCAGGGAGGTGATGCTGGCATTGGAAGTTTGGCTCTCCACCCGCCTACCCTCGTTCCAGACAGAACAGCAGCGACTTGGGCTGCGCGGCCCGGCGGCGCGCGTCCCCCAGGTCCACCGCGCAGGCGAACTGGGTCCGCTTCCCCGGAGTCACCCGCACCGCGACCGCGTCGCTGTGCTCCAGGATGCGCCGCAGGCCCAGGCCCGCGCCACCGCCCGAAGCATCCACCTGCGCCTTCTCACCCCACGCCTTCACCACCCGCACCAGCGGTGACACCGACAGGCGGCCGAAGCGATCCGTCGCCTCCAGCCAGGCCCGGCCGTCCGCCACCGCCCAGGACAGCAGGCAGCGATCCTCCTCCGCCACCGACTGCACCTGCCCGCGCCGATGGGCGTACTTCGGCTCGCCGCCCGCGTCCACCGGCGCGTCGAGCAGTGCGTTCACTCCAATCTCATGGACGACATCCGCCACCCGGCTGGCCGCGGATCTGGAGGCGCCAGCCTGGAGGACGGCCTCCGCCGCGCGCTCCCCCGCCGCCGTCACCTCCGAGACACTGCCCAGCCACGCCACGGACGTGGCGGCCTCCCGGGGAATCATGGGCTCGCCGCGAAGCAGCGCGCCGAGCAGCCGCGCCTCCCAGGCGGACGGCTGGCCGCCCTCACCGCGCGTGGCCATGAGCAGCGCCGGGGGACGCCGCTCCAGCAGCGCCGCGTGGGCGGGGGTGAACCGCCCGTCGAACAGCACCAGGTGCGGCGCCGCGTCGTCACCGCGCCCCAACAGGACGCCGTCCCTTGCCAGCACCCCGGAGGCCTTCTCCAGCGCCTCCGGCGTGAGCGTCGTGTCCGGCGTCAACTTCAGGGGAGCATCCTTCACGGCGGCGACGGTATCCAAACAGCGACCTAATAATGGAGTCGAACTTCTGTGAAGACGCCCAGCGGCGGAGCGGGGAAGCCGTGGGACTCCTCGTACTTCGCGTTGAACAGGTTCGTGCCCAGCAGGGACACCGCCACGCGCTCGTGGACGTTGAAGCCCACGCGCGCGGTCGCGGTGATGTAGCTGGGCAGCTTCACGCGGGTGGTGGTGCCGGCGTTCTCGTCCACCACGAAGCCCGGATCATACCGGGCGCCCACGAACAGGCCGTAGAGCTCCACGAAGGCGAACTTGCCGATGTTGGTGCGGCCGCGCAGGTAGACGCGGTGGGTGGGCGCGTAGTCCAGCGGGTAGCCGGCCCCGCCTCCCACCGGCAGCGCCTGGGCGTCCAGGAACTGGTAGGCCACGTCGAAGGACGAGTTGATGGACGGCACCTGCGCCGCGGCCTCCGCCTCGAAGCCCGCCACGCGCGCGTCGCCCAGGTTCTTGAACTGGGACGTGGAGCCGAAGAGGAGCTCCTGGTTGATGAAGTTGCGAGCGCGGTTGTAGAAGCCCGTGCCCGTCAGGCGCACCCGGCGGTCGAGCGGCCAGAAGTCCACCGCCGCCTCCACCGTGTCCAGCGTCTCCGCGCGCAGGGACGGGTTGCCCAAGAGCGTCGCGGCGTACATCTGCTGGTTGATGGCCAACTCCGCCAGCGTGGGCGCGCGGAAGGCGCGGCCGTAGTTGGTGCGCAGCGTGAGCAGCTCCGGGATGGCGTGGAACACGACGCTGGCGCGCGGGGACACCTGGTCCGTCTTCGCCTCCCAGACCTTGGAGGGGATCTGGTAGTTGTCGTAGCGGGCGCCCGCGCCCACCACCAGCCGCTCCGTGATGCGGTACTCGGCGTCCACGAAGCCGCCCAGGATGGTCTGCTTCGTGTCGTCCAGGGTCAGGCCGGGCAGCACGTTCTGGTTGTTCACCTGGTCGGCCTTCACGTCGCCGCCCACGGTGACGGACAGCTTGTCCAGGGAGAACAGCGCGCGCGCCTCACCGCCCAGGCGGCTGCGCTTGCCCAGCGTGTCCTCCAGCGCGCCGGTGACTTCATTCTCCAGCGTCACGTTGCGGCGCTTGAAGAACGTGTAGGCCTGGGCGAACACGCGCACGTTGTCCGTCACCTGCTGATCCAGCTGCAGGGCGGCGTTGAGGTTCTGGACGTGCTCGTTGTCCTGCGCGGTGTAGTGGCAGCGGCCGCAGTTGCCCACGGTGGAGATGTTCTGGCCACCGGGCCGGCCGATGTTGCCGTCGGTGAAGTCGGCGTCCAGCGCGAGGGGCCCCACGCGGACCTTGCCGTTCACCTGGTGCACCAGCGAGTCCTCGTTGGTGTCCGTCTGGCCCAGTTGCTGGTTGTTGAAGAGCTGCGGGCCGTCCGAGCCGAAGCCGTAGTAGCCGAGCAGCGCCTCCACCGGACCGCCGCGGCCGGCGACGTTGGTCTGCAGGCGCCACGTCTTGTCCTGGCCCGCGAGGATGCGCGCGTCCGCGCCCACGTTCTGGCCCTTGGCGATGAGGTCCGCGGGCTGGCGTTCAATGATGTTGATGACGCCGCTGAAGGCGTTGGAGCCGTACAGCGACGAACCCGGGCCGCGGATGACCTCCACCTGCTTGAGGTTGGTCATCGGCGTCGTCTCATCCGCGTAGAACTGGCCCGTCCAGGGGTCCGTCAGCGGACGGCCGTCCTTGAGGAGCAGCAGGCGGTTGGACAGGTAGTTGGAGCCCAGGCCGCGCGCGCTCACCGCCGCCTTGCGCATGGAGCCCCGGCGGCACTCCATGCCGGGGAAGTACTGGATGGCCTCGCAGAGCGAGAACTGGCCGGTGCCCTCCAGCTCCTCCGCGGGAATCCACGACACCGTGAGGGGCACGTCGGAGATGCGCTGGCTGCGCTTGGACGCCGTGGTGACGACGGCCTCGCTCAGCGCCAGGTTGATGTTCTTCTCCAGGTCGTCGCCGCCGCCCAGGTCCGGGCCGTCCAGGCCGGAGAGGCTGGAGGGCGGAGGCAGCGCGCGGTCCGTGGTGGGCTCCGTGAAGGGCGCGCGGTCCGGGACGTTGTCGGCCGGCCGGGGCTGCGACGCCGGCAGCATCGCGCCAGCGCCCAGCGCCGGGGCGGGCTGCGGGTTGGACGGGATGTCGGACGTCAGCGGCCCGTCATAGGGCGACGTCGAGGCGGGCGTGCCGGGCGAGGCCACGGGCATCGGATCCGCGACGGACGGACCGGCGCCGGGGCCGGCCATGGGCGCGGGCTGCGCGGGCGGCGGCTCGGTGGCGAGCACTGGGTCCTGCGCTGCGGGCTCCTCCCCGCGAATGGGCTCCGGCTCCACCGGCGGAGGCGGCGTCTTCGCGCCCCGGCGCGTCTTCGCCGTGCGCGGAGGCTTCGTGCCCGGGGTGGCGGCCTTGGTGCCGGGCGTGGCGGCCGCGCGCTTGCGGGCCGTCTTCGTGCGCGTCTTGGAAGCAGGCTCCTGGGCCTCCTGGGCCCGGGCCGTCTCCACCGCGAACAGCGACAGCGCGCAGACCACCAGCGTAAGGCATGCGCGCGCGCTCAGCCGACCGGCAAACCCCTTCACCGCGTTGGTGCGCGGCCCACCGTACTCAGTCGAGTCCATCGTTCTCAATTCCACGAGGGGGAAGCAGGGACGTCCGCGGTTCTTGCGCCAGGATCCAGAGCCGGTGCGACTGGCAATCGCCTTCAGGGGCGACCATCCACCCCTGAACGGTGGCGTTCCGCTCGACTTCTCAAACTACCGCAATAACTCACCTAAGGCCAAGTCGTGGCTGTCGATCCGGGCAAATCCAGCGGACGGAGACGGGGGCACCGTCCGCGGATCAGCCACGGCGCAATCAGTCATCCGGCTGTTCCGCGGACACGGCCAGGTCGTCCGCGAACGGGGGCAGCGCGGGACCCAGCGACTCCGCCTGCACGAGCACGGACGACTCCACCCGCAGGTCGGGTGCGTCCGCGAGGACGGGCTGGCGGCGCGGGGGGCCCTGGGTGACGAGCTTGCGGAAGTCCTCGAACTCGCGGCCCTGGATGCGGGCGAAGGCGTCGAACGGGGCGACCACACCCACGGAGGACAGGGCCTGGGACAACGCGTCCGCCCCGCCCTTCAGGTCCACCAGCACGGCGCCCGGCACCCGGGCGCTCTTGAAGAGCACGCGCACGTCCCTGGGCACGTGCGTCACCGGCACGAGCGCGGCCTCCGCGCCCTTGGCCTCCAGCATCTTCACCGCCGACTCCACGTTGGGCACCGGCACCAGCTTGAAGTGCTTCTGGGCATCCAGGTCGCCGCCCAGCACGACGTGGGAGACGAACTTCGGATCCGCGGGGCCCGCGCCCTTCACCAGCGCCATGCGCTTGCCGGCGAGGTCCTTCACGGTGCCCTTCTGGGTGGAGATGATGGCCCAGCGCTGCTGCGTCTCACCGGAGCGCGGCGCGTACGCGACGGCTTGCGCCTTGGCGCCCAGTTGCACCGCGGCCCAGCCGTCCACCACGGCGAAGTCGATCTGCCCCTCCCCCACCGCCTTGGAGAAGTCCTCGTAGCGGCCGAAGCTCTTGGCGCCCACGGGGCGGCCCAGGCTGGCCTCCAGCTTCTGGGCCAGGGCCTCCGCGTACTGGAAGCGCTCCTGGCCGTCCGACAGCGTGGTGGCGAGGAACACGCCCAGCGTCGCCTTCTTCGGCGCGGCGGACGCGGGACGGGCAACGGCGACGGCGAACAGCACGGCGGCGAGCAGGAGGCTCCCCCGCGCGACAAGGGATGGCGTCTTCACGGCGTCTCCTCCGCGACCCCGGTGGCCGGCGTGGCGCCCTGCGCGTCACCCAGTCCATAGAGGCCCTGCAGGCGGTCCTTCCATTCACGCACCTGGGCGGCGCGGGGGCCCGCGCCGGAGACCAGGTAGCGGCGCCAGGCCTCCACGGCCTCGGCGGGTTCATGCCGGCGCTCCTGCGCGTCGATGCCCAGGTTGAGCGAGGCGACAGGCACGGCGGTCTCCAGGCGCTTCCACGTCGCGAGCGCGGAGGCCGCGTCGCCCTGGCGCCAGTCCACGCACGCCAGGTTGTGCTGCACCAGCACGTCGTCGGGCGTCGCGGCGAGCGCGGCCTTCAGCGCCTTCTCCGACGCCTTCATGTTGCCGGAGGCGTACGCGAGCGCGGCCTCGCGGCGCAGCAGCGCGCCGGTGAGGTGGCCCATCCACTTCGGCTGTCCGGGCATGGGCTTCTTCTGCGCGGTGGCGAGCAGCTTGCGCGCGGGCGCGACCTTGCCCTGGCGGTAGAGCACCCAGGCATCCGCGAGCGTGCGCGTGTTGGGCCACGCCCACTCCGGCGCCGGGGTGAGCGAGCGCTTGATGCCGGCGGTGGCCTCCGCGAACCGCCCCTCTTCCGCGCGCGTGAGCGCCCGGGCGAAGGTGGCCAGCTTCGCCAGGTCCGCGCGCTTGCCGGTGCCCAGGCGGTCCACCGCGTCCAGGTCCCGGTTCGCCGCGGCCGCGTCTCCGGCCTCCAGCTTCGCCAGGGCGCGGCGCACCAGCACGCGGGGCAGGTTCGCCTCCGCCACCTTCGAGGCCGTCTTGGAGGGGCCCGCGTCCGTCAGCCGCTGCACGGCGGCGTCCACCTGGCCCAGCTCCACCTCCGCGAGCGCGGCGCCCGCGGACGCCTCCGCGCGCTGATCCGGCTCCTGCGTGGCCTCACCGGACTGGGTGAAGGCGGCGAGCGCTCCTTGCGCATCGCCACTGCCCAGCCGCGAGTAGCCCAGCAGCAGGTGCTCACGCCAGGTCGCGCCCGGCAGCGTCACTGCGCCCTCCATCACCTTGCGGGCCTCCGCGTACTGGTGGCT
This sequence comes from Corallococcus macrosporus, assembly GCF_017302985.1. Lineage (NCBI taxonomy): Bacteria > Pseudomonadati > Myxococcota > Myxococcia > Myxococcales > Myxococcaceae > Corallococcus > Corallococcus macrosporus. The sequence continues at coordinate 474,730 of NZ_JAFIMU010000006.1, forward strand.
GTCCAGGAGCGCCGCGCCCAGGCGGCGGGCCATGGGCACGGAGCGGTCCAGGTCGTACGCGCGGCGCAGGTCGCGCGCGGCGTCGTCCAGGCGCTGCGTGCCGGCGCGGTCACGTGCGCGGTGCGCCAGCGCCCGGGCCAGCCACTGCTTCGCGCCGGGGTGGCCGGGCTCGACCTGGAGCGCGTTGCCGTAGTCCTCGATGGCCTGGTCCCACTGGCCGGTGGCGAAGTGATCCGCGCCCAGCAGCATGTGGCCCAGCGCCTGGCGCGGAGCCATCTCCACCACGCGCCGGTGCACCTCCACCGCGCGCTGGTAGCGGCCGGCGCGGCGGTTGACGGAGCCCAGCGTCGCCCACAGCTCCAGGCTGCCGCCGCCCGTCTTCACCGCGGACTCGAGGAACTGGATGGCCTCCTCGTGGCGAGCCTGCGCCTGGAGCGCCTTGCCCACGGCGATCTGCCCCAGGAGCAGGCCCGGCTGCAGCTCCAGCACCTTGCGGAACTCGGCCTCCGCCTGCGCGGGCTGCTTCTGCGCGAGCCGCACGTCACCCAGCAACAGGTGCGCGGCGGGCGTCGAGCCCAGCTTCATGAGGGCGGTGGCCTGGAGGTCCGCGCGCGGCACGTCGCCCGCGGCGAGGTACTGGCGCGCGAGACGCTCCTTCGGCTCGGCCACCTGCGGGTACTTCGTCACCAGCCGCTCCAGGAGCGCGCGGGCCTCCGGCACGCGGCCCTCCAGCTCCAGCACGGCGGCGAGGCCAATCTGCGCGGTCGCGGACTCGGCCCGGCCGGCCTGCGCCTTCTCGAACGAGGCGCGCGCGGCGCCAGCGTCGCGGCGGATGAGGTGCGCCTTGCCCAGCAGTTCGTGGATCTGGAAGTCGTTGCCCGCGAGCTTCTCCGGGCGCAGCGCCAGGTAGCGCTGCAGCCGCGTCACGGCCCGGTTCCCGTCCTGGACGTACAGGTAGTAGCTGGCCAGGTAGTAGTGGACGATGAGGTGGTCCGGCTGATCCGCGGCGGCCACCTGCTCCAGCACCGGTACGGCCTCCGGGAAGCGGCGCAGCTTGAAGTACGCCGTGCCCAGCGGGTACGCGAGCGACAGCTCCTGCGGGTTCTGCGCGAACACCGGCTGGAGGCGGGCCACCGTGCGCTGGAAGTCCTGGAGCGCGTTGGCGGCGCTGCCCAGTCCCGCGGCGGCGTACACGGACTGCGGCTCCTGCGCGAGCGACTGCTCGAAGAGCTGGAGCGCCTTCTTGAACTTCTCCTCCGCCTCCTTCTTGTCGCCCTTGGAGAGGGCGGCGTTGGCGGACACGAGGGCCTGTTCGCCCTGCACCGTCATGCGCTGCGCCTCGGTGGCGGGCGGCGGGCGGAACTGGGCGAGCGCGGCCGGAGGGCCGGCCAGGGTGGCCAGCAGGGCGAGCGCGGTGGAGACGCGGCGCGGGGAACGGATGAATGGGCGCATGCGGTTCGTCACGGCGAGGGGGCGGGGCTGAATTCGGCGACGATGACGGTGATGTCGTCGCGCTGGGGCTGACCGGCGCTGTACGCGCGCACGTCCGCGAGGAGCGCGTCACGAAGGGCGTCGGCGGGGAGGTGCGCGTGGGCCTGGAGCGCGGCGGCCAGGCGCTGCGTGCCGTAGAGCCGGTTGGCTCCGTCGCGCGCCTCCGTCAGGCCGTCCGTGTACCAGACGATGATGTCGCCAGGGCTCAGCTGCGCCTGGCGCGACGTGAACTGCGACGCGACGTTCGCGCCCAGGAGCGGTCCGCGCGCCGGCAGCGACGCCATCTGCCGCGTGTTCCGGTTGTAGATGGCCGCCGCCGGGTGGGCGCCCGCCGCGTAGTCGATGCTGCCGCTGTACACGTCGATGACCGCGAGCGCGCTGGACATCTGGTGCTCGCCACGGCCCACGTTGGCCAGCGTCACGTTGAGCGCGGTGATGAGCATCTGCGCGTGCACCTGCGACGGCTCGCGCAGCGTCATCGCGGAGGCGAAGCCGCTGGTGGCGCTGGTGGCGACCAGCGACGTGGACAGGCCGTGGCCCGTCACGTCTCCAATGCCGATGACGACGCGCCGGTCGTCCAGCGCGGCGCGGAACCACCAGTCGCCGCCGCACGCGTCCGCGGGCACCACCAACCCGGCCAGCCGCAGCGGCCCCACCGTCACGGCCTCGCGGCCCGGGAGCAGCGTCTCCTGCACCGTGCGCGCGAGCGACACCTCGCGCTCCAGCTGCGCCTTGGCGCGCACGTCCTCCAAGAGGACCTTGATGCGCTCCGCCATGTGGTTGAACACCACGCCCAGCGTCGTCACCTCGCGGCCCGCGCCCGGCGCCGTGCCCGCGCGAGCGCCCAGGTCACCGGCGGCCAGCTGCATCACGCGGTGGGTGAGGACACCCAGCGGCTTGGTGATGCGTCGGCTCTGGAAGGCGGCCAGCACGCCGGCCAGCACCACGAAGCCCACGCCCAGTCCCACGATGCGCAGCGTGTTCGCGCGCACCGCGGCGCGGTTGGTCTCCTCCAGCTCGTGGAGCTGCTTCTGCAGGTCCTCCAGCGAGTAGCTGATGACGACCACGCCCTTGCCGCCCTGCGAGCCGTAGTCGAGCGGCTCCTGGAACTCGAAGACGGGCTGGCCCTGGAAGAAGGCGCTGGCCCAGCGGCGCTCCGCGGTGCGGCCTCCGGAGGACTCGCCCAGCTTCGCGGCCGGGTCGCTGTCCGCGACGAGCTGCCCGTCCGCGTCGAACATCTGCACGCGCAGGATGTTGCGGTTGTCCGCGATGATGGAGCGCGCGACCTCCGTGAGGAACGCGTAGTTGTTGTCGCGCAGGCTGGTGGCCGAAGTGAGCGCCAGCGTGTGGCTCACCGTCTGGCCCAGCTCGCGAGCCTGGGACTGGAGCCGCTGCGTGAAGCGATCCGACGTCGCGGTGAGCTGCGCCTCCGTCGTCTTCGCCGACAGCGCGGCCAAGAGGCCCACGATGATGATGACCAGCGCGCCCGTGGTGAGCAGCAGCAGCTGATCCAACCGCAGCCCGCGGATGGCGGCCACGTTGGGCAGCTCTCCCGCCTCCATGGGCGCGATGACCGTGCTCGTGGGCTCCGCGGCCGGCAGCCCCAGCGCTCCCGTCAGGCGGGTGGCCGTGTTCTCCCCTCGCAGGGCGGTGAGGTCCCGGGAGTGGGTGCCCGTGTACTCCGGAGGAGGGGGCGGGGTGCCGGGCCCTGCGTCGTGGGAATCTCCGGACGCGTCAGGGGAGTCAGGCACGGGGTCGAGGCGCGTGTTCGTACGGGACAAAGGCAGACCTGGGAGAGCCCGCGGGGGAACGCGGTCGGGACGGCGCGGACTCTATCTCACTTCCTGATTGACGCGAGGAGTCCACCTGTCGGGCTTTCCCCTGGGAGCGCCCCTTCCTCCGGCCCCCCAGCGGCCGTGCGATCAGCCACCACCCCGGGTGTCCCCCCCTCCTGCGTGGAGCAGCACGTCAGAGGGGATGGATGAGTTCCGCTCATTGCCGCGTCGCGCCACCCGGGGGCCCAAACGGTGACGGCGAACACCCGTGACATCACCGCGCTTGAGTCGGGAGGCCGCGATCGGAGTATAGGGGCGTCCCTTTCCTTTCCCTTCGAGGTCGTCCGCCCGTGTCCCGGCCCCGGTTGATCAAAGAAAACTCCGCGCCGCTTTCGCTCGCCCGAGAGCAGCTGATCCGCATCCACGACCTGATGGTGAAGGCGCGAGTCCTGGAGGAGCGCCTCATCCAGATGTACAAGCAGGGCCACGGCTACTTCTGGATTGGCGGCCCCGGTGAGGAGGCGTTCAACGTCCCCCTGGGCATGCTCATGAAGGTGGGCGAGGGCCCGGCCTACGACTACCTCCACGCGCACTACCGCCAGTCCGCGACGCTGCTGGCCATGGGCGAGGAGCCCATCGGGGCGCTGCGGCAGATGAAGAACACGGCCACGGACCCCTACTCCGGCGGCCGCAACTTCGCGGGCCACTTCAGCCGGCGCTCGAAGAACATCGCCCCGGTCACCTCTCCCATCGAGGTGCAGTACGCCATCGCGCCGGGCACGGCCATGGCCCAGAAGCGCCACGGCGGCGAGGGCATCACCATCGTCACCGGCGGCGACGCGGGCACGGCCGAGGGCGATTTCGCCAGCGGCCTCATCTGGAGCAGCCGCCCGGCGAACCCGCTGCCCATCCTGATCATCGTCACGAACAACAAGTGGGGCATCAGCACCACGTCGGACGGTCAGCACGGCGAGACGAACATCGCGGACCGCGCGCGCGCCTTCAACATCCCGGCGAAGACCATCAACGGCAATGATCCGGTGGAGTCCTACCAGGAACTGCAGGCCGCGATGGACTACGTGCGCAAGGAGCGCAAGCCGTACTTCATCGAGGCGCGCGTGTCGCGCCTGTACGGGCACTCGTCCGCGTCCGGCGCCAACTTCGTGAACGAGGAGCAGGACTGCCTGCGCCTGTTCGAGGCGCGGCTGGAGCAGGAAGGCGTCCTCGACCGCAAGCAGATGGAAGAGGTCCGCAACCGCTACACGGAGGAGCTGGCCGCCGCGGCGCGCACCGTGCGTGACGAGCCGCAGCCCTCTGGCGACTCCATCTGGGAACACATCTACGCGGAGAAGAAATAACCATGGCGAACATGGCACAGGCCATCCGCATGGCCCTGCACTACGCGGAAGAGAACCTGGGCGTCACCGACATCTTCGGCGAGGACGTGGGCGCCCCGCTGGGCGGCGTCTTCACCTGCACCCAGGGCCTGAAGACGGCGTGGAACAGCCCCCTGGACGAGCGCGGCATCATCGGCACGGCCATGGGCCTGGCGATGGCGGGCAACCGCCCCGTCGCGGAGATCCAGTTCTGCGACTACATCTACAACACCATCGACCTGCTCAAGCTCGCGGGCAACACGCACTGGGCGACGAACGGTGACTGGGCCATGCCCATGGTGGTGCGCACGCCCGTGGGCAGCGGCATCCGCGGGTCGCTGTACCACTCGCATTCCTTCGACGCGACGATGACGCACATCCCCGGCTGGAAGGTGGTCATCCCCTCCACGCCGCTGGACGCGTACGGCCTGCTCATCTCCGCGTGCCAGGACCCCAACCCCGTCATGTTCCTGGAGCCCAAGGCGCTGCTGCGCGTGAAGGGCGAGGAGCGCATCCCCGGGGAGCCCGAGGACGACCGCGCGCTGTCGAAGATGATCGACGCGCCGCTGGGTGACCGCTCGCAGTGGAAGCCCCAGTGGCCCGCGCTGGAGGCGTTCGCCATCCCCATTGGCAAGGGCAAGCGGGTGCGCGAGGGCACCCAGGCCACCGTCGTCAGCTACGGCCGCACGATGCCCCTGTGCATCAAGGCCGCGGCGCAGCTGGCGGAGGAAGGCCTGAGCGTGGAGGTCATCGACATGCGCTCGCTCTGGCCGTACGACTGGGACCTCATCAAGGCCTCCATCCAGAAGACGGGCCGCGTGCTCTTCGTCAACGAGGACACCGAAGTGACGAACTTCGGCGAGCACCTGGTCCGGCGCACCGTGGACGAGCTGTTCTACTCGCTGCTCGCGCCGCCCCGCCTGGTCGCCGGCAAGTTCATCCCGGGCATCGGCCTGGCGGACGCGCTGGAGATGGCGTCGGTGCCGCAGCAGAACGACATCACCACCGCCCTGCGCAGCCTCTGCGGCGAGCAGCCTTAAAGCCGCGCGCGTTCCGCCGAGCGCGGAAAGTCACACGGGCCGCCGTTCCTCTTTGGAGGCCGGCGGCCCTGTCGTTAGAATCCCAACTTCCGTGTCCCAGCCCATCGTCCGCACCATGACCCCCGCCCCAGACGCCAACGCCTTCCGGATCCGCCGCGCGCGCCGCGGCGACGCCGAGGTCATGGCCCAGCTGCTGCGCGAGCTGGGCTACCCCCAGGGTACCGATCAACAGACCGTGCACTGGGTCATCAGCCATCCGGAGATCGAGATCTTCGTCGCGGGAGACCCGCAGGACCGCGCGGTGGGCATGGTGTCCTTCTCCCACCGGCCGCAGCTGCGGCTACGCGGGCGCGTGGCCACCGTGGACGAGCTCGTCGTGTCCGAGGGCTGGCGCCGCCGGGGCGTGGGCCGCGCGCTGCTCGCGCAGGTGGCCCAGCGCGGCAAGGTGCTGAGCGTGAAGCAGCTCCAGCTCATCGCCCCCATCAACGTCACCGACGAGACGCGCGCCTTCTACCGGGCGTGCGGCTACGTGGAGGGCGACTCCGGGGTGTTCCGCCACGCGGAGTACGAGCAGCCGCAGAAGTAGCGGCGGTGGTGGAGGTCCCGCGAGGGCCCGGTGCTCACCCCGGGGCCCCGTCGCGGGTTGAAGCCGCTCAGCGCTTGAAGCTCGCGATCACGCGGCGCAGGCGCTCGTGGTCCTCTTCGCTCACGTCGATGAAGCGCACGCCGATGGCCTCCGCCTCGTCGCGCACCCAGGCGACGATGCCGGTGAGGTGGAACTCCTCGCCGTCCACCACCATGGCCAGCCGCACCTGCGAGCCCACGTCGTAGGACTTGCGCGTGCGCAGGCACAGCCCTCCGGCGGACAGGTTCAGCGAGTAGGCGCGCAGCGCGCGCGCCGCGTCCTCCATCTGCTCGAAGCGCACCTCGAACCGCGCCGCCACGCGCTCCTCGGCGCGGCGGTTCATGTACGGGTCTGGCTCTACCGGCCCATCCAACTTCGTGTTCATGCGCACCCTGACCCCCTCGGTTCTCGGACCGGAAGTGTCGGCTGGTTTCCAGGCCCGGTTCAAGGGCCCCCGGACGACGGAACGGCTCGTGTAAGTCCCAGGCTACTTCGACGCCAGGAGTTTCCGGATGCGTGCACGTCTCGTGTTGTTGGGTGGCGCCCTGATGATGGGGTTGTGGGTGGCGGGCTGCGACGACGAACCAACTGTCCGACCGCCAACGGATGCGGGTACTACCCTGGATTCCGGGACGGACGGCGGTGATTCCGGGACTGTCGATGGCGGCGATGGCGGCGGCGGTGGCTCCTCCGACTTCGCCTGCAACGTGGGGAAGCAGGAGGGCTGCGCCGCGGGCCAGGGCTGTCTGTACACGGACCTGGCGGATGGCGGCACGGGCAGCCAGTGCTTCACGGGCGCGTGCGACGTGGTCCGCCAGGACTGTCCGTCCGGGCAGCGGTGCACGTACGTGGGGCTGGACGGCGGGGGCTCGGAGCGCCAGTGCGTCGCGGCGGGCACCGCCACGGAGGGCGCGCCGTGCACGCTGGCCGAGTCGCCGCCGGGCCAGCGGTATGACACGTGCGCGGCGGGCCTCTACTGCAAGGACGAGTCGCAGGGCGACGGCGGCCTCGCGTTCTTCTGCCGCAAGCTGTGCCACGCGACGTCCGACTGCGGCTCCGGCGAGTGCAACACGGTGCTGCGCCTGAGCGGCACGCGCGAGCTGCCGCTGGTGTGCGGCCCGGCCTCCGCGTCGTGTGATCCGTTCGCGCAGGACTGCGAGAGCCCGCTGGGCTGCTACCCGGCCGCCAACGGTCCGGTGTGCGCGGGCCAGGGTTCGCTGGGCGAAGGCGCCTCGTGCGAGTTCAGCAACCAGTGTTCACGGGGAAGCACCTGCGTGGTGGCCGGCGGCAGCGGGACGTGCCGGACGCTGTGCCGCACGCCCGCCGGTTCACCGGGGTGCGCGAACGGCGCGGCCTGCCGGCCCATCAACAACAACGGCGACGTGGGCGCCTGCGCCCCGTAGGCAAGGGATTGCCCACCGAAGGAAGCGTCCGGCCCGGGGTGGCGAGCGCGCGGGTCCTCCCGGGGGCCGTGCCGCCACCTTCAGGGGCGGAGCCTGCGCCGGCCGTTCCCGGCGCGGGGGATGTTCACGGCCTCCCGGATTGGCGCGCGCCATGAATCCCCGGGTCGCCGCGAAGGCACGTCGTGCACATTGTCTTGCGCCGGGAGGTCGTGGGCATGGGTCTGAGGAAGGCGCTGCGCTGGGGATGTTTCGGGGTCCTGGGCCTGCTGGCGGGATGTGGGGGCATGGATGACGGCGGCGCGCCGGAGGAGGGCCTTGGCCAGGGCCACACGGACGCCGAGGTCACCGCGCCCGCGGATGGCCTGGAGGTTGCGCCCGCACTGACCCTGCACGACGAGCGCCGGGTGCAGGCCACGCCGCCCCTGGCTCCCCTCCCCGCCCGCTTCCAGCCCGCCTTCCATCAGTCCCTGCGGGAGTCGGTCTCCGTGGGCACCGTCACCACGTACCGGATGAAGGTGCCGGTGGGGCGCACGGGCGGCCGCGTGCGGGTCACCTTCCGCTCCGGCGACGGCAGCCTGACGCTGCAGCGGGCCACGGTGGCGAAGGCTGGCGCCAACGGCGCGCTGACGTCCGCTCCGGTGGCGCTCACCTTCAACGGCGGCGCGGGCTTCACCACGGGCACGCGCACGCTGGTGACGTCGGATCCGGTCGCGTTCCCGGTGGCCTTCGGCGACGAGCTGGCCATCTCCTTCGAGGTGAAGGGCGCCCTGGGCAAGAGCCGCATCCAGGCGTTCCCGGACAGCTGGACGCGGGCCGGGGCGTACGCGACGGCGCAGGGCGCGCTGGGCGGCCAGGCCTGGGAGTTCGCCACGGGCGTGGCGACGGTGGACGTGGAAGGCACGCCGGGCCGGTCCTTCGTGACCATCGGCGACAGCATCACGGAAGGCTACATGGATGACCGGAACGACACGCGCGACACGTGGTCGTTCCTGACGCAGCGGCAGCTGGGCGTGCCGGTGGTGAACTCGGGGGCGTCCGGACAGGGCTTCTGGGACGCGAACCTCCAGCTTCCGCAGGAGGTGCTGTCCCTGCAGGGCGTCACCGACTGCATCGTCCTGCTGGGCGTCAACGACCTGGCCGCGGCGGACATGACGGTCCCGAAGCTGCAGCAGCGGATGACGCAGCTGCTGGATCAACTCCAGCCCATGTGCCGGCTGTGGGTGAGCACGCTCCTGCCCAAGGAGAAGATGGGCGCGGACGGCGGCGACGTGGAGCTGATGAAGGCCCAGCGCCACGAGTTCAACGCGTGGATCCGCGGCCTGACGCGAGCGGACGTCATCGACCTGGAGGCCGTGACGCGCCAGCCGGGCAACGTGGACCTCTTCATCGATGGCCTGGAGACCGACGGCATCCACCCGAACGCGAAGGGCCACCAGCTCATGGCGGCCGAGGTGGTGCGCGTCCTCAAGGCGAAGGGCGGCCTGTAGGCGCCTGCCCGGCTGGAAAGCGCACGGGGGATTTGAATAGTTTCGGGGCCGCCGCGTCCAGGCGGCATTCCCCGTCTTTCCCTGCTCCCGGAGCCATCCCCCATGCGCGCCCTTCCCGCCGCCCTCGTCGTCGCCTGCCTCGCCCTGCCCTCGCTCGTCCACGCGTCCGCGCTGCGCTGTGACAACAAGCTGGTGTCGGAAGGGTCCTCCAAGGCGGACGCGCTGGCCAAGTGCGGCGAGCCCGTGACGAAGGAGACCAAGACGCAGTACGTGACCAACAAGGCCAAGACCGGGACGCGGGACCCGAGCCGCTACGACGAGGCCTCCACGGAGGTCACCACCTCCACGACCATCGAGGAGTGGACCTACAACTTCGGTCCCAACCGGTTCATGCAGACCGCCATCTTCCGCGACGGCAAGCTGGTGGACGTGCGCAGCGGCTCCTACGGCTACTGAGTCTCACCGGACGGCGAGGTGGGCTCCAACAGCCCGTGCTTCTGGAGCAGCGCGGCCAGCGCGGGGGGCGCGAGCATCCAGTCCTCGCGGGTGGGCACCCAGCGCACGGGGGCTCCGGCGGCGGAGAGGCGTGCGTTCACCTCCGCGATCATCGGGGCGAAGGTGGGCTGCGGCACGTCCCAGCTGCCCACGCCCGCCTGGACCTCCACGGCGCCGGGCTCCACGCGCACCGCGGGCTGGCCCTGCACCGGCTGGATGGCGAAACCCGGCAGGTACGGCTGCATGGCGGCGGACAGTCGCTCCAGCAGTGACGGGTCCTCGAAGGGGTGCGCGCCCTCCAGGTCGAAGAAGGTGGGCAGCTGCGCCTGGAGCTCGTCGCGCAGCGGGTCCTCCTTGCTGTCACGCCAGGCGTGCTCGGCCAGGACGCGGGCCTCGTGGGGGATGCGGATCTCCCAGCGCTCCAGCAGCGCGAGCAGCTCCGCCACGCGCTCCACCTCCTCCCATGGAGGCTCCACGCGCGTAAGCCAGGACACCTCCGACACGGTCTGCCCCCGGCGAAGGCCCGTCACCCGGTCCCCCTTGCGCAGCTGGAAGGGCGGCGCCTGGGTGAACTCCGGATCCGGATAGAGGGCGGTGTGCAGCAACCCCGTCCCGGCTTCCGGGCGCACACGCGCGAAGCCGTGCTTGGGGTTGATCTCCTCCACGACGAAGGTCTCCTGGGCCATGGCTCTTCTCTAACCGGTGTTCCGCATGCCCGCAGCGATGCCGTTGAGCGCCAGCAGCAGCGGCCGGTCGCACTCCGTGTCGCCGTCGCGCTTGCGCTTGAGCAGCTCCACCTGGAGGAAGGACATGGGGTCCACGTAGGGGTTGCGCAGCGCGATGCTCCGCTGCAACTGCGGGTTGTTGTCCAGGAGCTTCGCCTCGCCGGTGAGCGACTTCACCGCGCGGCGCGTGCGCGAGTGCTCCTGCTGGATGCGCAGCCACAGGGGCCGCGTGGCCGCGGGGGCCAGCTTCGCGTACCGCGCCGCGATGGCCATGTCCGTCTTGGCCAGCACCATGGTCACGTTGTCGATGACCGTGTGGAAGAAGGGCCATTCCTTGTACATGCGCTGCAGCAGCGCCGCGCCCTCCGGCGTGGCCGCGTACGCCTCCAGCGCGCTGCCCACGCCGTACCAGGCCGGGAGGATGGCGCGCGTCTGCGTCCACGCGAAGCTCCACGGAATCGCGCGCAGCGTCTCCAGACCGCCCGCCTTGCGCTTGCTGGGGCGCGAGCCGATGGGCAGCGCGGCGATCTCCTCCACCGGCGTGCCCGTCATGAAGAACTCCACGAAGCGCGGATCCTCCCAGACGAGCCCGCGGTACGCCTTGCGCCCCTCCTCCGCCAGCACGTCGAAGGCGGCGCGGAAGGCGGACTCGTCCTCCGGGGACGGGCGCGGCTGCGCGTCCAGCGTGTGCAGCAGCACGCCGCCCACCACCAGCTCCAGCGTGCGCTGCGTGAGCTCCGGGCGCGCGTACTTGTGGTCCATCGCCTCGCCCTGCTCCGTGGCCTTGTAGGCCCCGGCCACCGTGCCCGGCGGCAGCGCGAGGATGGCCGTCTGCGCGGGACCGCCGCCGCGCGCCACCGTCTCACCGCGGCCGTGGAACAGGCGCAGGGGCACGTCGTGCTCGTCCGCCACGTGGGTGAGCGCCACCTGCGCGCGGTACAGCGCCGCGGCCGCGGCGAGCAGGCCCACCTCCTTGCCGGAGTCGCTGTAGCCCACCATCACCTCCTGCACGCCCCGGCCCTTCAGGTGCTGGCGGTACTCCGGATGCGCGAAGAGCTGGCGCAGCACGTCCGGCCCGCCGTCCAGCGCGCCCAACTGTTCGAAGAGCGGTGCCACGTCCACCGTGGCGCACTGCCGCGCCGGGTCCCAGAGCCCCGCGTGCTTGAGGCACTGGAAGGCCGCGAGCACGTCCTCCGCCGTGGAGGCCATGGAGAGGATGAGCGTGCGGCAGACGGACTCGCCGCCCTCGTCCTGGCCCTCGCGCAGCTTCGCCAATACTTCGATGAGCCGCTTGCCGCCCTCGGTGGGGGCCGGACCGCCGTTGAAGGACGCCGCCGCGCTCACCGCGTCCTCCGCGGGGGCGCGCACCTCCAGCTCGCCCAGCCCCAGGCCCAGCGCGCGGACGCGCTCGGACATGCGGCGCACCTCGCGCAGGCCCGCGTGCTCCGCTCTCGCCGCGAAGAGCGACCGCTCCAGCACCGCCAGGTCGTCGCCCAGCGCCTCCGGTGAGCGGTAGGCCCCGGGGGCCAGCGTGGACGCCTGGCCCTGCCGCCGCGCCAGCACGTGCTCCAGCGCCAGCGACAGCCGCTCCTCCATGAAGCGCAGCTTGCGGCGCCACGGCTCGCCCAGCGTGCGCGGGCCCTGCTGCTTCGCCACGTCCGGCAGCGCCTTCGCGTCCTCCTCCAGCGAGCGCTCCAGCTCCTGCGTGGGGCGCGCGTGCCGCTCCGACTGCGACAGCATGCCGCCCAGCCGCTCCACGTCGCGCAAGAGCAGCCGCAGCCCCCGGGCGCGGTGCGCGCGCAGCGTGTCCGCGAACACCTCCGGCGTCACCAGCGGGTTGCCGTCCATGTCGCCGCCCACCCACGAGTGCACGCGCACGGGCGTGTCCAGCGCGCCAAGGGGCTCGCCGTAGGCGCGCTCGAAGGCCCAGTCCAGCGCCTCCGGCAGCCGGGCCACCGGCTCCGACAGCATCTCCTCCACGTACCAGTGGACGTTCTTCACCTCGTCGCCCACGGTGGGGCGCTCGCGGCGCAGCTCGTCCGTCTGCCAGAGCGCTGTAATCTCCTCGCGCATCGCCGCCAGGTTCGCGGCGGACTCGCGCGGGGTGAGCGCGCAGCGGTCGCGCTCTTCCAAGAGCTGCGCCAGCCGGTAGAGCTTCTCCAGCAGCGTCCGGCGGACCGCCTGGGTCGGGTGCGCGGTGAACGTCAGCGTCACCTTCAGCGTGCCCAGCGTCTCACGCACCTTGTCGGCGCTCACGCCCGCGGCCTTCAGCGTGAGCAGCGTCGCCTCCAGTGAGCCCTTCTGGGGCCGGGTGGCGGTGGGGCTCGCGTGGGCCCGGGCGCGGCGGATGCGGTGGTGCTGCTCGGCCAGGTTCACCAGCTGGAAGTAGACGGAGAAGGCGCGCAGCACCGGCTCCACCTGGTCCGACGGCAGCCTGCGCAACACCGCCGCCAGCTCCGCCGCCGCGGCGCGTCGTCCCGCCACCGGCCCGCGCCGGCGCTGGATGGCCAGGTGCCGGACCTCCTCCTCCTTGTCGAACAGGGCCTGTCCCTCCTGTTCCACCAACACCTCACCCAGAAGCCGGCCCAAGAGCCGGACATCCCGCCGCAGCGGGGGATCCACGGGACGTGTACGCGCCATATCGGACCGGCACCGTAGTCCCCCGCCCCCCGGCCTCCCCTACCCAAACTTGATTTTTCGACCACCACCGAACGGATGACTCTCTCCGTCCTTGCAGGAAAAATTTAACCTCCCGGTCTTCCCTTTTGGGCATGGCTTCCATTAGAAAGTGGGCGCACCCGGACCCGCCGGGATGTCTGAACTGACCCTGAAGGAGTGGCAATGCGGAAGAATCCGTCTTGGCTGGCCCTGGGCCTGCTCGCGCTCGCGCCGTCGGCGTACGCAGAGCGGGCTTGGTACGAGAAGCCGCAACCTGACGTCGCGGCGCCGGCCGCGTCGCTGCGCAAGTCCGTTGTGCAGGACGTCACGGACGACCTGCCCCACCGTCTGGGTGAGCAGCAGAAGGCCCTGAAGGCGCAGGCGCTGAAGGAGCGGCTGGAAGGCCGCGGTCAGCCCGGCAAGGTGCAGAAGCTGGCGAACGGCAAGTTCGTGGAGCTCGAGCTGGAGCGCACGGACCGCATCTTCGTGATCCTGGTGGAGTACGGCACGCAGATCCACCCGGTGTTCGGCAATCCCACCACCAACCCCGGCGGCAACATCCCGGGCCCGCTGCACAACGAGATTCCGGCCCCGGACCGGTCGGTGGACAACACCACCATCTGGCAGCCGGACTACGACCGCGCGCACTTCGAGAAGCTCTACTTCGACACGACGCCGGGCGCGGACTCGGTGGCGAACTTCTACAAGGCCGCGTCGTCCGGCCGCTACACCGTGTCCGGCGCGGTGTCCGAGTGGGTGAAGGTGCCGTACAACGCCGCCCGCTACGGCAACAACCTGTGCGGCAGCTCCAGCTGCTCCAACTCCGTGTGGCCGCTCATCAGCGACGCCATCAAGGCGTGGACCAACGCGCAGCTGGCCGCCGGCAAGACGCCCGCGGAGATCAAGGCGTACCTGGACACGTTCGACACGTGGGACCGGTATGACTACGACGGCGACGGCAACTTCGACGAGCCGGACGGCTACATCGACCACTTCCAGATCGTCCACGCCGGCATGGGCGAGGAAGTCGGCGGCGGCGCGCAGGGCCCCAACGCCGTGTGGAGCCACCGCTGGTTCGCGTACAGCACGGGCCTGGGCCCGGACGGCATCGGCCCCGCGTACAACCAGAACGGCGGCACGCGCTTCGGCACGGGCGTGGACAAGTGGGTGGGTGACTACACCATCCAGCCGGAGAACGGCGGACTCGGCGTGTTCGCGCACGAGTACGGCCACGACCTGGGCCTGCCGGATCACTACGACACGACGAACGCGGCGGACAACGGGACGGGCTTCTGGACCATCATGTCGTCCGGCTCGTACCTGAACGACGGCACCACGGACATCGGCAGCCGTCCGGGTGACTTCTTCGCCTGGGACAAGCTGCAGCTGGGCTGGCTGGACTACGCCACCACGTCGGCGGGTCTGTACTCGTACCACAAGCTGGGCCCCGCGGAGTTCACGTCGCAGAACGCGAAGCAGGCGCTGCTGGTGAAGCTGCCCGGCAAGCCCATCGTGCAGCCCACGACCGCGCCGTTCGAGGGTCAGGGCATGTGGCAGGGCGGCCAGGGCAACAACCTGGACCGCGTGCTGGAGAAGACGGTCAAGCTGCCGAACAAGACGCCCATCACCTTCTCCTTCCAGACGTGGTTCGACATCGAGGAGGACTGGGACTACGCCTACGTCGCCATCTCCGTGGACGGTGGCCCGTTCGTCAACCTGCCCAGCCCCGTGAGCCGTGACACGAACCCCTGGGGCAACAACCTGGGCAACGGCATCACCGGCACGTCCAACGGCTGGATGCCGCTGTCGTTCGACCTGTCCTCCTACGCGGGCAAGAAGGTCACGCTGAAGCTGCGCTACAAGACGGACGGCGCGGAGTTCGGCAAGGGCTTCCTGGTGGACTTCGTGCAGCTGTTCGCGAAGAACACCTACGTCTTCGGTGACGACGGCGAGTGGGGCCACAAGTGGTGGGACAAGTCGACGTTCTTCGTGACGGACGGCACCACCACCCTCTACGACCACTACTACCTGGCCGAGTGGCGTCAGTTCCGCGGCTACGACGAGACGCTGGCCACGGGCCCGTACAACTACGGCTTCAGCGCGGACGGCCTCTTCGACTGGGCGGAGCGCTACTCGTACAACCCCGGCCTGCTCGTGACGTACTGGGACACCTCCCAGGCCAACAACAACGTGTCGCAGCACCCGGGCGCTGGCCGCATCCTGCCCATCGACTCGCGTCCGCAGCCCCTGCAGCGCAGCGACGGCCGCTACTGGTCCGGCCGCGTGCAGACGCATGACGCGACGTTCGGCCTGGACCCCAGCTTCCCGCTGTCGCTCAAGCCCAATGGCTTCCCGCGCAACGAGTACCCCTCGCAGCCCGCGGTGCCGGTGTTCAACGACACGAACGAGTTCTGGTACGCCACCCAGCCGTACGCCGGCGTGAAGGTCCCGAAGACGGGCACCATCATCGAGGTGCTGTCCACGAACAAGACCGACACCGTGATGCAGGTCCAGGTGCGTCCGGTCGAGTAGGCGCCTGAGCATCAGCTCCACGCTGTAGACAGAGGCCGGTCCCGCTTCGCCGCGGGGCCGGCCTTTCTCTGTCCGGGGACAGGTGCCGCCGGGCCTGTAGGATGGGCCCGCTCGTGAATGCTCCGTCCGCTCCGCCCCTCGCATCCCGCCCCTGGTTCGTTCCGGGGATGCTCGGACTCTTGTGCCTGCTTCACGTCGTCCTGGGGCTGACCCTGCTGCCGGAGTGGATGTTCGGGAAGTATCCGGACAGCGCCCGCATGCTGAGCCGGGGGACGCTGTCCGCCGAGCAGGGCGCGGACTTCAGCCCGCTCTACCTGCTGCTCAACGGGGTGCTCGCGCCCGGGCCCCTGCGCGTCGTCCAGAGCCTGGCGGGCGCGGTGGGGCTGTGGGCCGTGTACGTGCTGGGCTCGCGCGCGGTGTCGCGCGCGGCGGGGCTGCTGGCGGCGGGGCTGCTGGCGGTGACGGTGCCGGTGCTGCTGTACGAAGCCACGCTGGAGCCGGACCTGCTGGTGATGGTGTTCAACCTGGCGGCGCTGGCGCTGCTGGCCGCGGCGAGCCCGGGCTTCCGGACGCCTTCCGTGGTGGGCGCGGGCGTGCTGCTGGGGCTGTCCGGGGCGACGCGGCCCACGGGGCTGTTCATCCTGGGGCTCGCGGCGCTGTGGATGGTGCGCGAGGCGTGGGGGCAGCCCGGACGGCGGTGGCTGGCGCCGGGAGTCCTTTTGGCCGTGGGCTTCGTGGCCTCCGCGCTGCCGACGCTCGCGGTGCGCGCGAAGGTGGGCTCGCAGGTGGGAGCGACGATGAGCGCGGGCGCGGTGCTGCACATGGGCAACCGGCCGGAGGGCACGGGCCTGGGCGCGCAGCCCCCCACGCTGGTGAAGCAGTACGAGGCGCAGCTGCGCTCCGTCGACCGCCCGGACTATGCCCACCACCTCTACCGGGAGTTCGCGCGCGCGGACACCGGCCGCGCCCTGTCCCCGGCGGACGCGGAGCTGTTCTGGGTGAAGAAGACGCTGGCCTTCGCGGCGTGGGAGCCCGGCACGTTCCTGGGGCTCATGGGCCGCAAGCTCGCGTTCTTCCTCTTCGGTCCGGACGGGCACGACCTCGTGGAGGTCCGTCGCGCGGAGGCGCGCCTGTCGGCGTGGCCGCTGGTGAGCGCGCAGGCGCTGGGGCTGATGGGGCTGGCAGGGCTGATCATCGCGCTGCTCCACCGTGCGAGGGTGGGCTGGGGCGTGCTGTACCTGTTCGCCAGCTCCGTGCTCGCGCTGGGGTTCTACGTGGTGAGCCGCTATCGCGTGGCCGCGCTGCCGGCGTGGGCCCTGTTCGCCGGGGTGGGACTGGCGGCGGCGTTCCAGGCGCGACGGCGGCCACGGGCGCTGGCGCTGTACGCGGGGCTGACGGCGGCGGTCTTCACGCTGCCGGTGCTGTTTCCCTTCGTGCGGGACGTGCAGCGGCTGTTCGAGCGCGGGGAGACGAACGCGGCGGACGCATCCGCGATGGCCTCCGCGCTGACGGCGGGGCGCTACGACGAGGCCACGCGCGCGTTCGAGCGGCTCCAGGCGGCGCAGCCCTTCACCGCGCTGCTGCGTCCGCTTCGCGGCGTGCCGTTCGAGTCTCCAGAGGTGGCGGCGCGCTCGGCGGCGCTGTCGCTCCAGCGGTTCGGCGCGGACACGCCCATGGACCTCTTCTTCATGGCGGAGCTGGCGCGGCGCGCGGGGCACTGCGAGCAGGCGCTGCCCGCGGCGGAGGCCGCGGCGGAGGCGGGGTTCCGGAGCGTGCTCTACGACACCTCGCTGGATCCCCTGCTGGTGTCCGCCCGGTGCAGGCTGGCCGGAGGTGAGCGGCAACAGTCCCTGGCGGATGCGGCGGAGTCGCTGAAGCGGCGCGGCGGCACGCTGGACGCGCTGGCCTTCGCCGTCGCGGGCGCGGAGGCGCTGGGAGACCCTCGCCGCGAAGCTTGGGATGAGGAGCTGTTCGCGCTGCACGACTCGCTGGATGCGCGGCATGCGCGGGCCTCCGAGCGGCTGGCATGGGGCAACGCGGCGGGCGCGCTGTCGGACGCCACGGAGGTGCTCAAGCTCTTCCCGGACCTGGCGCCCACGGAGTCCCTGCGCGCCCGGGCCCTGGCCGCGCTGGGACGGAACGCGGAGGCACTGCGGTCCTATACGGCCGCGCTCCAGCGCACGCCGACGGCGGCCTTCCCCACCGCGCCCATGGAGGCGGCGGTGGCGGCGCGGCTCGCGGAGGCGCCGGAGGACTGGCGGGTGGTGGCGATCGCCGCGGAGCACCACCTGCGCGCGGGGCGGCTGGAGCTGGCCCGCGAGCTGTACGCGCGGGCCTCGGCGCTCTCACCGACGGACGCGGGGCTGGCGCGAATCGTCCGGGAGCTGACGGCGGCGACCCCGTCCGGCATCGCGGTGCCACCGCCCCCGGGTGTCACGGCCTCGCCCTGAGCGCGGAGCCCCACGACCTGTCCGACAGTCGGACAGGTTCGCGAGGTGCGAATCCGGACACCCGGCCCACGCTCGCGCATGACGTCCTCACCGAGGGCGCTACGGTGCCCTCATGGCCGAGTGCCCTGTAGGCGGTCCCGCCTCCCCTTCCCCTCCTCCTGAACCGCCCTCCGACGTCGCGCGCACCGTGGCGCTGGAGCGCGAGGATCCGCTCTCCGTGCTCAACCAGGCCTTCCGCGACGCGTACGCCGCGCGCCGTGAGGCGGTGCTGTCCCGCATGGGCCCCGTCATCGCGCAGATCGACGACGTGCTCATCCTGCGCAAGGGCGGCCAGCGCTTCGAGTCCCCCGCGCGTACGCGCCGCTATCACGAGTACAAGGCCGTCACCCACGTCCCCCTCGCGCTCCACGTCCTGCTCGCCAGCCAGCAGGATGCGCTCGACGACGACACCCGCACGCGCCTCACCGTGATGCGCGGCCTCATCCACGCGTCCGCCACGAGCCTGGACTCCCGTGGCCTTCCGGCCGAAGCGCTGGCGCGGCAGCACCGGATGCTCGACGCGTCGCTCGCGCTCGTGGACTCCGTGCTGGCCGCGAACCGCGTCACGCAGGCGCAGCTCTCCACGTTCATCCACGCCCAGGTGCCGGACCTCATGAAGAACGCGGAGGACTCGGCGAGGGATCAGATTGAAACGATGCACACGTCGGTCGAGGCCTGGAAGCGCCAGATGACGGAGGAGGAGCGCGGCCAGCTGCGCGCGGTGGTGGCCGCCTCGCACATGTCGCGGCCCGGCAACGTGGCGGCGCAGTACTTCTCCATCACGCTGGGGGACACCTGGGAGGGGCGCTTCCACGAGGAGGACCCGCAGCCCGGCAAGCGCGTCCTCTCCTCGGAGGCGACGTTCGACGAGCCCGCGGCGTTCGCGCTGCTCGCGACGCACGTGCTGGACGCGCGCACGTCGCGCGGCATCTTTGGCGAGGAGACGCGCATGGCCCGGGACCTGCTCGCGGACGCGGCCGAGCGCATCCTCGCGGACATGTTCCAGACGTCGCCCGAGCCGCCCGGCACCGGCACACCGTAGGGCGGCTCAGGAGCGCGTGAGCGGCAGCTCCACCTCGAACGTCGCGCCCTCGCCCAGGCGGCTGTCCACGGACACGCTGCCGCCCTCGGCCTCCACGATGGTGCGGGTGAGGTACAGCCCCAGTCCCAGCCCGCCGTAGTGCCGCTCGGACACCGCGCGGCCGTAGCGCTCGAAGAGGCGGGGCCGCTGCTCCGGGGAGATGCCAATGCCCCCGTCGCGCACGGTGATCCGCGCCAGGGACCCGTCCACCACGAGCCTCACGGATACCGGCGTGCCGGCGCCGTACTTGAGGGCGTTGTCCAGCAGGTGATCCAGCACCTGCGCCAGCCGGGCCCGGTCGAAGTTGCCGTGCACCGGCACTGGAGCGTCCACGCGGAAGTCGCAGTGCTCCAGGGCGAACCGGGGCGCGAACCGCGCGGCCGCCTCGCGCACCACCTCCGCGACGTCCACGTCCTCGCGCTGGAGGCGGAAGGTGCCGGCGCTGATGCGCGACACGTCCAGCAGGTCGTTCATCAGCTCCGTGAGCCGGCGGACCTGGCGGTGCCCCGTCTCCACGTGCGCCTCGATGACGGGCGCGAGCGGCGAGTCCGGGTGCGCCTTCACCGCGCGCGACAGCGCCTGGAGCTTCAGGCTCAGCGGCGTCAGCGGCGTCTTCAATTCATGGCTCGCGACGGACAGGAACTCGTCTCGCAGGCGGATGGCGTCACGCGCGCCCTGGAGCAGCCGCGCGTTGTCCACCGCGAGCGCGGCCAGGTTCGCCAGCTCCTGCGCGAACTGGAGGTCGTCGTTGCCATAGCGGCGGCCGGAAGTCGTGACCAGGAAGGTCAGCGCCCCCAGGATGTGGCCCCGGGCCAGCAGCGGCACCGTGAGCAGGGACCGGATGCCCACCGTGCGCATGGCCTCCAGGTGGTTGGGGTCCTGCGCCACGGCCTCCATCAGCGCGTCCGTGACCTCCGGCACGACGGTGGACCGGCCGGTGGCCAGCGCCACCGCGGGAGGATAGACGGGCCGCTCCCGGGGCACCGGCGGCAGCCGCTGCACCGCGGCCGCGAGCGACGCCAGGGCCGGATCCGCCGACACCACCTGGACGCGCTCGAAGTGGCCGTCCGAGTGCAGCACGTCCACGATGCACCAGTCCGCGAGCGTCCCCACCGACAGGTTCGCCAGCGACGCGAGCGTGGCGGCCGGATCCAGCGACGACGAGAACAGCTCGCTGGCCCGCGCGAGGAACGCGGCGCGCTCCTCGCCCAGGGCCTGCGCCTGGATGTCGATGCAGGTGCCCACCCACTCGTGCACGGTGTCATCCGGTCCCAGCACCGGCATGCCCCGGGCGAGCATCCACACATAGGTGCCGTCCGCGCGCCGCAGCCGGTAGCGCGTGGAGAACAGCTGCCGTCCCGCCTTGGCCGCCTCCCACGCCGCCAGCGCCCGTTCCCGGTCGTCCGGGTGCAGGGACTGGAGCCAGCCCCGGTTGCGCAGCGCTTCCTGCGGCTGTCCGGTGAAGGCCGTCCACGAGGGAGAGATGGGCGACCGCGCGTCGCCCAGGCGGTCCGTCCAGATCACGGTCGCCGCGGTCTCGAGCAACCGGCGGAGCCGTTCAGCCTCCTGGCGAAGCTGGGAGACCTCCTCTCGCAGCGCGGCCTCCGCGCCAGTGGCGGGAACGGAGGGAGCGCCGGGTTCGACGAAAGGAGCCGTCATCGTCGGGTCTCAGTACACGTTGTACTTGGCCCGGAGTGCCTCGTGCTCCTGCGCGTTGCGGGACGGGTGCAGGACCTTCTGCGCGTCGTGCAGGTAGTACCAGAAGTCACTCTTCACCGGCCGCAGCGCGGCGACGAGCGAGTCCACCGTGGGCGCGCCAATGGGGCCCGGCGGCAGGCCCGCGCGGGTGCGCGAGTTCCACGGATCCGAGTTGTCCCGCAGCCGCTTGAGGAACGCCTTGCGGTCGTTCCACTCCGCGAGCTCGTAGCGGCTGGTCGCGTCCACGCCCAGCGGGAAGCCCTTGTCCACGCGCTTCCAGAGGATGCCCGCGACGAGCGCGCGCTGGGACGGCACCGGCTCCTCGCGCTCCAGCATGGAGGCCATCACGACGATGTCGTGCAGCGACCGGCCGCTCTTGGCGATCTCCTCCTGGTGCGCGTCGTAGAAGCGCGCGCGGAAGGTGTCGATCTGCCGCTGGATGAACGCCTCCACCTTGAAGTTCTCCGCGACGATGCCGTAGGTCTCCGGGTAGAGGTACCCCTCCAGGCTGCGCGTGGGCAGCGGGAACGGCGCGGTATAGCGGTCCGTGCGGGTGGCCGCGGCGATGTACTCGCCCGGCTTGATGAGGCCCTGGGCCGCGAGCACCTGGTCGGTGTCGCGCAGGCGCCAGCCTTCAATCATCGCGAAGGGCACGTCCTCCGGCAGCGGCGGCCCTTCCAGCGCGGTGGCCAGCTCCGCCACGGACGCGGTGGGGCTCAGCATGAAGCGGCCGGCCTTCACGTTGAGGCTGCCCCGGCGCCACAGGTGGAAGCGCCAGACCGTCGGGTCATCCAGGAAGCCCTGGGCCTGGAGCTGCTGGCCCAGCGAGCGCGCGGACGCGCCCTTCTTCACGATGAACTCCTTGGGCGCCGGGTCCGCCGCGGCGTGCGGCGCGGTGGTGGCGTTCTGGAAGTGCATGAACGCTCCGCCCACACCCGCGACCGCCAGGACGATGAGCACGAGGAGCGCGACCAGGATCTTCTTCATGGGGCCCCAACCTATCAAAGGCCCTGACGCTTCCAACGAGAACCACCTGTCTCGCGACCGGGCAGGCGGACGCAAGCGCCCCCTTCTCAACACCCACCGATGAGGGGGCCCCTTCCTGCGGGCGTCGTCTAGGATGGCAGCCTTGTTCGTCGATCCCCGCCGGCTCGAAACCTTCCGTGTCGTCGCAACGACCGGGCAGATCTCCGCGGCCTCGCGTCAGCTCCACCTGTCGCAGCCCGCCGTGACGGCGCAGATCCGCCAGTTGGAAGCGGACTGCGGTCAGCCGCTGCTCGTGCGCACCGCCCGGGGCGTGCGGTTGAACGCGGCGGGGCGCGTGCTCCTCGACTACGCCCAGCGCATCCACGGCTTGCTGGACGAGGCGGCGCTCGCCATCGCGGCGGAGGAGACGCTCACGGGCGAGCTGGCGTTGGCGGCCAGCACCACCATCGCCAGCGCCATCGTGCCCGGCCTGCTGGCGTCGTTCCTGCGCACCCATCCGGAGCTCCAGGTCCGTCTGGAAGTGGGCAATACGCGCGAGGTGCTGACGTGGCTCGCGGAGGGCCGGGTGCCGCTGGGGCTGGTGGAGGGGCACGCGCGGGCGCCGGGCATCCGGCTGGAGCGCTACCTCGACGACGAGCTGGTGCCGGTCGTCGCGTCGCGGGGGCCGGCGGAGTGGCTGCGGATCCGCACGATGGACGCGCTGCGGGAGGTGCCGCTGCTCTGGCGGGAGCAGGGCTCCGGCACCCGCGCCGTGCTGGACCGGGCCCTGCGCAAGGCGGGCGTGCGCAAGGGGCCCCAGCGCGGCGACCTCCAGTTGGGCAGCACGGAGGCCATCAAGCGGGCCGTGTCCCTGGGCCTGGGCGTGGCGCTGTTGTCCCGCTGGAGCATCGACGGCGAGCTGTCCCTGGGCCGCTTCCAGGTGCTGCCCGTGCCCGGGCTGCGCATCCCGCGCGCGTTCTCCTGGGCCCTGCCCGTGGACGAACCATCCGGAGCCGCGGGCCGCTTCCTGCGCCATGCGCGCGCCGCGCCGCCCCTGCTGCTGCCCTGAAGCCTCGCGTCGCGCCCCGCCGTGGCCTGAGCGCACGGTTCAGCCGACCCAGCCCAGGCGCAGCGCGCCCAGGCACAGCCCCGCCATGAGCAGCCACAGCACCACCGCCTGCGCGAGCGGCCGGAGCCCCACGGCGCGCAGCGTGTCGCGCGTCAGCCCCGCGCCCAGCAGGAACAGCGTCACGACGAGCACCTGCCGCGCGACGGCGGCCACGCCCTGCCCCACCGGCTGGAGCGCCGGGAACACCGTCACCACCGCGGCCGCGCCCAGGAACCCGGCGATGAACCACGGCCGGCGCACCTTGCCTGCCACCGCGCCGCCGCCGCGCCGGTGCCAGGCGGCCAGCCCCACCGTCAGCGGGAGGATCCACAGGGCCCGCGCCAGCTTCACGGGCGTGGCCACCGCCAGGGCCTCGGGGCCGTAGCGCAGCGCCGCGCCCACCACGGAGCTGGTGTCGTGGATGGCCATCGCGCACCACAGCCCGAACTGGTGCGGCGTCAGCCCCACCGCGTGGCCCACGACGGGGAAGACGAACAGCGCCACCGCGTTGAGCAGGAACACCGTGCCCAGCGCCACGGACGTCTCGTGCTCCTGGGGCCGCAGCACCGGCACCACCGCCGCGATGGCGCTCCCGCCGCAGATGGCCGTCCCCACGCTGATGAGCAGCCCCGTCACGCGGGGGACACGCAGCAGCCGGGCGAGCCCCACGCCCAGCACGAGGCACAGCGCGATGCCCACCACCGTGTAGCCCAGCCCCTCGCGCCCCGCGGCGAGGACGGTGCCCAGGTCCATGCCCGCTCCCAGCCCCACCACCGCCAGGGACAACAACCGGGGCGTCAGCTTGCGCGTCGTCGCGGTGAACGGGTTGCCCACCGTCATCGCGACGCCCAGCCCCGCGAGCAGGGCCACGCCCGTGGAGACAGCAGGGAGCAGACAGACCGCCGCGCCCAGCGGCACGAGGACGTGACCGGGCGTCAAGGCTCGGGACCGGGCGGCGGGAACCAGCGGCGGCGTTTCCATGCGCCACCAGATGCGCCTGGCGGCCTCCGGACACCAGATGGCAGAAGCGATGCGCCATCAGCTTTCTGGATGGCTCGCGGCGATGTGCAGGGACAGCTCGCTCGGCGTGAGGATTTCACAGCCGTCGCGGGTGACCAGCACGGTGTGCTCGAACTGGGCGGACAGGCTGCCGTCCGCGGTCA
This sequence comes from Corallococcus macrosporus, assembly GCF_017302985.1. NCBI lineage: Bacteria > Pseudomonadati > Myxococcota > Myxococcia > Myxococcales > Myxococcaceae > Corallococcus > Corallococcus macrosporus. The sequence goes on from NZ_JAFIMU010000006.1 coordinate 498,842, forward strand.
CCACGGTCCACCCGTCCGGCATCATCCAGATGTCCGGGCGCCCCAGGTTCACCATGGGCTCGATGGTGATGACCATCCCCGACTTCAGCGTGATGCCCGTGCCGGCCTTCCCCACGTGCGGCACGTGCGGCTCCCCGTGCATCTGCCGGCCGATGCCGTGGCCCCCGAACTCCTCCACGATGCTGCACCCCTCCGCCTTCGCCAGCGCCATCACCGCCGCGCCGATGTCGCCCAGCCGCGCGCCGTGCCGCACCACCGACACGCCCACGTCCCGGCACCGCCGCGCCACGTCCACGACGTGCCTCGCGTCGGCGGACACCTCGCCAATCATGAACGTGGCGGACGTATCGCCGTGGAAGCCGTCCAGGTGCGTCGTCACGTCCACGTTGAGGATGTCCCCGGGCTTGAGCACCTCATCCGCGCGCGGGATGCCATGGCACACCACCTGGTTGCGGCTGGTGCACACCGTGGAGGGAAAGCCCTTGTAGCCCAGCTGGCTGGGAGTGCCGCCCCGCCGCGCCGTGTCCTCGCGAACCCACGCGTCGATGTCCGCCGTCGTCACGCCCGGCTTGAGCCGGGACCCCACGTGCTCCAGCGTGCCCGCCGCCGCGCGGCCCGCGAGCCGCAGCCGTTCCACTTCACTGCCCTTGAAGAGAGGGATGCCCATGCCGGGCAAGGTGGCACCCGCCCTTCCGGAACGTCCAATGCTGTTCTGGCATGACGGCGGCGCGTGCACGGCGCGCACGTCCCGCGCTAACCTCCGCGCGCGTGAGCATCACGCACCTCCAGTCCTTCGTCGCGGTGGCGGAAGAGGGCCACGTGGGCCGGGCCGCGCTCCGGCTGCACATCACCCAGCCGCCGCTCAGCCGTCACATCCTCGCCCTGGAGGATGAGCTGGGCACGCCCCTCTTCGAGCGCGTCCCCAAGGGCATGCGCCTCTTGCCCACCGGCGAGGCCCTGCTCCAGCACGCGCGCCGCATCCTCGAGGAGGTGGAGGTCGCCGCTCGCACCGTGCGCGAGGCGGCGGGAGCCTCCAGGCCGCCGCCCGCCTGACGCCCCCGCCTACGACCAGGCGGCCATGCCGCCAATGCGGCGCAGCATCAGGATGGGGCCGTCGTCCATGCGCCGGCCGCGCAGGTCGATCTCACAATCGATGACCCAGTCCCCATGGCCCTCGGGGTCCATGATGCGCTGCTGGGCCTCCCACTGGCGCGTGCCCGTCTCCTTGAGCTGGGTGTTCGCCGGCTTGCGTGCCTGGGGCGTGAGCACCACCAGCTTGTGCTCCTCGAAGTACGGCGCCATGGCCAGCTCCAGCTTCGGCGCGGTCCACTCGCCCAGCGCGTTGTCCAGCATCCCCAGTGCGTCCAGGAAGCGGCGCTGGCCCAGCGCGCGCAGCAGCCGGTGCAGCTCCTCGCGCACGCGCGCGGCGAAGGCCTTGGGGTCCTCCGTGAGCTCCTTGGGCTTCAAGTCCACCACCGGCTTCACTTCGACGGGGGCCTCCGGGTTGCGCATCCGCTCCCACTCGTCCAGGAGGCTGGAGTCCACCTGCCGCAGCGTCGCGCGCAGGTGGTCGATGATGTCGTCCAGGTCCTCGTTGCGGAACTTCTCCGGCACCGTCTGCACCAGTGACTTGTAGACGTCACCCACGTAGCGCAGCAGCACGCCCTCGCTGCGCTGCAGGCCGTACTCCCGCACGTAGTCGTGGAAGGACATGAAGCGCTCGAACATGTCCCGGACGATGGACTTGGGCCGGATGTTCTCCTCGCCCACCCACGGGTGCTTCTTCGCGAAGGCGTTGAAGGTGCCGTAGACGAACTCGCGGTTGGGCTTGGGCCACTCCAGCTTCTCCAGCTCCTCCATGCGGTCGTCGTACTCCACGCCCCGCGCCTTCATCTCCTGGATCTTCTCCCCCTTGAGCTGGTGCAGCTGCGCGTACAGCACCACGTCCGGGTTCTCCAGGATGGACTCCACCAGCGTGACGACGTCCAGCGCGTACGTCTCCAGCGTGGGATCCAAGAGCTCCAGCGTCTCGTGCAGGTACAGCGACAGCGTGTGGTTGAGGCTGAAGTCGCGCTGCAGGTCCTCCGAAACCTCCACCGTCGCGGAGTGCTTCTCCCACTGGACGACCTTGACGATGCCCGCGTCGCGCAGCGTGCGGAAGTACATCGCCGCGTCCTTGAGCAGCTTCTTCTTCGTGTAGTCCGAAGAATGCGAGCGCATCACCAACTGCACCAGCCGCTTGTAGCCGCCGCTGCCCTCCGTCTTGTCGCTCTGGAGCAGGTTGAGCAACAGGCCGTGGCTCACGTCGAAGCGCGACTCCAGCGGCTCCGGCAGCCCGTTCTGGAGCCGCTCGAAGGTGCTCTTGTCGTACTGCACGAAGCCCTTCTGCGGCGGCTTCGCCTTGGGCGACTTCTTCTTGCCCGCGGCCTCCTTCGCCGCCTGGCGGATGTTCTCGATCATGTACTCCGGGGCCTGCGCCACCACGCTGCCCTCGGTGTCGAAGCCCTTGCGGCCCGCGCGGCCGGCGATCTGCTTGAAGTCGCGCACGCTCAGCGTGGCCAGCTTCTCGCCGTTGAACTTGAAGAGCTGCGTGAAGAGCACCGTGCGGATGGGGATGTTCACGCCCACGCCCAGCGTGTCCGTGCCGCTGATGACCTTGAGCAGGCCCTGCTGCGCCAGCTTCTCCACCAGCAGGCGGTACTTGGGCAAAAGGCCCGCGTGGTGCATGCCGATGCCGTGGCGCAGGAAGCGCTGGAAGTCCTTGCCGTAGGGCGTGTCGAAGGGGGCGTCCAGCAGCGCCTGGCGGATCTCCTCCTTCTCTTCCTTCGTGTTGAAGTCCACGGACATCAGGTTCTGCGCCTGCTCGGCGGCGGCCCGCTGCGTGAAGTTCACCAGGTAGACGGGGTACTTCCCGCGCGCGATGAGGTCCTGGATGGTCTCGTGCAGCGGTACCTCGCGGTAGTCGAAGTCCAGCGGCACGGGGCGCTCGGAGCTTCGCACCGTGGCCACCTCGCGGCCGGTGAGCTTCTCCAGGCTCTGCTCGATGACGTGCGTGTCGCCCAGCGTGGCGGACATCAGGAGGAACTGCGTCTTCGGCAGCGCCAGCAGGGGAATCTGCCAGGCCACCCCGCGCTCCTTGTCGGAGTAGTAGTGGAACTCGTCCATCACCACCGCGTCCACGCGCGCGGAGGCGTCACGCAGCGCCAGGTTCGACAGGATCTCCGCCGTGCAGCAGAGGATGGGCGCCTCGCGGTTGATGGACGCGTCGCCCGTGAGCATGCCCACGTTCTCCGGGCCGAACGCCTTGGAGAGCGCGAAGAACTTCTCGTTCACCAGCGCCTTGATGGGGCACGTGTAGAACGACACCTTGCCCTCGGCCATGGCCTTGAAGTGGAGCGCCATGGCGACCAGCGACTTGCCGGAGCCGGTGGGCGTCTTGAGGAACAGGTGCTTGTCGCTCAAGAGCTCCAGGATGGCCTCCTCCTGGGCGGAGTACAGGGAGAGCCCGTTCGTGGCCACGTAGCCCACGAAGCGGTTGAGGATCTCATCGGCGTCGAGACGGGGCTCGCCGGGTTTGGGCAGCAGGGCGGCGAGCGGGGCGCGGGTGTCGGCGGAGGCACTCATCGCCCCCGACTCTAGGGGGTGCCGCCCGGTCCCCGGGAAAAATCACGCGTCCCCCGCCCCTCCCGGCGCCCGGACAGGTCCCCTGGCTGCCCGGCCTGTGCACCCGGGCACAGTGGCAACGGCTGAAGCGCGCATGGCCCCGGGCGTGGCCCCTCCCCATCCTGCCCCCGCGACATTCACGGGGGGTTGAGACATGCGGACAGCGAAATTCTGGGTGGGGACGGTGCTGGCGGGCGCGCTGGCGCTGGGCTACGGGTGCGGAAGCGACGCGAACAAGGATCCGGCGCCGCAGGACGCGCCCCAGCAGCAGGTCCCGGACGCGGGCAGCGACGCGGGCGTGGTGCTCACGCTCACCGACGCGCAGATCGCACGCGTCCTGCAGGTGGCCAACGAGGGCGAGGTGATGCTCGGCCAGTACGCAGCGCCCATCGCCACGGATCCGAGCATCCGCGCGTTCAATGAGCAGATGGTGACGGAGCACACCGCCGTCAAACAACGGCTGGACGCGCTGCTCGCCACCGAGGGCATCGTCCCCGAGGACAGCGCGCTGAGCCTCCAGCTGCAGACGGAGGTCCAGCAGATCATGCTCGTCCTCCAGGGGCCGAACGCCCCCACGGGCGCCGCGCTGGACCTGGCGCTGATCAGCGCCCAGCTCAACGCGCATGCGCGCACGGCCTTCATCGGCGACAGCCTGCTGACACCGCAGGCCGCCAACACGGCCCTGAAGCAGGAGCTGGAGAACGAGCGGCAGGCGGTGCAGATGCACATCGACGCTGCGACGGACCTCCAGTCCGGCCTGGTGATGCCGCCCGCCATGCCTTGAGACTTGAAGCGGCTCGGGTTCTCAAAACGTGAGAACCCGAGCCCGCTGAAACGACCCGTGGGGGAGGATTCGACCCGGGTGCTTTCCAATCGTGTCGGCCCGGTTTAGTAGGAAATCGGACCGCCGATGCAAAAGCCCACCGAACCGACCTCCGCGCAGTCCGAGCCGTTGACGACGGGAAGGATCCTGCGCGCCACGTATGAGATTGGCACCGTGCTGGGCAAGGGCGGCATGGGCGCGGTGTTCCTCGCGCGCCACCTGCGGCTGCCGGGCAAGCAGGTCGCCATCAAGGTGCTGCACGGCGCGGAGGCGCTGTCGGAAGAAGTCGCGGTGCGCTTCCGGCGCGAGGCGGAGATCGCCTCCCGGCTGGGGCACCCGAACATCGTGGAGGTGCTGGACTTCGACACCCTGGAGGACGGCACGCCCTTCATGGTGATGGAGTACCTGCGCGGCGAAGGCCTGTCGCGCCGGCTGCGCAAGCAGAAGCAGCTGCCGCTGGAGGAGGTCTTCTCCATCGCGCGGCAGATGGGCGCGGCGTTGCAGGCGGCGCACCGCGCGGGCGTGGTGCACCGCGACCTGAAGCCGGGCAACGTGTTCCTCGTGCCCACGGAGGCCGGCGGCGTCGTGGGCGAGCGCGTGAAGCTGCTCGACTTCGGCATCTCCAAGCTCGTGGACGCGCGCACGGTGATGACGCTGGACTCCGTGCTGATGGGCACGCCGCAGTACATGGCCCCCGAGCAGGCCATGGGCCAGAACAGCAACGTGGACGCGCGCACGGACCTCTTCGCGTTCGGCTGCATCGTCTACGAGATGCTCGCGGGCCGGCCGCCCTACTCCGGCGACAACGTCGCGGAGCTCATCTATCAAATCGTCCACCTGGAACCGCCGCCGCTGCTGACGCTTGCGCCGGGCACGCCGCCGAACGTGGTGGCCGCCATCTCCCGCGCGATGGCGAAGAAGCCGGAGGACCGCTACCCGGACGTGGGCTCCTTCATCCTGGAGCTGACGGGCAGCCCGCTCCAGACGCTCGCGGAAGCGAAGCCGGAGCAGCGCTCGCGCCCCACCGCGCCCACGGCCCCGACTCCCGTGTCGCGTCCGGTGGACCGGGAGGAGCACATCCCCACGGTGGGCATGCGCCCCCACGCCGGCCACGACGCGTCCCCCGCCGGGCCCCAGACCGCGTCCCTGCCCGCGCAGCCCCTGGCCCGTCCCCGCCCGAAGTGGCCGGTGGCCGTGGCGGTGGGCCTGGCCGTCATCATCGCGTTCGCCGTCGCCTTCTTCTGGAAGGGCGCGGGCACGACGACCCCGCCCACCCCCGTCGCGGTGAATCCGCCGGCGCCCACGGCCCCCGTCGCGGCCGTGGTGACGCAGCCCGTGGATCAGAAGCCGCCCGTGGAGCCCCCCGCGGATCCGGTCGCACCGCCGCCGCAGCAGCAGACGGCGCCCGAGGAGAAGCGGCCGCTCGTGGAGCCGGAGGATCCGCCCACGGTGGCGACCCGGACCAAGGGGCCGCGCGGTGGCGGCGCGACCGAGTCCATGCCGGACAGCGTGCGCGAGGACCTGGCGTCCGCGCAGAAGGCGCTGGACGCGTCGAACACGTCGGAAGCGCTGCGTCACATCCGGCGCAGCCAGCGCACGAAGATCACCGGCCTGTCCTTCGCGCTGCTCACCCGCGTGTACTGCCAGCAGCACGACCTGGCGAACGCGCGAGCACAATGGACCCGGGTCCCGGCAACGGAACGTCCAAGGGTCCGACAATACTGTTCGCAGTACGATATCGACCTCTAGGGTCGTCCGGGCGCGCGGAAGCTCCAGAGCGGGGGCGCGCCCGCAATTCAAGGAGTCGTCGTGAGAGTCCTACTGGCAGTGGGGGTCGTGGCGCTGTCCCTGGGGTGTTCCCGGGGCGTGCGTCCCGACAGCGCCGTGGCGGGCACGAAGCCCGCCACCGGCAAGGTGTATTCCAACGAGGCGGGCGAGCGCGTCACCCTCATCGGGCTGGAGCCCGGTGATTCGAAGAAGGCGCTGGTGATGTTCGAGGGCACGAAGAGCGAGCTGGATGGCCAGGTGCTCGTCGCTTCGGTGGACCAGGAGCGGCGCAAGACGGAGTACTGGACGCCGTGGCGCGGCCGCAAGCAGCGCTTCGTCTCCGTGGAGGACCGGGGCGGCTACGAGGACCTCATCTTCAGCGACGTGAACCACACGGGCTACACGCACCTGAAGCCGGACACGGCGAAGACGGGCGCGCTGAAGGTGGAGAAGGTCTTCGAGCGCTACCAGGACCTGGAAGGCGACAAGAAGTACCAGTCGATGCTCGCGTTCGACCGCAAGTTCTGGGCGAACCAGGCGGAGGTGCAGCTCGCGGAGGCGGCCGCGGAGACGAACAAGGCGTGCGGCTCCAAGCTGACGCCCACCGTGGCCTGGGACTCCGTCACGGACGCGCAGATCAACGACATCTCCTTCGGCAGCTACTGCGTGGGCCCGCTGGAGTCGCTCCAGAAGCTGTGTGAGCGCTCCGACGAGGCCAAGCGCGCCGTCCAGCAGAAGCTCCAGGCGGTGGAGTGCCGCATGGACGCGCAGGCCGCGCTGAAGCTGGAGGCCCAGAAGGTCATCTGGTCCGTGACCGAGCGGGACACGGTCCAGCCGGACGCCGCCACCTCCTTCTTCACCGACAACCTCTAGAACGAAAGCCCACCGACATGACGCTTCGACACATGGTCATCGCCCTGGGGCTCGTCCTGGCCCCGCAAGCCGCGCTCGCGCTGGATCCCCCCTGGGGCAAGGAGCAGAAGCTCCGTGAGCGCATGGTGCTGGAGTCCGCCAGGGTCTGCGCGGACGGCAAGGGCCACTACACGGTCATCGTCCCGCACACGCCGGAGCACGACGGCGAGCTGTACTACGGGGACGGCAAGACGTTCACGCAGGTCGCTCCCGTGGGCTACCCCGACAGCAGGGAGGGGATGTTCTTCGAGCCCCGCTTCTTCAACCCCAAGGCCAACGACAACTTCCGCGGCATGGACTACCGCGTCGTCTCCTATCTGCGGCTCAGCGAGGACGCCAAGACGTGCACGCTCAGCTGCGGGGAGAAGAGCCTGCCCCAGCAGCCGGTGCCCGCGGATCAGGCGAAGGAGCTGCTGCGCAAGGCCGCCTACCAGCCCAGCCCGGTGAAGTTCCAGCCGTACGCGCTGCTGCGCGACGACAAGGGCACGTACTACCTGGTGGAGCGCGGCATCGGCGCGGACAACAAGAGCTTCCGCATCTTCACGGGCCAGCGCGGCCAGGTGAAGCAGCAGAAGATGCTCAACGTCGTCACCGACTCGCAGGGGGAGATCTTCTCCACGCAGGGCGGCGACCTGCGCCTCGTGGTGGACCGCGAGGAGCCGTCGTTCTGGGTGGTGAAGAGCAAGCGCCAGAAGCTGCGCGCGGTGCCGGTGGGTGAGAACCTGCCGTTCATCTACAACGAGCTGGGCGTCTACACGGGCGCGCGGCTGGGCACGCCCTGCGACGACGTGTAGTGCCGTGAGGCCGTGATGGCCCCGGGCACGGTCAGCCGTTGAGCACCTTCACGGCCTTCACCATGTCCGGGGCCAGCTCCTCGTGCTCCACGAGGGTGAACCCCAGCTTCTTGCTGACGGCCTGCATGCCGCGGTTGCGCGCGAGGATGTCCGCGACGATGCGGCGCAGGCCCCAGTCCCGGCCGATGTCCACCAGCCGCCGCAACAGCTCCGTGCCCAGGCCCAGCCGCTGCGCCGTGTCGCTCACGGTGATGGCGAACTCCGCGTCCTTCGTGCCGCGCAGGCGCGTGAGCCGGCCCACCGCCAGGATTTCTCCCCCGCCCTTCCCGTCCGGTGACGGCCGCTCCGCGACGAGCGCCATCTCCCGCGCGTAGTCGTTGAAGCAGATGCGCGCCAGGCGCTCGTGGGCCACGCGCTGGCTGAGCTTCATCAGGCCCGCGTAGCGCATGAACACCGTCTGTTCGGACAGGGCCTGATGGAAGCGGCCCATGGCGGGCTCGTCCTCCGGGCGGATGGGACGCACGAGGAGCTGCTCGCCGTTCTTCAGCGTGAGCACCTGCGCGTACTGGTGCGGGTACGGCTCGATGGCGAGCTTCGGCAGGGCCGAGGCCGGGACGTCCGGCGGGTGCAGCACCACGCGCGCGTCCAGCGCGATGATGCGCTCCGCGGAGACGAGCAGCGGGTTGATGTCCAGCTCGCGGATGAAGGGCTGCTCCACCACCAACTGGCTGAAGCGCACCATCAAGCGCTCCAGCGCGCCCAGGTCCACGGGCGCCCGGCCGCGCACGCCCTTGAGCGCGTGGTGGATGCGCGTGCGCTCCATCATCCGGCGCGCCAGCGTGGTGTTGAGGGGCGGCAGGCCCAGGGCCCGGTCCTGCATCACCTCCACCAGCGTGCCGCCCGCGCCGAAGAGCAGCACCGGGCCGAACTGCGCGTCCAGGCTGCTGCCGACAATCAGCTCGTAGCCGTCCAGCTTCACCATGGGCTGCACGGTGACGCCGTCGAACCCGTCCTGGAGCCCCCGCTCCGCCATCGCGTCGCGGATGGCGCGGAACGCCTCGCGCACGCGCTGCTCGTCGCGCAGGTCCAGGCGCACGCCGCCCACGTCCGTCTTGTGCGTCACCGTGAGCGAGTGCAGCTTGAGCACCACGGGGAAGCCCAGCGTGTGCGCCTTCGCCACCGCCTCGTCCTCGGAGGTGGCGAGCCACGTCTCCACGGTGGGGATGCCGTAGGCGGCCAGGAGGCGCTTGGACTCGTACTCGGACAGCAGGGTGCGGCCGGAGGCGCGGGCCTCGTCCACCAGGGCGCGCGCCACGTCGCGGCCGCCGCCGGTGGGCTCCTCCGCCAGCGTGGGCGTCTCATAGAGCCCGGCGATGTTGTCCGAGTAGCGCCACATGTAGTTGAAGACGCGGGCCGCGGTGTCCGGGTAGCCGAAGGTCGGGATGCCCGCGTCGTTGAGGATGCGCTCGCCCGCGGCGACCTCGGAACCGCCCATCCAGCTCGCGAGCACGGGCTTGCCGGGCAGCTTCGCGTAGCCCTTGAGGCGGTCCGCCGTCTTGGTGGGCTCCGTCATGTCCTGCGGCGTGAGGATGACGAGCAGGCCGTCGCTGTTGGGGTCCGCGCCGGTCGTCTCCAGCGCCTTCGCGTAGCGCTCCGCGTCCGCGTCTCCCAGGATGTCCACCGGGTTGGCGTGGCTCCACGGCGGCGGCAGGAAGCCGTCCAGTTGCTTCCGGGTGTCGTCGGACAGCACGGCCAGCTCGCCGCCACCGGACACGAGCGCATCCGTGGCGAGCACGGCGGGGCCGCCCGCGTTGGTGAGCAGCGTGAGCCTGCGGCCGGAGGGCCGGGGCTCGCGGGCCAGCACCTCCGCCATGTGGAAGAGGTCCTCGATGGAGTCCACGCGCAGCACGCCCGCGCGGCGGAAGGCGGCGGAGAGCACCTCGTCGCTGCCGGCGAGCGTGCCGGTGTGCGACGCGGCGGCCTGCGCGGCCTGCGCGGTGCGGCCGGCCTTGATGACGATGATGGGCTTGGTGAGGGCCACCTCGCGCGCGGCGGACAGGAAGGCGCGCGCGTCACCGATGGACTCCATGTACAGCAGGATGGAGCGCGTCATCGGATCATCCGCGAGGAAGTCGATGAGGTCCCCCCAGCCCACGTCCAGCATGGAGCCCACGGACACGAAGGCGCTGAAGCCCACGGCCTCGCGCAGGCTCCAGTCCAGGATGGACGTGAGCAGCGCGCCGGACTGGCTGATGAAGGCCACGTTGCCGGGGCGGGCCATGCCCTTGGCGAAGGTGGCGTTGAAGCCGCCCGTGGGGCGCATCACGCCCAGGCAGTTGGGGCCGATGATGCGCAGGTTCGCGGCCTGCGCGATGCGCAAGACCTCCTGCTCCAGCTTCACGCCCTCCGGCCCCGTCTCCTTGAAGCCCGCGGAGATGATGATGGCGCCCTTGACGCCCATCTCCGCGCACTCACGGATGATGGCCGGCACGGACTTCGCGGGGGTGACGATGACGGCCAGGTCCACGGGCTCCGGCAGCGCGCGCAGCGAAGGCCACGCCTTGATGCCGAGCACGTTGGGGCGCTGCGGGTTGACGGGATAGACGGTGCCGCCGAACGGGCTGCTGATGAGGTTCCACAGGACGGTGCGGCCCACGCTGCCGGGGCGCTCGCTCGCCCCCACCACCGCGACGCTGCGCGGGGAGAAGAGGACCTCCAGCGGCTGACGCGTGCGCTGGTGGAGCAGGTCGATGGAGGGGTCCGTCCGGGCCGGGGGCGTGGTGGGGCGCTGCTCGTCCATGGTGCGCTCGTGTTCGGTGGGTGGCCGTACCGGCGTCAATCTCCGGTCGGCCCCCATCGTGCACCAGTCGGGAGGAAGAGGACGGGGCGTCGCACGCTCCCCTGTCCGTTTTCCAGCGGCACCCTACGACGCGCGCGCCCGCTCCACCGCCGGCTTGAGCACGGTGCTGGCGAACTCCGCCAGCGTGGTGGGCGTGGTCGTCTCCTTCGAGCGCGGCTCGGCCGCGACCATGCGCCCGTCCAGGACGGCGCCGTACATCTCCACGTAGACGTCCGCCATCCACGAGGGCATGCCCGCGCCCGTCATGCCGTTGCGCACGTCCTCCAGCCCCACCCGCACGTACTTCACGGGCTGGCCCAGCACCTGGGTCAGGACGCTGGCGATCTCCGGATAGGTGACGTCCTTGGGCCCGTGCACGCCCACGTAGCGGTGGCCCGTCCACGAGGTGTCCGTGAGGTACTCGAAGGCCTTCGCCGCGATGTCCGCCGTCGCGACCATGGGGAAGGCCTGCGTCTCCCCGTTCACGCTGAAGAGCGCGCCCGTCTTCGTCAGCCCCTGCACGTCGCGCAGCAGGTTCTCCATGAAGAAGCCCGCGCGCAGGCTGACGACGTTGGGGGCCGCCGCCTGGAAGGCCTCTTCAATGGGCTTCAGCGCGGCCACCGGCCCCGTGCCCGGCCCGGTCTGCGCGCCGATGCTGGAGATGAGCACCACGCGCTTCACGCCGTGCGCCTTCACGCGCTCGGCGGCCATCCGGCCCGTGGCCGTGGCCCACTGCACGAAGTCCGGACGGGCCGCGGGCGGAGCCAGCCAGAACAGCGCCTCCGCGCCCGGGAGGGCCGCGTCCAGCGTGGCCTGCTCGTCGATGGAGCCCTGCACCACCTTGGCGCCCAGCTTCACCAGGTCCGCCACCTTCTCCGGCGTGCGGGAGATGACCGTGACCTTGCGGCCGGCCTTCAAGAGCTTCTCCACGAGGGGACGACCGATGTTGCCGTTCGGGGTGTTGATGACGATGGACATGGGGTGCCTCCAGCGACTTCGGGATGGCGCAACAGTGCCCCCGCGCCCGCCATGAGGCCACTGCATGCTATGCATGTGCCCATGCACCGCGCGCATGAAACCTCCACCGAGGAGGTGGACCTCTCCGGCATCAACCTCAACCTGATGGTGGCGCTGGACGCGCTGCTCCAGGAGGCGCACGTCACCCGCGCCGCGGCCCGCGTGGGCCTCACCCAGTCCGCGATGAGCCACGCGCTCGCCCAGCTGCGGGAGCTCTTGGGTGACGCGCTCCTCATCCGGGGCCGGGGCGGCATGGTGCTGACGCCGCGCGCGGAGCAGCTCGTGGCGCCGCTGCGGCGGGGGCTGGCGGAGCTGCGGCGGGCGCTGAGGCACGAGCCCCCCTTCGAGCCCGCCACCGCGTCCCGCCGCTTCACCGTGGCCACGCGCGACTACTTCGGGACCGTGCTGCTGCCGGGCGCGCTGGAGCTGCTGGGCCGTGAAGCCCCCGGCGTGGACCTCATCGTGCAGCACGTGGACAACCACACGTACCCCGCGCTCATGGAGACGGGCGGCGTGGACCTGACCGTCGTCACGCCGCCGGTGGAGACCGGGGCGGGGCTTCGCCAGAAGAAGCTGCTCACCGAGGACTTCGTCTGCGTGGTGCGCAGGGACCACCCCACCGTGCGCCGCACGCTGGACCTGGACACCTACCTGAAGCTGTCCCACATCCTCATCAGCCCCCGTGGCGACGGCTTTGGCGCGGTGGACGCCGTCCTCGCGAAGCGCGGTCTGCCCCCGCGCCGCATCGCCCTGCGGGTGCCCTACTTCCTCATCGCCCCGCTGGCGGTGTCGCGCTCGGATTACGTCCTCACCGCGCCCCGCCGCCTCATCGCCGCGTTCAGCGATGCATATGCACTCCAGGTGTTCCCCCCGCCCATCCCGGTGCCGTCCTTCGACATCATCCAGGTCTGGCACGAGCGCTTCGACGGCGACCCCGCGCACCAGTGGCTGCGCGGACTGGTGCAACGGGCCGTGAACGCGGGGTCTGAAAACACCCGGAGTTCACGAAGGGTGCGGCGCGCGCCAGCTTCCTGACACTCGGGGGGCGCGACACTGAACGTCAGTACACAGGTGGGGGAGCATCGCATGGGGGGCATCGTGTAGGGTGCTCCGCATGAATCCTGAGAAGCTTGTCTTCGCCCAGACCGTCGACGCGCTCTTCGTCCGAGCGCTGGAGAACCGGCTGACCCCCGCCTGCCGTGAGCACCTGAAGCGGGCCGGGCTGGACCTCGACCGCAAGCTGGAGCGCACCTACTCGCTGGAGCAGTGGCGGGAGTTCCTGCGCATCGCCGCCGGCCACGTCTATGGCGGCGTCCCCGCGGAGGCCGCGTACTACTCCCTGGGCGAGCGCTTCATGGACGCCTACTTCGGCACCTTCTTTGGCCGCGCCCTGCTGGGCGTGGGCCGGCTGGCCGGTCCCCGGAGGATGCTGCTGCGCGCGGACGTGGGCTTTCGCGCCGGCAACAACTTCAGTGAAGTCAAAATCGTGGAGCGCAGCGCGACTTCGCTGGAGCTGTGGATGAACGACGTGCTGGCGGATCAGCCGACGTTCGCGGCGGGGTTGCTGGCGCGCGCGGTGGCGCTGTGCGGGGGCTGGCGGGTGGTGGCGCTGCCGGAGGAGTTCGACGGCACGGCGGCCACGTTCCACCTGCGCTGGAGCGAGGCCCCCGTGGAGACAGCGCTCAGCGCCACTGAGGATGGGTCCTCAGGCGACGCTCGACCTCAGGCGTGAGGGTGCCCCCATGCGGGGCCCGGGAGGACGAGCGCTCCCAGCGCTCCAGCCACCGGGTCCCCAGCGGGGCGGCCAGGGATTCGTAGCGGGTCGAGGCCACGGTGGTCTCCCCCTTGGTGCCGGTGGACACGCCGGCGCCCACGTAGAACCCCGCGAGCAGCAGCGTGACGCGGGTGGGTGTGGCCGCGCTGTAGGTCATCAGCAGGGCGCCCTCCCCGTCCTCCCGGCAGTGCCGGCGCACCCGGGCGAGGACGCCTTCGGTCCACATGTCCGGGTTGGACGCGGGTGAGAACGGGTCGAAGAAGACGAGGTCCGCGGGGGGCAGTTCCGCCTCCAGGAAGGGCACCGCGTCGCCCAGCTTGAGCTCCCAGCGGATGCCGGGCTCGCTCCAGGCGCCGTGCTTCATGAGGGCTTCACAGGCTTCGCGGAACGGCTGGAGGAACGGGAAGCCCTCCGCGTCCGCGAGCGCCAGGCGCAGCGGGGCCAGGTCCACCTCGAAGCTGACGACGTGCAGGTCGCGGGCTCGCTGGGGGCCCAGGTCGCGGGCGCGGGTGAGCGCGGCGACGGCGTTGGTGGCGGCGCCCAGGCCCACGTCGTGGATGACGAGCGGCGGGCCGGGCTGGCGCAGGCGGTCCGCGAGGCCGGGCTGATCCACGTAGAGGCGCAGGGCCTCCTGCCACGGACCGACCGCGGGGTGCATGACCTCGCCATGGCCCAGGTGGCGCACGGCGCGGTGGCCGTTGCGCAGGGTGACGAGCTCGAAGTCGCCGTCGCGCGGATGGGAGGGCTCGGACATGGGGCTCCTGGCCTGGAGGGGATGTGTGGGAAAGGATGGGTGCCTAGCATGAGGACTCCAGGGCAGGAACATCGCGGCGCGCTTCACGGAGAGGACGTGCGGCACGGGGAGGCGCCCTTCGCGGGAGGCCGGGTGCGGCTGTCGCTCCGGGTGGACGCCGGGACGCGGCTCATCCAGGACGCCGCGTGGGAGGCCTCCGAGTCCGTGAGCGCGGGTCATCCGCTGGCGGCGTGCCTGGAGTCGCTGTGTCAGAACGCGGTGGGCATCGGGGTGGACGTGTTCCTGCGCTTCGACGACTTCCACCTGCGGGCGGGCTGTCCGGAGGAACTGGAGGCGACGGAGGAAGCGGGGCTGGCGGTGAGGGTGTTCCGCTTCGCGTTCAGCCAGTTCCATCCCCGGACCACCGGGCCGGCGTACCTGTCGAGCGGGCTGGTGCTGGCGAAGCTGCCCCGGGGCGTGTGTCCGGAGTGGGAGGAGCCGGGGTTCTACTTCGCGCACTACTACCGCGAGGAGCTGTGGCCGGAGGCGGTGGAGGAGGCGCGAAGGGGCGGCGTGCTGGGGCCGCGCGCGGCGTGTGCGTACATCGACGCGTTGCTGGCGAAGGCGGACGACACGGTGGAGCTGGACTGGCCCGTGGAGCAGGGCTCGGCGACCTGGGAGTGGCTGACGCGCGTCTGCCTGCCGGCGGTGACGGGGAGCGAGGCGCGGACGCGGCAGTTGCTGGAGGGAGGTTACGGGGGCGCGAGCGGCACGGGGAGCTTCCCCTTCGGCCACCTGGACGGAGGACCGTGGCGTCCACCGGAAGGGCTGATGGAGCCCGAGGACGTGGGGCACGCGGAGTTCATCCTCGGGGACCTGGAGCACCTGTTGCCGGAGCTGCCGAAGGAAGGGGTGCTGCTGGCCGCGCCCCGCTGGATGGCGGTGGGCCAGACCCAGGACTCCCCCGCGCTGCGCCGGGCCGACATCTCGAGCGAGGAGGCCGGAGGCTTCGGCCTGTTCAACGCGGCCGCGCATGACGTGGGCGAGGACGATGATTGAGATGCGGCTCCTGGGTGGACTGGTCGCCCTGCTCTGCCTGTCGTGCGCATCTGCGCCGACGCGGTATGCGCAGACGAACTCCGCGACCAATGGATGCCTTCGAAATCCCACCTGCTACACGCAGCCAGGGGACGAAGCGTTCCTCCCATGGGTGGACAAGGCCGCCAGGGCGGCAGCGACCGCCGGCGCAGCAATGAAGGTGCTGGAGGCGGCGGACGTAGCACGCATCGAGCACCTGCTTGTGGAGTGCTCCAAGGAAGCGAACCGTATCGTCAATGAACGCGAGTACGGCGAAGGGAAGATCCCGGACGACAAGGAGTGCATGCGAGTGGTCGGCTACAACAAGAACGGGGACCCCATCCGACGGCAGGCCGAACTCGGGACGATGAAGCACGAGGTTGCCTTCGCATGTGTACGGAGAGAAGTCCTCCGGCTCTTCCCCGAAAATGTCTCGATTGAGCCTCGCTACAGTGGCGACGCAAAGTCTGGTGGCCCTGCCTTGACGAACCAATGGACGGGCTCGAAGAAGCCCGACGTCGTCCTTCATGCTACGAACCAGCCGCTCCAGATCCAATGCATCTTCGACCTCAAATTCCCGTGCACAGGGAACAGTAAGGCCGAACCGTTCACCAGCGGCGATACTCGAAGACAGATGTCTCGCTATGAGGATCTGGGAGGAAAGTGCAAGCCCGCCATCATCACGCCCCAGCTTGGAGTTGTGCGTGAATAGGTATCCATTCCTTCAACACTTTGCCTCTGTACTTCCCAGGGTCCAATTGGTCGTGCGCATCGTCTTCTACTTGCCGCATGACCACAGAACGCTGGCACCGGTCCTACGACGAACCCTCGACACCTATCTCGCGTTCATTTCTGCCGGTGGCGGAGCACTGACCTCGGGAGAGGATCCCGACATCAGTGAGGCCGCATTTCCGCTCACGCCTGAGTTCTGGGAGGAAGCCCGACGCCATATCGAGAAATCCCGATTCGAGCATCTGGATGAGATGGAGCAGGACTCCTTCTGGTTCCGGACCTTGACCAAGCGGGGCTTCGACACATGGGTTCATCTCATTGGCGGAGAGTCGGACCCCACTGGCTATGAATTCAGCTTCCGCTCCCGGCTGCCCTGGCGCGAACCCTCGGGTGAGTACAGCGTCCTGAGCGTGAAGGTCCCCATGCAGTTCCTGGAGGACCAGGGGCCCGAGAAGGCCTTTGAGCTGGCTCAGGCGCTGGCGGAGCCGCTTCCCTTCTCCACGGGCCACGCCGGACTGTCGCTGTCATTCACCCGCGGCAGGTCCCGCCTCCTTCCCCTCCTCAAGGACCATCTGGTCCGGCATCCCGGTTGGGATGTTCCTCGCGCGAGCACATGGGGCATGGAAGAAGGGATCGACGGCATCCACTGGATGACCTTCCTGGGGGCGCCCCTCCTCGACACCCTGGGAGGGCCCAATGCGATCCGCGCCCGGTTGCAGCATCCGGAGACCACCGTCCAGGAGCTCACCGGGTGCCGCGCCGTGATCCGCCTGGGGCCCGCTCCGCTGGCGGGCGACACGAAGCTGGGTGAAACGCTGCCGGCGTACCGCGAGCTGGCCCGGTTCCTGGAACCGTGGCTCATGCCCTCCGCTCCCTTCGTCCCCTTCGAGGGCTACACACCGGAGGAGATGCGCCATTGGTGGCGCCGCTTCCTGGAGCCGCCCCCAGCGGCCATCTCCGATCCACGCGATGGATGACCACGCCGGATTTTTTCACGCATTGCCCCAGCACCCGGCGCACTGATAATTCGCCACCCGGAGTGTTTACGTCGAGCAGCGGGCCGACGGTCACGTTCGCGCCAGCCCTCGCGGATCGGGGTTTCATCAATGCGGTCACAACGCGCTGTCTGGAGCGGGCTCCTGCTGTTCGTCACGAGCCTGGGCCTTCTGTCCTGCGGCGGGAACGAGCGCCCGGCACCGGAGGGCGCCCGCTCGGTGCACTCCCGCCTCGCGACTCCGCCGGACTTCTATGCCACCGCTTCCATGGCGACGGCCCGCGGACAACACGCGGCCGTCCTGCTCCCGGACGGGCGGCTGCTGATCATCAACGGCGTCAACAGCGCCGGGTTCGTGACCACGGCGGAGCTGTTCGACCCGGCCACCGGCGCCTGGACCTCCGCGGGCACGACCGGTATCCAGGGCAACGTCACGAAGGCCGTGCGGCTGTCCACCGGCAAGGTGCTGGTGCTGACCGACGGCTCCACCGCGGGACGTCTCTACGACCCCGCGACGGGCGCCTGGACCGCCACGGGCAACATGTCGACCCCGCGCGGCCTCTTCACGCTCACGCTGCTGACCACCGGCCAGGTGCTGGTGGCGGGGGGGACCGGCCCTGGCGGCGTCCGGCTCACGTCGGCGGAGCTGTATGACCCGGCCACCAACGCCTTCGTCCCCACCGGCGCCATGACCCTGGGCCGCAACGCGCACACCGCCACGCGGCTGCGCGACGGGCGGGTGCTCGCGGTGAGCGGCTTCAGCGGGAGCGGTGAGGTGCCCGGCGCGGACCTCTACAACCCCGCGACCGGCACCTGGACCGCCGTCGCGCCCCCGCTCGTCCCCCGGCACTACGCCTCCAGCACCCTGCTCCCCGACGGCCGCGTGCTCTTCACGGGCGGCTTCACGGCAACCAACGCGACGAACCAGTCGGAGCTCTACGACCCGGTGGCCAACACCTGGACCGCGACGGGCAGCCTCGCGTTCGCGCGCGCCAGTCACGCGGCCACGCTGCTGCCCAATGGCCGCGTCCTCGTCACCGGCGGCGCCGAGTTCCGCGCCTCGCCGCCGCTCGAGTCGGAAATCTATGACCCCGCCACCGGCACCTGGACGGCCGCGGGCACGATGAACGTCGCCCGGGAGAACCACACCGCGACGCTGCTGCCGAGTGGCAAGGTGTTCATCGCGGGCGGCTTCAACTCGGCCCCGGTCACGACCTTCTCCGCGACGACGGAGGTCTACGACCCCGCCCTGAGCCGGTGGTCCCCCGCGGGCGCCATGGGCACGCCCCGGACCGACGCGGCGGTGGCGCTGCTGCCCTCCGGCCAGGTGCTCGTCGCGGGCGGCCGCGGCCAGTTCACCTCGTCCGCCGAGGCGGAGCTGTACGACCGCGCGAGCAATTCCTGGAGCGCCCTGCCCGCGCTCGCCACCCCGCGCGAGCGCTCCACCGCCACCGTGCTGACCTCGGGGCAGGTGCTCATCGTGGGCGGCCGCAACACCAGCACCTCCACGGCCTCCGTGGAGCGCTTCGATCCGGCGACCAACACCTGGCTGCCCACCGCGGCGCTGCTGGGCACGCGGCACCTGCACACCGCCACGCTCCTGCCGGATGGCCGGGTGCTCGTCGCCGGTGGCCAGAGCAACACCACGGTGCTCGCCACCGCGGAGCTGTACGCGCCTGACACGAACACGTGGACCTCGGCCGGCTCGCTCACCACGGCGCGCGCCGGACATCGCGCCGTGCTGCTGCAGAACGGCTGGGTGCTCGTCGTCGGCGGACACGGCGGCGGCGGCCTGGAGCTGGCCTCGGCGGAGCTCTTCGACCCCGCCACCAACACCTGGGCCCCGGCGGCGAGCCTCGCGGGCGCCCGCGACGAGCTGACGCTGACGCTGCTGCCGTCGGGTCAGGTGCTCGCGGCGGGCGGCATCGCGGCCTTCGTGGAGCTCACGACCGCGGAGCTGTACACGCCCGCCACGAACACCTGGGCTCCCGCGGCGGCGCTCGCGCAGCCGCGCTGGCTGCACTCCGCGACGCTGATGCCTGGCGGCAAGGTGCTGGTCGCGGGCGGCATCACCACGAATGGGGACTACGCCAACACGGCGGAGGTCTACGACCCGACGATCGGCCGCTGGCTCAACGTCGCGGACCCCACCACCGCGGGCGGCCTGTCCGCCGTCGCCCTGCCCTCCGGAGAGGTCCTGCTGTC
Organism: Corallococcus macrosporus; assembly: GCF_017302985.1. Lineage (NCBI taxonomy): Bacteria > Pseudomonadati > Myxococcota > Myxococcia > Myxococcales > Myxococcaceae > Corallococcus > Corallococcus macrosporus. The sequence goes on from NZ_JAFIMU010000006.1 coordinate 518,172, forward strand.
CGGTGGCCTCGCCACCCCCAACGCCGAGCTGTTCGACGACACGAGCGCCCTCCCCGCGTGGCGGCCCACCGTGACGAACCCGGCCACGCTCGTCGCCGGCTGCCCCACCGTCCTGGAGGGCCTGCTGTTCCGCGGCATCTCGGGTGGAAGCACCGGCAGCTACCTGGACTCCCCCACCGACTTCCCGCTGGTGCGGCTGCGGGGCGCCGAGGGCGGCCGCCTCTGGACGCTCCCCAGCAGCAACACGTCGGAGACCCGCGCGACGGTGACCGTCCCCGCCGGAACCCAGCTGGGCACCTACGGGCTGTCCGTCTTCGCCAACGCCATCCCCGGTGGACGCATGGTGACCCTCGTCGCCAACCGCCCCCCGACGGCGGCGGATCAGACGGTCACCGTGCCGAAGGACATCGCGGTGGAGCTCGCCCTGACCGGCACGGATCCGGACCCCGGCCAGGTGCTGACCTATACGGTCGTCACCCAGCCGCAGCACGGCACGCTCGGCACCAGCGCGCAGGGGATCCTCCAGTACACGCCCGCGCCCGGCTACGTGGGCACCGACAGCTTTACCTACCGCGTGCGGGACTGCGCCGACGACAGCAACGTCGCCACGCTGACCCTCAACGTGGTGGACGCCGTTCCGACGCTCACCTGCCCCGCGAACGTCACCGCGGAGGCGACCGGCGCGGACGGCGCCATCGTGAACTACGACCCCGCGGTGCTGGAGCCGGCGGGGCTGCCGGTGACCTACTCGCAGGCGTCGGGCTCGCGCTTCCCGCTGGGCACCACGACGGTCACCGCGACCTCCACGGGCCTCACCTGCACGTTCACGGTGACGGTGCAGGACACCACGGCGCCCGCGCTGACCTGCCCCGCCAACGTCCTGGTGGGTCCGAATGAGCCGGTGACGTTCGAGCCCACGGCCACGGACGCGGTGACGTCCCCGCCGACGGTGACGTCGTCGCCCGCGTCGGGCAGCACCTTCGCGCCGGGCGCCACGCAGGTCACCGTCACCGCGACGGACGCCGCGGGCAACACCGCGCAGTGCACGTTCCAGGTCCGGGTCCAGGCGGAGGTCGTGGAGATCGCCGGCGGTGGCTGCGACAGCAGCGGCGGCACCACGTCCGCGCTGGCGCTCCTCGCCGCGCTGGCGGCCTGGAGTCATTCGCGCCGCCGTCGGAAGCCGGCCCGGGGGAGCTGGGCGCTGGCCGCGCTGCTGGCCACCGTCGCCTCCCCCGCCGCCTTCGGACAGACCCCCACCAGCCCGTTGCGCCCGCTGGACCTGGAGCGCCTGCGCTTCCAGCCGGCGGCGACGGACTCGATGCTGGTGGACACCGGCCGCGTGCTCCCCGAGGGCGGCTACCGCCTGCTCCTCATGGTCAACTACGAGCGCGGCATCCTCCTGCTTCAGGGCAGCGACGGACTGGAGCGCTCCATCCTCCACTACCGCACCGCGGGCTGGCTGGCTGGCGCGTGGTCGCCGGTGGACCGGTTGGAGTTCTCCGCGAAGCTGCCCGTCATCATCGCGCAGGGCGGCCATGGCGCGGAGCAGCTGGTGGGCGTGAGCGAGCCGGACTCGTTCGGCCTGGGCACGCCGGAGCTGGGCGTGCGCTACGAGCTGCTGCGGCGCGAGGAAGGCGCGCCGGTGTTCCTGGGCCTGGGCCTGGACATCGGGCTGCCGGGCGGCTCGGCGGACGCGTTCGGCCGTCAGGCGGGCTGGGCGGGGTTCCAGTTCGCGCCGCGCGTGTCGGTGAGCCGCGAGCTGGGTCCCGTGGTGCTGGGCGCCAACGCGGGCGTGCGGATCCGCTCGAAGGAAGTGGAGCCGGGCCGCGACGTGGGCACCGAGCTGGAGCAGGGCGTGGTGGTGGCCACGCGCGGCAAGGGGCTGCGCGGTGAAATCGCGCTGCAGGCCGCCGAGTCGCTCGTGGAGTCCGACCTGGCGCTGGAGCTGCTGGGCGGCGTGCGGCTGCCGGTGGGCGCGGGCTTCGAGGCGTTCGCGCTCGCGGGGCACGGCTTCACGGACATCCCGGGCACGCCGTCGTTCCGCCTGGGTGCGGGCATCGCGTACGCGAACGAGCCCGAGCCCGTGGACCGCTGCCGCACCGGCCGCAGCCACACGCCGGAGCAGTGCCCCAACGAGGACGACGACGGCGACGGCGTGGCCAACAAGGACGACCGCTGCCCGCTGGAGGCCGGCTCCGTGGAGAACAACGGCTGCCCGGACAAGGACTCGGACGGCGACGGCGTGGTGGACCGCGAGGACCAGTGCCCGAACGAAGCCGGTACGGCGCGCGACCGCGGCTGCCCGGCGCCGGACGCGGACAAGGACGGCGTGCGGGATGACGAGGACGCCTGCCCGAACGAGGCGGGCCCCGCGTCCGAGCGCGGCTGCCCCGTGAAGGACACGGACAAGGACGGCGTGCCGGACAAGGACGACGCCTGCCCGAACGAGGCCGGCCCCGCGTCCGAGCGTGGCTGCCCCGCGAAGCAGCAGAAGCCCGAGGAGCCCCAGCCCCAGCCGCCTCCCGAGAAGCAGCCCGAGGAGACGACGTCGCCGCTGGGCCACATCGTCCAGTTCCCGGTGAACCAGTCCGAGTTCCAGGAGAACGAGCAGCAGCAGTTGGACGCCATCGCGGACTACCTGAAGGCGAACCCGAAGGTGAACATCCGGATCGAGGGCCACACGGACAACAGCGGTCCGGAGGAAGCCAACCGCACGTTGAGCCAGCAGCGCGCGAACCGCGTGCGTGCGTACCTCATCCAGAAGGGCATCGCGGGCTCGCGCATGGAGGCGAAGGGCTTCGGCCCCGACCGTCCGCGCGTGTCCAACGAGACGCCGGAAGGCCGCAGCGCGAACCGCCGCGTGGAGTTCGTGCCCGTGACGGAGCGCTGACCTCCGGAAGCCTCAACGTGACGCCGCTTCGTGGTCATCCACGGAGCGGCGCACGGGCCCCATCACCGTGCGCTGCTTCGTGTTCACCCACGAGGCGGCGCACGGTCGTTTCAGGCCTCTTCGGGTTGCAGCTGCACCAGCGCCGGCAGCTCCGCCGCGCGGTCCCGCAGCCGGACCTTGGGACGGATGGCCACCGGGACGCCGGACGCCGCGAGCAGGTCCAGGTCGAACACGTTGTCGCCGAAGGCGGCGTACAGCGGCCGGTCCGTGCGCTGCCTCAGGCAGGTCACCTTGCCGGGGCCATAGGGCACGGGCTCGAAGACGGACGTCCGCAACCGTCCACCCTCTTCCCTCGGCGTGCACGCCAGCACGAACTCGGGCGTGAGCCCCACCTCGCGCACCGCGGCTTCCACCACCGCGCGCGGCGACGCGCTGACCACGTAGCAGTCCACGCCCTGCCCTCGGGCCCACTCCAGCACGCGGCGGGCTTCGGGATGGATGCGGCGGGCCACGCCCTTGCGCGTCACCACCTCCTGGGCGAAGCCACGCACCTCCTCCGCGTGCCAGCCCGCGAAGATCCACGCCATCATCTCGTAGGTGTCCTTCTCCGGCAGCCGCCCGGCCTCGAACGCCTTGAAGAGCGCGTGCGCCAGCGTCACCGCGTCCGGCTGCGCGTCCACGCCGTGGCGGGCGCCCAGTTGCTCCAGCGCCGCGCGGGCCTCGGGCCGCACGCCGCCGTGCTCCAGCAGGGCCATGAACAGGTCATCGCCCACGTCCCCGCTCCACAGTGTGCCGTCCCCGTCGAAGGCCAGCACTCCGTCCGGCGTCCGCTCCACCTCGCGACGGATGCGCTCCAGCGTCTCCTCGACCCGCTCGATCCTCATGGCCGGCATCCTGGCTGGCCGGACCGTCCAGTGTCACCCGCGTCCGGGTGGCCGGCGCACGGGCTGTTCACCATCGCGACGTGAAGACGTGACTACACTCCCAGGCATGGCACGGACCGAGAAAGAGAAGATGCTCGCGGGGGAGCTGTACAGCGCCACCGATCCGCAGCTGATGGCCGAGCGGGCCCGCGCCCGCAAGCTCCTGCGCCAGTACAACGACTCCACCCAGGACGAGCTGCCGCAGCGGGCGAGCCTGCTCACCGAGCTGCTGGGCAAGGTGGGCGCCGGGACGTGGATCGAGCCGCCCTTCTACTGCGACTACGGCGAGCACATCCGCCTGGGCGAGCGCGTCTTCATGAACTTCCAGTGCGTCATCCTGGACTGCAACACGGTGACGATTGGCGACGACGTGTCCTTCGGTCCGGGCGTGCAGGTGTACGCGGCCACGCATCCCCTGGATCCGGATGAGCGCATCAAGGGCCCGGAGCTGGGCCGCGCCATCACCATCGGCTCGAAGGTGTGGATTGGCGGCGGCTCCATCATCTGCCCGGGCGTCACCATTGGAGAGGGCACCACCATCGGCGCGGGCAGCGTGGTGACCCGGGACATTCCCCCGTACGTCTTCGCCGCCGGCAATCCCTGCCGCGTCATCCGGAACCTCCGGTAGCGCGGCTCAGCCCAGGCGCGTCGCTGATGCGCACTTCGCCAGGGCCTCGCGGAGCGCATCGGCCGGCGCGTCCGGCAGTTCGACCGAGCGCCACGCCACGTAGCCATCCGGGCGGATCAGCGACGCGCCTCCGGCCTTCAGCCCGAACGCGCTCTGGAACGCCCCGGCCTCCACCGGCCGCACGTCCCCTCCGATGCGCACGCACTCCAGCGCGATGCCAGACGCCCTGGCGACCTGGGCCGCGGCGGGCATCCATCGCTCGTCCTCGGTGAAGAGCACCCAGCCCCGCTGGAGCAGGTCGAGCGTCGACGCCCGTTCACCGCCCTTCTCCACCCAGAGATGCGGCGCGCGCGTGCCGGGCTGGCCGGTCCACTGGTCGGGCCGGGCCGCGGGCGGCAGCGTCGCGTCCGCGCCCAGCACCGCGTCCGAGCGGTAGAGCTGACCGAACTCCATGGCCGCGTCATCGAGGATGGGCGCATCGCTGCCCGGCGCCGCCATGGGCTTGAAGTCGTCACGCGCGAAGATCTGCTGGTGCCTCAGCCACGCGATGGGCCGCCGCTCAGCGTCATACGTGTCGAGCAGCCGGGGTGACGCCACGCCGGAGTGCACCGCTGCCAGCTTCCACGCCAGGTTGTGCGCATCGTCAATGCCGGTGTTCGCCCCATAACCGCCACGGTTGGGCGGCAGCGTGTGCGCGGAGTCTCCGGCAAGGAACACCCGGCCCGAGGCGAAGCGGTCCGCGATCAACGCGCTGATCTCCCAGCGGCCCGTGGTGACTACCTCGACCGGCACGTCGTCCCGGCCAATCGCCCGGGCAATGACGGCCCGCAGCTCGGCGTCCGTGAGCTCGCGGTCGTCCCGGTGGATCAGCAGCCAGCGGCCGTCGCCGTACGTGGTGAGGAACGCCTCGAAGCCCGGCTGCGCGATGTTGAACTGGGAGACTCCGGCCTTCAAATACTCCTCCAACGGCGCCCGGAAGATGACGCTGCGAGCGGTCCGCATGTGGCCCCGCCCGCTCCGGCCAATGCCGAGCGCCTCGCGGACCGGGCTGCGATGCCCGTCCGCCGCGATCAGGTAATCGGCCCGCAGCATCTCCTCCTGACCGTCACGCCCGCGGATCCAGGCGACGACGCCGTCGGCGCCCTGCTCGAACCGGACCAGCTCCGTCCCCAGCCGCAGGTCCGCGCCCAGCGCGAGCGCCTGCTCCCGGAGGATGGGCTCCAGGCGATCCTGCGCGATCGCGGCGCCCCGGCACAGGGAGAACTCCACGTCAGGCACGTTGCGGTCCTCCGGCGTCCAGGAGGACTCCTCGAACCACTGTCCGCTCAGGCTCTCCGCCCGGACCCGCCGCAGACGGATTCCAGGAGGGGCCTGCGGGATGCGCGCGCCCAGGCCCACGGCGCGGAACAGCTCCAGGCTCCGGGGCGTGAAGCCAATGGCCCGGGGATGGGGATGGCTCCCCAGGTGCCGCTCGACCACCACCGTCGGAACGCCGCGCCACGCCAGGAACATCGCCGCGGACAACCCCACCAGGCTGCCGCCCACCACGAGCACCGCCGTCGACTTCGTCTCCATCATGTCCTCCGATTCGACGTATCCATCGATACAGTGTATCGGAGGATACGGGTTGTCAACGTGATCGGGAATGGGCAAGACGGAGGGCGATGCCCCCTGGACGCAAACCGAGTGCGAAGAAGGCCCCCGTCGTATGGGAGCGCCCCGAGCCCGCCCGCCGGCCTCCACCCGTGCCGCTGAGCCGGGAGGCCATCGTGCAGGCCGCCGTGGGCCTCGCCGACAAGGAGGGGCTCGACGCCGTGTCGCTGCGCAACGTGGCGGCCGCGCTGGAGGCCGGCCCGATGCGGCTCTACGGCTACGTGGCCACGAAGGAGGAGCTGCTCGAGCTGATGGTGGACGAGGTCTACGGCGAGATGGCCGTGGACGGCCGGCTCCGGGGGGACTGGCGCAAGGCCCTGCGCGCCGTCGCCCACCGCATGCGGCGGGCCTCGCGCAAGCACCCGTGGTTCACGGGGCTGCTGGGCGGCCGTCCGCACCTGGGCCCCCACGCGCTCGCGCACATCGAGGCGTCACTGGCCGCGCTGGGGGACACGCCGGGTTTCGAGGACATCGACACCGTCATGCACGCGCTCCGGACGGTCAACGCCTACGTCATCGGCGCCATCCAGAGCGAGGCCAGCGAGCTGCGCTCCGAGGTCCAGAGCGGCAAGACCCAGGAGGAGTGGCAGCACGCCACGGGGCCCTACCTCCAGCGGATGCTCGACACCGGCGAGTTCCCGATGCTCGCGAGGGTCATGAAGGACGCGACGCACCCGCCCCTGGACGTGCTGTTCGATCAGGGACTGGAGTGCGTGCTGGACGGGATCGCGGCGCGGCTCAGCCCACGGCCTGGTGGGTCTCGGTGATGCCCTGGTACTTGTAGGCGCCGCCGTCGTACGGGGTGATGGCGTCGTCGGCCTTCTTGGTGCAGGCCGCGGCGGTGGGGTCGAAGGCCTGGAACTGGCCCTTGTCGTCCTTGAACTCCACCCACGCGTGAAGGCCCTGGTCCGTGTTGCCGAAGGCGACGCGTGCCTCCACGCCGGCCTGCTCGAAGCGCTGCTCGGCCTCGATGGCCATGTCCACGCAGACGCCGGACTTGGACGCGTCGAAGTTGCCGGCGTTCTTCATGGCCGCATCCCACGTCTTGCCGCCCGAGTAGTCATACTTCCAGGACGTGGCCTCCTTCGCGATGTCCTGGGCCACCTGATCCGCGCTCTTGCCGGAGGACGGGCCCTTCGCGGCCTGCGGCTTGGACGGCTCGAAGCTGTCGCGGTTGCGGTTCTGCTGGAAGCTCTGTGCGTGGGTGGGGGGCTTCGGGGCCTGGCCCTTCGCGCCCTCACCCTTCAGCAGGGACTCCCGGGTCAGGCCCAGGTCCGTCAGCAGCTTCGCGAACTCCTGGGGCTGCTTCGCGGAGTCCACCGTCTTCACCGGCTTGCCATCCGGGGTGACGACCTTCACCACGACGTTCCGAGGCGCCTGCGCGGCTTCGGAAGGACGCATCGCGCAAGGGTTCGAGGAAGGACGCGGCAGGGAGGAGATCGCCATGGACAGGCCTCTAGGAAACAGCGGGGATGCCTGTCCCATGAGCACGGCGTGTGCCAGCGCTCGTGCAACTGGGGGTGAGCGCCAAACCCCTGTGTTTCCAGGTCCCGTGGGCCCGTCCTCGTCAGCGAAGCCCCGCGCCGCTGATGACTGTCGTTGGAGGGGTGATGGCCGGCGTCATCACCCTGCTGGCTCAGCGGCGCCGTCAGGCTCCGGGATCTCCGGCTCCTCCGGGCCCTCCACGGTGCGCTCCAGCGTGCGCGCGAGCGCGGCACGGGCCTCCGCGGCCTCCTCGAAGGGCTCATCGCTTCCGGCCCGAGGCGGAACAGGCACCGTCGCGTCCAGTTCCTCCGGATGCAGGCGGAACCACTTCGCGACGAGCATCAGCTCCTGGGCCTCCTGCGCGCGCAGGCCCATCGCCTCCGGCTCCGGCATGGCGAAGATGTCCCGCACCCGCGCCTCCAGCGCCGCCTGCTCCTCCGGCGTCCGGGGCGTGGGGACCTCCGCGCGGATCCGTCCCCGCCGGATCACATAGGTCCGGTCCTCACCGCCGTGGCCGCGCGCCGTGTAGACCAGCGACAGCCGCCGCAGCGTGCGCCCCAGCTCGACGATCCACGCCTGCACGTTCTCCAGCCGCTCCGCGCGGTCGCGCAGCTCCGCCGCGTACTCGAACTGGAGCCGCCGCGCCGCCATCGCCATGCGCTCGCGCAGGATGACCAGCGGCCGGTCGGACTCGCCGTTGAGGAACGCCCGCGCCAGCGCGACCTGCGCCAGGTACTCCGCCGTCGTGCAGCCGCCCGCGCATGGAGACAGGCACCGCGCGGTCTGTCCGCGCATGCACCGAGGGTCGTCCTTCATGGGGAAGAGCTGGATCTGATCCGCCAGCCGCATGGGCGTCTCGGACGGGCAGTCGCGCAGCTCCAGCAGGTCGTTCACCGCGCGCACCACGTCCGCCATGGTGTGCCGGCCGTGGAAGGGCCCGAAGTACTCCGCGCTCCCGCCGCCGCTGGGCTGGCCCACCACGCGCAGCCGCGGCACGGCCTCGCGCGTGAGCTGGAGGAAGCAGTGCGCGCGGTCGCGCTTGTGCTCCACGTTGTAGAGGGGCCGGTGGCTCTTGATCAGCCGGAACTCGTGGAGGAGCGCCGCGAACTCGCTGGCCGTGTACTCCCACTCCACCTGGTGCGCCTGGGAGACGATCTCCCACGCCTTCTCGCCCTCGTCCGCGCGGAAGTAGGACATGAGCCGCGTGCGCACCCGCACGGACTTGCCCACGTAGAGCAGCTCGCCGGCGGGACCGAAGAACCGGTACACGCCGGGCCGGTTCTCCGCGCTCGCGCGGACGTGACTCAGAAGGGTGGCGGCGCGCGGGTCCATGCGGCGAAGGCGCCGGGCCTGTGCGCCCGGGCACCGCAGGCTAACCCGCTCCGTCCCGCCGCACCGCCGTTCGCGCCGGGCCTTTTCCAACCCGGCCGGAGGGCGGCCAGCGGAACGCGCGCCCGGACTTCAGCCCACGTCCTTCAACGTCATCGCGGTGGCGGCGGCCTCGTCCTTCAGGTCCTTGGGCGTGGCGATGGCCGACTTCAGCTCGCGGTACGTCTGCGCGTAGCCGTTGCGCGAGATGCCCTCGCGGATGCGCTCCATGAGCTTCTGGTAGTGCCGCACGTTGTGCACCGACAGGAAGCGCGAGCCCAGGTGGTGCTTGCCGCGCATCAGGTGCTGCAGGTAGCCGCGCGAGTACTTCTTGCACACGTAGCAGTCGCACTCGGGGTCGAGCGGGCCGTCCTCCAGCCGGTACGCGGTGCGGGTGATGCGCACCAGCCCCTGGAACGTGTACGCGTAGCCCTGCTGCGCCATCTTCGTGGGGATGATGCAGTCGAACATGTCCACGCCGCGCAGCACCGCCTCCAGCAGGTCCGTGGGGGTGCCCACGCCCATGAGGTAGCGAGGCTTGTCCTGCGGCAGGGACGCGGTGGCGCGCTCGGTCATCGTGTCGCGCTCCACCTTCGTCTCCCCCACCGCCAGCCCGCCGATGGCGAAACCGTCGAAGGGCAGCTTCGTGAGGAACGCGGCGCTCTCGTCGCGCAGGGCCGGGTGCACGCCGCCCTGGACGATGCCGAACAGCGCCTGGCCCGTGGCGCGCTTCTCCTTCGCGGCCAGGCTGCGCACGGCCCAGCGGTGGGTGCGCTCCATGGCCTCGCGGGTGCCGGCCTCGTCCGTGCGCGAGTCGATGCACACGTCCAGCACCATCATGATCTCCGAGTTGATCGCCTGCTGCATGGCGATGCTCGACTCGGGGCTCAGGAGCTGGCGGCTGTTGTCGTAGAAGCTGCGGAAGTGCGCGCCCTTCTCCGTGATGAGCCGGTCCTCCGGCAGGGAGAAGATTTGAAACCCGCCCGAGTCCGTCAGCACCGCGCCGTCCCACCCCATGAACGGGTGGATGCCGCCGAAGCGCTCAAACACCTCCGGGCCGGGCCGGAGCATCAGGTGGTAGGTGTTGGCGAGGAGGACCTTCGCCCCCGTCTCCTTCACCTCCTCCATGCCCAGGTGGCGGAAGCCGGCGTGGGTGGCCACCGGCATGAACATCGGCGTGGGGAAGGACCCCTTGCGGGTGTGCAGGATGCCCGTGCGGGCGCCAGTGGGGTCGGTATTCAGGAGTTCGAAGCGGACGGCCATTGTCGGGCCTTATACCCAGCCCGCCCGTCCGGCCGCACCCGCTTCCTGGGGGACGCCCGCCTGGTCTCCAGGAGGCCGCTCCGCCTCGGGGACGCCGGTTTCCCTACCCCACCCCCGGGGACGGGGCCGGAAGCCGGCATTTCCGGGGCGTGTCGACGGTTACATTGGGTCCTCCAGTCACCGATTCACCGCGCGTCTTGGGTCGCCGCGCCATTTCCGTTACAAGCCGCCGCCATGTTCAACGTCATCAACGTCTCCAAGGCCTACGGGCCCAAGAAACTTTTCGAGGAGGTCAACGTCGCCTTCTCGCCGGGCCGTCGCTACGGCCTGACCGGTCCGAACGGGGCCGGCAAGTCCACGTTCATGAAGATCCTCGCGGGTGACGAGGAGCAGGACATGGGCGAGATCATCCGCCCCCGCAAGCTGGGCATCCTGCGCCAGGACCACTTCCGCTACGAGAACGACCGCGTCATCGACGTGGTGCTGATGGGCAACCGCCACCTGTGGGCGGCCATGGATGAGAAGAACAAACTCCTGGCCAAGGCGGACATCACCGAGGAGGACGGCAACCGGCTGGGTGAGCTGGAAGGCGTCATCGCGGAAGAGGACGGCTATTCGGCGGAGAGCGACGCGGCCACGCTGCTGGCGGGTCTGGGCATCGAGGAGTCCTTCCACGAAGAGCCCATGCGCCAGCTCACCGGCGGCCTGAAGCTGCGTGTGTTGCTCGCGCAGGCGCTGTTCGGCAAGCCGGAAGGACTGCTGCTGGACGAGCCCACGAACAACCTGGACATCGATTCCATCCGCTGGCTGGAGAACTTCCTCCATGCGTATGAGGGCGTGCTGATCACCATCAGCCACGACCGGCACTTCCTGAACTCCATCTGCACGCACATCGCGGACATCGATTACGAGACCATCATCCAGTACACGGGTGGTTACGACGACATGGTCCGGCAGAAGTCGCAGCTGCGGACCCGGGTCGAGTCCGAGACGGCGGAGAAGAAGAAGAAGATCGCCCAGCTGCAGGACTTCGTGGCGCGCTTCCACGCGGGTACGCGTGCGTCGCAGGTGCAGAGCCGCATCAAGCAGATCGACAAGCTGAAGACGGAGGACCTGAAGCGCTCGAACATCGCGCGGCCGTTCATCCGGTTCGACCAGAAGGTGATCAGCGGCCGGCAGACGCTGATGTTCGAGGGCCTGAAGAAGTCCTTCGACGGGCAGCAGGTCATCAAGCCGTTCAAGGCGCTGGTCTGCAAGGGCGAGCGCATCTGCGTCATCGGCCGCAACGCCGTGGGCAAGTCCACGCTGGTGAAGATGCTGGCGGGACAGCTGGAGCCGGACGCGGGGACCATCACCTGGGGTCACCAGGCGACGGTGGGCTACCTGCCGCAGGACCACCACGGCGTCATCCACAAGGGCACGACGTGCTTCGGCTACCTCCGGGAGATCAGCGAGAAGCTGACGAACGAAGAGATCTCCGGCGTGCTGGGCCGGATGCTCTTCTCCGGTGAGGAGCGGATGAAGCCCACGGACACGCTCTCCGGTGGTGAGACGGTGCGCGTGCTGTTGTCCAAGCTGATGATCATGCAGGACAACGTGCTGATCCTGGACGAGCCGACGAACCACCTGGACCTGGAGTCCATCGCGGCGCTGGCGGAAGGCCTGTCCAAGTTCGACGGCACGGTCATCTGCGTGACGCACGACCAGGAGCTCATCTCCGAGGTCGCGACCCGCATCTGGAGCCTCGAGGCGGGCAAGGAAGTCCTCGACTTCAACGGCCCCTACTCCGAGTTCATGGAGAAGCACGCGGACGCGGCGCAGAAGCGCCGGTAGTCACCGAGTCACAGCTGTAGGCAGTGCCAAACGCCGCCCGTTTCCGGTCCGTCCGGAAGCGAGGCGGTGTTTGTTTCTTCAAGGGCCTGATGGAGGCATCAAGGCGGGCTATTTGCCTCGCTCATTTACCGGCGAAGTGCGCTGCGCTCACACTGCCGGGTCTCGGCGTCGAGGGGGACACCTTTCTTGTGCTGATAGATATAGAACCCGGCAGCGCTGCTTCGTCCCAGCACGCGGACGGTGCGTGTGTCTCCGCTGGTCTTGTCCGGAGTGAAAATCTCTTCAGCAGTCTTGCCAGCCTCCACCAGTTCGAGAAGTTCCAACAACGCTTCTCGCTTTGTATCAGCATTGACGACGTAAGGACCATTCCAACGACCGTCGGAGAAGTGCTGGAGTTTGAACGACGTCCAAGCAGAGCGATAGGAGTGGTTCGTGGTGCATCCACACAACTGGGCGCATTGGACGCCATTTCCATGAATCCACGTCCGGATCGCTTGGATAAATGTTTCGAAGCTGGAGTATCTCTTCACCTCAAACGCAACAGAGGGCATGACTCAATGCTCCTTCAGTTCGTCAACCGATCTTGTCTTGTGCTCTGGGGTCAACGCACCTTCGATTGAAGCACGCCAGTCAGCGCCTCCATGAACGAGGGGGCGCCGTACCAAAAAGCAAAGTGCTCGCAACCACAATAGACTCGATGCTTATGAGGTCACCGAAGTAGGCGGAGGGGATGTAACCTGAAGCTTTGGCCCCTCTCGCCCAGTCGCACTGGCCGCAAAAGCACAGATCGACTTACAAAGACGCTCCAAAGACTGAGAACGCCTTCCTTTATCCCAAGCATGACTCAGGCAATACGCCAAAAACAAGGTATGCTTGTCAACGCTCGGCATGTAGATCGAATACTCCTTTCGAATACTATCTTTGATCAACTGCCATTCACTCAGGCCGATTTCGCTCTCAATCTCACCTTGAATCTCGGTTTTCCACATCACGTGATCTACGGCCCAGAATGTACTCTGAGGAAATGGCTCCACTCCCTGAGACGAGCAAATCTTCAAGAGTTCTCTATTGTCTTTCTCATGCCTCGACCTATTAAGAAGCCCCTGCTCATGGCCGTCCGAGTCAAAGACAACAAAAGTCGGAATCTTCAGCCCCTTAGCAACAATTGCGGGTTCAGCAAGCCGGCTTTTCCCTCCACAGGGAACAAAATGACAGCCAAGCCTGATGAAATCATCATAGAGCCCCATAAGCTCAAGATAGGTCGTTATACATGCCACATCTTCAATCCCCTCGACAAAAACAACAACTTCAGAAAAGAACATCTCATTTATCGAGGGCTGGAGAATCTGTTCAAGCCTCACAAGCGCACTGTTGCTATGAGAGACGGATCTTGAAGTGTATGCACTCAGGGTCGTCCTCAGATGCTCAAGCGTAAGGGAACTTACATAGGCATGCTTTTGAGCGGCATCCCTTCGAACAACTCTGACATCTTCAAATCCTCGTGCCGAAACAAAATGCGGACTGTGGGTGCAGGTAATTATCTGATACGAAGAGCCTGCCAAGGTCTGAAGCACCTTGGCAAGATGCTTTGCTTGCGACGGATGCTGATAGAGTTCTGGCTCCTCACATCCAAGTATCAATGTTGTCTTGGATGTGTCTTTCGCGCTAGCAAGTTCCTGCAGAAGCGCAATCAGAAATGCTCGCTGAAGGCCATGGCCGAATCGCGCCATGTTTCCTGAAAATCGGCTCTCTCCCGCGATTATTCTCGCAACGGGATCTTGTATGCTGACGTAGTTCTCTGGCGTATTGAGCCATTCAACCTTAAGGTTTGCATCGGATTGAACTAGGCGCCGAATTCGAACATCCAGTGCGGACGACAGGTCTTGGAGTAGTGCTTGCTTCTTGGAGAGAAGTTCACGGTATTTACTCTCGGCTTCCCGTCTCAACTCGTTCAATTGGGCGTCAAATGTCGCGCCGACTTGCAAGGCACGCTCCAGTAGAGCGCTAAGCGCTGATCGTTTCGATTCAGTTTGCTCCAATGTCGCGTCTTTTACTGCCGGAAGATAAATCCAATGGACATGGCGCTGGAGTCGGTTGGCGCCCTTGGTGACACCATAGAACTGATCTTGGCTTGGGACTGGCTCACAAAGCTCCGGATGCGACGTCTCATAGTTGGAGAGTTCGTCATGCATCTCCTGCTTGACCTTTACGGGCTTTAACTGAGGTATTTCCAGCCTCAACTTCTCGTAAACCTCTCGAAGGACCGGTACCTTTTCCCCTTCATTGTATTTTGCAAAAAATTGCTTAAACCTCTTCATTACCCTGCGCTGCCCGAACTGAAGTACTTCGGCCTGCTTTAGGTCAGGGTCCCATTTGGCCACAGCGGAAATAATCAACTCACCCTGCCTGTAGTAGTCTCGGAAGTCCTCCTGCGCCGCATCGGAAAGGTCTTTAAAGGTGAGGGTTATTCTTATTGGAGTATTCGTATCTCTATTGTGAAAGTCCTCCTCATCCAGATGGGTAATGTTGGTGCTTGCTCCGCTCTGGTCGCGAAAGAAGATATTAAGTGCAGTCAGGATCGTAGATTTTCCGACCCCATTTGTTCCAACTATGCACGTGTAGTCGTTTAGACTGATGGTTTCATCGCGGTAGGAGCGGAAGTTCTCAATTCGGATTGACTTGATTTTCATTCTTACTTGATTCTTTCAAACACGAACTTGTCTTTTATGCACTTGGCAAGAAAGGCGCCTTTAGAGGTCGCCTGCATAAGACTCGTGTGAAGCGGCAGGGGAACCTTTGAATACGAGTAAATACTGAAATCATTGAACTCCACTTCCAGGGTCGACGTGGCTGAGTCATGCCCTATAGATCGGATATTGCTCGATTTGACAGGAACTCTGTGCATAGGTCGTACATCGTCCCGTGCGCTTGTTGGCGACTGCAATCCTGAAACTTCGTTCAGCGGCGGGTCGACATTGCCCGATATGGTGGTGTGGTAAGTTGCAAGTAGTTCGGCCTATCAGGCATGACGGCTTGATGCAGGCTGGATGAATGGATCTTGTCCCGTGTAAGGGTGAGGAAAGTTACAGGAGCCACTACCGGAAGACTCGTGGCCGCGCGGCCAAGTGGCCTTCTCGCGCGATCATTGAATCCTCGATTTCAAGCACTCACGACTCCATGCATTGCAGGCCTATCCGCATCTGGGACGACTGAGGCAGTATGGCAATGAGACTGGCTCCAGGGCTCTCGTATGCAAGGTGGAGCAGGTTCAGCAGGTTCGCCCGCTCAATGCCGCTTACCGGCTCTTCCGGTGGGTATGATGCGGGGCCATGTACCCGAGACGCCGTCTCCTGGCCCGTGGACCGTGGCTGTTCGATCTCAGACCGCAGCGGCTCATCGTCTTCCACGGCGCTGAAGGCGTGCGCCGGGAGGTCAGTGGAGACGTGCCGGAGTACCCGTCCGCGCCCGTGGTGCTTGCCTCGCTCAACGGGTCTCAGGACGTCTGGGTGGGAAGCGGGGACCGGCGTGTCTTCTCTGTGGGGCCCGGCACGAGCGCTCCCGTGCAGGCCCTTCCAAAGGAGTGCTTCGATCTCACCACCGATGGGAACCGGTTCATCGGCACGGTGGTGGACGGTGCCCTCAAGCTCACCACCCTCTTCACGACCGATGGATCCGGGCAGCAGTCGGAGCCCATGCCCCTGCCCAAGCCCGTGCGCGCCAGGCACGGGTATGGGTATGCCAGCGGACGCCCCCAGCGTGAGCCCCCCGATGGGGCGTTGCTCGACACGAGCCCCTTTGGCATCACCGTCGTGGAGAAGGGCCGGGGCCGCGTCTATGTGCTCCGCTCGGGGGCGGATCGGCCGGAGGGGGCGCTCCAGATGGAGCCGGGCGGTGAGCAGGACACCTGGCGGGCTTTGGCCACTCCGCATGGCGTGCTTCTCCTGCTCGTCATCAACTACCGGCAGACGGCGCTCCTCCACTTCGCGCTCGACGGCACCCTGCTTGGCTCACTCCCGGGGAGGGATGATGACGATGATGAGGAAGAGGAAATGATCTGGGGCGGTGCCGGGGTTTGCGTCCTCGACGCGTCCCGGGCGCTCCTCTTCGTGCAGGACAAAGCCCTCCTGGTGTCCCTGCCCGGGCTCCAGGTGATGGAGACGCTCGTGGGGGAGTGGCCTGCCTTCGTGGCCGTGACGCCCGCGGGGCCTGACCGGTGGTGGGTGGGCGCCGAGGACCGGGACTCGCTCTTCCTGCTCACCGCCGAGCCCGGACACCCCTTGCGCCTTCACGCCTCGAACCGTCCGGTGAGCTCGGGCGCGCCGCTCATGCACGTGGGCTACAAGACTCCCGCGTTCCAATGGACCGAGCACTCCTCCGAGCCGCTGGCCGTGTCCGCGCCCGTGACCGAGACGTGGCGCGCGGTGGTGCGCAATGACGGGACCGCGTGTGAGGCCGTGCGGATCCGGGTGTCCGGGGCGCTCGTTGGCGCTCGCGTGGTGGACGTCAGCGTGCGGTATCGCGGTCAGTTGCTTCCGATGGTCGGTGAGCAGCGCGTGAACGTCGTGGGCGTTACCGCTGGGCTGGAGGCAGGAGCCACCGCGGAGCTGGAGGTGAGCTTCAAGCCCCGGAGCGAGGGCTCTGGACCGATGACCGTCACCGTCGAGCCGTGCTCCTGGCAGGCGCAGCCCAGAGAATGGCAATGGGAGAAAGAGCAGCCTCGCATCCTCGCGGTGACGGGCCATGCGGCATCCGCCCAGTTCCCGCTCACGGTGGAGTAGCGCGAACCTTCTCGGGCTCGGGCGCGGCGCTCATCTTCCAGAGCAGGGCGCCGCCTCCGAGCACGACCGCCAGGCCCACTGCCGCCGCGAGAATCCAGCCTCGTCCCAAGCGGGGCCGTGCCTGGGCCTCCGGGGCGTCGCTCGCGGTGACCTGCTGGACGAGCCGGGCCACCTGCCGCGATGTCACCGGCTCACCCTCCGAGCGGATGAACGCCTCCAGGTCCTTCCGGAACGCGTGGCAGTCCGGGTAGCGCTCGTCCAGATCCTTCGCGAGCGCCCGGTCGAGGATGGCTCGCAGGGCGTCGGGCAGGTCCGGGCGGTGCCGCTCGGGGGGCACCATGGGCTCGGACAAGATGGCTTGAAACAACTCATAGCCGGGCTTGCCCTCAAAGGGCTTTCGCGTGGTGAGCAGTTCGTAGAGCACCACTCCGAGCGAATAGACGTCCACCCGCCGGTCCGCCGACAAGCCCCGGATCTCCTCGGGCGCCATGTACACGTGCTGGCTCAGGTCGGGGGAACCGTAATGGGGGATGGGGGTCCACCGGGACCGGAAGTAGTCGACGCCGAGGTCCACCACCTTGGCCGTCCCCTGGCGCGACAGGAGGATGTTGTACGGCCGGATGCAGCGGTGGATGAGCCTCAACGACTGGTTCGTCTTGGGGTCGGTGAGGTCGTGGGCATAAGCGAGCCCCTCGCAGGCTTGCGAGATGATGCGCGCGCACAGTGTCGCCGGCAGAGCCATCCGCTGGACCGCCACGTGCTTGATGACCCTGCGCAGGCTGGGCCCGTCGATGTGCTCCCTGGCGAGGAAGTACGAGCCGTCCGCCTTCCCGAAGTCGACGACCCGCACGAGGTGCGGATGCGTCAGGCGGGTGGCCCTCTTCGCCATGTCGAGGAACATCTGCGCGAACTCCACGTCCTCGGCCATGTCCGGCCGGAGGCACTGGAGCACCCGCGTCTTCTCGATGCCAAATGGGCCGGCGGCCTTGGCCAGATGGTCCTCGACGATGCCACCGGCGAGCAGGCGGATGCGCTGGTATTTGCCGACATGGGATGTCACGGAGCGTATGAATAGTCGTATAGCGTCATCAAAGCCATGACCCGTTACCGCACCCTTGGGCTTCTGCTGGCGCTGCTTCCTCTCCATGTCGGCGCTGTCCCCATGCCCGCGGATCCGTTGGTGGGCATCTGGGGAAGTGAGCGCGTCCTCGGGCCTCAAGTCCGCGGAGAGCTGACGCTGGTGCGGGATGGGAACGCCTGGCGCGCGCGCATCGCGGGCTTCGATGTTCCTGCCCGGAACGAGGGCAGGAAGGTGTCCATCGCCTTCCCCGGAGGCGAACTCCGCGCCACGCTTTCGGAGAACGGCCAGAGCATCACGGGTCACTGGATCCAGCCTCCCGTGCTCATGAGCGGCATGAAGTTCGCCACGCCGGTGGAGCTGCGCTCGCTCCAGCCGGGTGTCTGGCGCGGGAACGTGGCGCCACTGGAGGACCGCTTCTCTCTGTATCTCGTCGTCCAGAAGCAGCCTGACGGCTCCGTGACGGCGTTCATCCGCAACCCGGAGCGGAACTTCGGCAACCGGATGCAGTTCCGGGTGGAGCTCCAGGACCGCACCGTCCGCTTCACGTCCCTCAAGGGCGATACCCGGTTCGAGGGCACGTTCAACGCGGAGGCCGGACGGCTGTCCCTGCCCTACCCTCCCTTCGACACGACGTTCGACTTCACCCGCCGGGACCGGTCGCAGGCCGTGGGCCTCTACTCACGCACTCCCGCTCCGGGACCCTACGTCCACCAGAAGCCCATCGCCGAGGACGACGGCTGGACCACGGCCTCCCCCGCGGATGTCGGCATGGACGTCCAACCGCTCCAGCAGCTCGTGCAGCGCATCCTCGATCAGGAGCCGAGCGCGGAGTCCGTTCCCGCCATCCAGGGTCTGCTCATCGCTCGCCACGGGAAGCTCATCCTCGAGGAGTACTTCCAGGGGTTCGACAAGGAGCGTCCCCATGACCTGCGCTCCTCCTCGAAGTCCTATGCCTCCCTGCTGATCGGCATTGCCCTGGACCAGGGGGCGCCCTTCACCGTGGACACGCCCGTGGCCTCACTCTTCCCCGAGTACAAGGGCAAGCTCGCCCACCTGGATGCGCGCAAGCGCAAGCTCACGGTCGCGCACCTGATGACCATGTCGACAGGGCTCGCCTGTGATGACGACGACCCGGAGTCACCCGGCAACGAGGACCGGCTCGAGGACTCCGTACCGGATTGGTACAGGTACACGCTGGACCTGCCCATGGTCCGCGCGCCGGGCGAGAAGGCCGTGTACTGCTCGGCGAACATCAACCTGCTGGGCGGCGTCCTCCGCAACACCACGCGCACCTGGATCCCCGAGTTCTTCACCCGGAACGTCGCCACGCCCCTCCAGATGCGCGGCTACCACCTGGACCTCATGCCCAATGGCGAGCAGTACCTGGGCGGCGGCATCTACATGCGCCCCCGCGACGCGTTGAAGCTCGGGCAGCTCTATCTCTCTGGAGGCACGTGGAACGGCAAGCGCGTGGTCAGCCAGCGCTGGATCGAGCGCTCCGTCGCGAAGCAATCCACGATGGGGGATGGCAGGACGTATGGCTACACGTGGTGGCGCCATGAGCTCCGCGTCGGCGACCGCGTGTATTCGCAGTACGAGGCCAGCGGCAACGGGGGCCAGCTGGTGATGGTCGTCCCGGAGCTGGACCTGGTCGTGCTGTTCACCGCAGGCAACTACAACCACGTCGCCCTGTGGCGGAAGTTCCGTGAGGAACTCCTGCCACAGTACATCCTGGCTGCGGCGTCAACGCCGCCGCGGCCTTGAGCCGCGCTCAGTAATAGCAGCGCCAGTAATCGTAGCCTTCCCCGTCGCAATAGCAGAAGGCATGGCCCACACCCGTGGGGAGGATACACGTACGCGGGTTGGCCCCAGTCGAGGGACAGGCCATCCCATCCAACACGTCACACTGGAGAATCGCCGAGGAGGAGACTTCAGGCGCCGTCGGGCTTTCCACGTCGCCCATGGTCTCGGACTCCATGGCACCACCACAACCCACGAGCAGCCCCATCACCAACGCAGAAACAAATCCTCGCATGTACACCCTCCCGGTTGTGAATCATTGCGATGATAACCGCTACTCGGAGGGGCTCAAAAATTCCGCGACACCCCGCAGGGTGTCCTTGGCGACCTGAAGCGGGTAGCGTTCGCGACCCTCATGAAAACGCCCTGTCTGATCCTGGTGGCCCTGTCGTGCACCCTCTTCCTCTCCGCGTGTGGTGAGTCCGAGTGCACTCCGGAAAGCTGCGCGAACGGCTGCTGCACCGTGAGCAATGTGTGTGTTCTGGATCTCGGTGACGCTCAGTGCGGATCCAACGGCGCCATCTGTGAGAGCTGTCCCGAAGGCAATGTCTGCCGGCTCGACACCGGGGCCTGCTACACGGGCGTGATGCGGACGCGGGTGCAGCCCCGCCGGGCCGTCATCGCGGAAGTGGACCCGGACAACGGTGAGGACTGGGACTCCGACGGTTCCCCGCCCGACGTCGTCGTGGAGATGCGCTGCCCCTCCGCTCCAGAGCGCTCCCGCACCGCCGAGGACGAGGACTGGGAGCCTGAATGGAGCACCGGGAGCTGCGAGGTCATCACCTCCAACCTCCTGCGCTTCCCACTCGAAATCTCCATCTTCGACAACGATGACTTCAGCCTCGACGACGAGTTTGGCGGCATCTCCTACGAGGTCACGCGCGCGGACCTGAACCGGGGCCGCATCGAGCTGGCCTTTCCGCCCATCGTGGAGATCCTGGTCATCAACCTGTCCCACACCTATTCGACCCAGTGAGCGGGCGGCCGCTGTAACCGTCCCGGCGTCCGGCGCGTAGCCCTGTGCATGCGCCCCTTCGCCCTGCTCCTGCCGCTCCTGTTCGCCAGCGCCTGCGGTCCCTCCTCCTCCGTGGACGAGGGGCTCGGCGTCATCCAGCAACTCGACACGTCCGAACAGGGCATCACCGCCTTCGTGCGCTCCGGCCAGTACACGTCCTGGCTCGCGGAGCCCTCCGTGCACGACACGCGCGCCCCGCACGGCAGCAAGGTCCGCGTCTTCTTCAACGACGTCGTCGCGCGCTCACTCCGGGAAGGCAATGCCATCCATCCCGTGGGCAGCATCCTCGTGAAGGAGCTCTACGAGGACGACGGGAAGACGCTCCGGGGTCACGCACTGGACGTGAAGGTCTCGGAAGGCGCCGGCAAGGACACCTGGATCTTCTACGAGGGCTTCGGGCCGACCTACGCCAACAACTACTACGGCCGTGCCCACTCCACCTGTCATGGCTGCCATTCCGACGGGCAGGACTACGTCACCTCGCCCCTGCCCTGAAAACACAACGGGCGGCCCCCTCGCGAGGACCGCCCGCCGTTCCAGGCCTTGCCGGGCCTACCGCGCCGCGGACTTGCGGCGCATCAGGAACACGCCCAGGCCCACGCCCGCGGCCCACTTCGCCGCCGCGGCCAGGGGCGTCTTGCTCAGCGCCACCGGGCGGACCTCGTAGCGCGGCTCCGGCGGGACGGGACGGAAGTCCGTGGCGCCCGGCAGGTTCGCGCCCTGCTGCTCCGCCTCGGTCTTGGTGATGTTCGGTCCCGGCTCGTCCGGGTCGCGCGCCCCCGGCGCCTTCCCGTCCGGCGACTTGTGCTCGAGGATGCCGTTGATCTCCGCGCCCAGCAGCACGACCATGCAGGAGATCTGCATCCACAGCAGCATCACGATGACACCGCCGATGGCGCCGTAGTTCACGTCATACGAGCCGAAGTTCGCCACGTACATCGAGAAGCCCCACGAGGCGATGACCCAGATGACCACGCTCACCACCGAGCCCGGGGTGATGAACTTGAACTTCTGCTTCACGTCCGGCAGCACGTAGTAGAGCACCGCCAGCAGCACCATCATCAGGATGCCGGCCACCGGCATGCGCAGCCACAGGACGATGGTCGACAGAGGCTCGCCCAGCTTGTCCGCCACCGCCGGCGTGACGATGGCGACGATGGCCGCCAGCACCACCGTGACGGCCGTGCCCAGCGTCGTCAGCAGCGCGATGCCGCGCTTCTTCCAGAACGGGCGCTTCTCCTCCACGCCGTAGACGGTGTTGAGCGACTCCATCAGCGCCACCACGCCGCCCGACGCCGCCCAGATGGCACCCACGCCACCGATGGTCAGCAGCCCCACCGGATTGCTGGTCGCCAGGGCCTCCAGCCGCTCACCCAGAATCTTCGTCACCTCCTGGGGCGCGACCTTCGACAGCTCCTGGATGAGCTGCTGCGCCTGGTGCGGATCAATCAGCACACCGGCCAGCGACACGAGGAACAGCAGGAACGGGAACAGCGCCATGATGGCGGAGAACGTCAGCGCGCTCGCGACGTTGCCGACCTTGTCGCGTCCCCACTCGTCCTTGAGGGACTTGAAGAACTCCTTCCAACTCATTCCCTTGCCGGGCCAGACCATGCGTCTCCTCCTTGGAGGAGATTGGGCATTCCATCCCCAGGCTGGCTTCCTCCCTGGGGACGTTGCCTGGCCCCCTGCCTGCTTGGCGCGCAGCACCCGTGAAAAGGCAAGGCCCCCTTCACGCCCGCCCGGCCGCCTTGAATCAGTAGGAAGGCAACACTTGCGCGTCTTTCAACCGGGGCGCGCGCTGATCCTTCACGGATAGCAGCGGCTCCTTCACGGGCCAGGGGATGGCCAGGTCCGGATCATCCCAGGCCACGCTCCGCTCGGACTCCGGGGCGTATTGCGCGGTGCACTTGTAGAAGAAGTCCGCGGAGTCGCTCAGCACGCAGAAGCCGTGCGCGAAGCCCGGGGGGATCCACAGCTGCCACTTGTTGCCGGACGACAGCTCCGCGCCCATCCACCGGCCGAACGTGGGCGAGCCCTTGCGCACGTCCACCACCACGTCCCAGACCGCGCCCGCCAGCACCTGCACCAGCTTCCCCTGCCCGTTGGGCTCCTGGAAGTGCAGGCCGCGCAGCGTGCCCCGCACGGACCGGGACAGGTTGTCCTGCACGAAGGCGCTCGGGATGCCCGCGGCCTCGTAGCGCTGGGCGTGGAACGTCTCCACGAAGAAGCCCCGCGAGTCCCCGAACACGCGGGGCTCCAGCAGGAGGACGCCGGGAAGCTCCGTCGTCTGCACCTTCATGGCGCCGTCCCCCGGTTCCCCAGGAGGGCCTTCAGGTACTGGCCGTAGTCGTTCTTCAGCATGGGCGCCGCGAGCGCCTCCAGCCGCGCCTCGTCGATGTAGCCCATGCGGTAGGCGATCTCCTCCGGGCAGGCGATCTTCAGGCCCTGCCGGCGCTCGATGATCTCGATGAACGACGACGCCTGCATCAGCGACTCGTGCGTCCCGGTGTCCAGCCACGCGTAGCCGCGCCCCATCAGCTCCACCGTGAGCTGGTCGCGGCGCATGTACTCCGCGTTGACGTCGGTGATCTCCAGCTCGCCGCGCTTGCTGGGCTTCAGCGCCGCGGCGATGTCCAGCACCTGGTTGTCGTAGAAGTACAGCCCCGTGACGGCGTAGTTGGAGCGGGGCTTCGCGGGCTTCTCCTCGATGCTGATGGCGCGGTTGCCCGGCGCCAGCTCCACCACGCCGTAGCGCTGCGGATCCTTCACCTGGTAGCCGAACACCGTCGCCCCGGATGAGCGCCGCACCGCCCGCCGCACCAGCTCGCTCAGGCCGTCGCCGTAGAAGATGTTGTCCCCCAGGATGAGCGACACGGCGTCGCTCCCCACGAAGTCCCGGCCGATGACGAACGCCTGCGCCAGGCCTTCCGGACGGGGCTGCTCCGCGTACCGGAAGGACATGCCCCACTGCTCGCCGTCGCCCAAGAGGTCGCGGAAGCGCGGCAGGTCCTGCGGCGTGGAGAGGATCAGCACCTCCCGGATGCCCGCCAGCATCAGCGTGGTCAGCGGGTAGTAGATCATCGGCTTGTCGTAGACGGGCAGCAGTTGCTTGCTCACCACGAGCGTCAGCGGATACAGGCGCGTCCCCGAGCCTCCCGCGAGGATGATTCCCTTCATCCCGCCTCCCCGGCCCGGGCCTCGAGCCAGCTCGCATGGAAGCGCCGCAGGGATTCCGCCAACGCCAGCGGCTTCTCCGACAGCTGCTCCCGCGCCTTGTCCGTCACCAGCCCGCTCTTCAACGGCCGGGGCGCCGACAACTTCAGGTCCGCCATCCGCGTGGGGACCACCAGGCCCGCGTCAAAGCCAAACACGTCGCACAGCGCCCGCCCGAAGGCCACGCGGTCCAGCACCGTGCCGCCGCAGGTGTTCCACGTCCCGCCCAGCCGCCGCTCGCCCAGCTCCACCAGCATCGCGGCGACGTTGTCCGAGAAGCTCGGGGACACGACCTGGTCCTCGAAGAGCTTCACCGGCTGCCCCGAGGACAGCGTCTTCACCAGCCACGCGCCGAAGTTGAGCCGGCCCTCCACCGGAGGCCAGCCGTACACCACCGCGGTCCGCGCAATCGCGCAGCCGGGCGAGAGCACGCGCGCGGCCTGCTCGCCCATGTGCTTCGTCACCGCGTAGACGCCCCGAGGGTTCGGCACCGCGTCCTCGGCATAGGGACCCGCGTCGCCGTCGAAGACGTAGTCGGTGGACACGTGCACCAGGTGCGCGCCGGCCTCGCGCGTCCAGCGGGCCACCGCCGCCGTGGCGGTGACGTTTGCGGCGTACGCGGCCTCGGGCGCCTTCTCGCACGCGTCCACCTCCGTCATCGACGCGCAGTGCAGGACGACCTCCGGCGCCAGCCGGGTCAGCACGGGCGCCACGTCCCGCTCCTGCGTGAGGTCCAGCGCCTCGTATTCGAAGGCCCCCGCCACGCGGCGCGGCCCCCGTCCCAGCCCCACCACCGCGTGGCCCCGCGCGGCCAACTGCGCGCACGCGCGGCGGCCCACCAGTCCGTTCGCTCCTGTGACGACGAAGCGGCTCATGCTCCGTGACCTCCATGCGTCAGCGTCACGGTGCGGCGGTACTCACCGCTCAGCACGCGCTCCCACCACTCCGGGTGCTCCACGTACCAGCGCACCGTGTCCGCCAGCCCCGCTTCGAAGGAATGCGCGGGCGTCCATCCCAGCTCACGGCGGCTCTTCGCCGGGTCGATGGCGTAGCGGCGGTCGTGTCCCGGCCGGTCGGTGACGAACTCGATGAGCGACTCCGGCTTGCCCAGCGCCGCGAGGATGCCCTTCACCAGGTCCAGGTTCTTGCGCTCCGCGCCGCCGCCCAGGTTGTAGACCTCACCGGCCCGGCCGCGCTCCAGCGCCTGGAGCAATCCCTGACAGTGGTCCTCCACGTGCAGCCAGTCGCGCACGTGCTGGCCGTCGCCGTAGACGGGGAGCTTCTGGTTCCTCAGCGCGTTCACCACCATGCGGGGGATGAGCTTCTCCGGGAACTGGTAGCGCCCGTAGTTGTTCGAGCAGCGCGTCACCACCACGTCCAGCCCGTAGGTGTGGTGGTACGCCAGGGCCAGCAGGTCCGCGCCCGTCTTGGACGCCGAATAGGGGCTGGAGGGCTGCAAGGGCGAGGTCTCCGTGAAGGCCCCGGACGGCCCCAGCGAGCCGTAGACCTCGTCGGTGGAAACCTGCACGAACCGGCGGAGGCCCCGCGCCCGGCAGGCCTCCAGCAACTGCTGGGTGCCCAGGACGTTGGTGGTGACGAAGACGGCGGGGCCCTCGATGGAGCGGTCCACGTGGCTCTCCGCGGCCAGGTGGAGGACGCAGTCGATGGCGTGCTCCTGGAGCACCCGGTCCACGCAGGCCCGGTCGCCCACGTCGCCGTGCACGAAGACGTGGCGGGCGTCGTCCGCGAGGTCCGCGAGGTTCTCCAGGTTGCCCGCGTAGGTGAGGCGGTCCAGGTTGACGACCTTCCAGTCTGGCCGCTCGCGGAGCAGGTAGCGCACCAGGTTGGACCCGATGAAGCCGCAGCCACCCGTGACCAGGACGTTCGTTGACATGGACCCAACCTCGGGGGACGGCGTGGGCCGCCCTGGGTACTGTGCGGAGGCCCCTCCGTCAAGGCACGTCGGGCGCTCTTGTAAGGGCGGGCTGGACGGTTGTAAGGGAACGCGCGCGTGTCACCGCGACCTCCTCTCGGCCCGGGCGGACCCTTGCACATCCATCAGCTGGTCACCCGCCTGGCATGGGGTGACGCGATTGGCAACCAGGTGCGCTACCTCCAGAGCCTGCTGCGCTCCTGGGGCCACACCTCCGAAATCTACGCCGACTCCTGGGACGACGCGTGCCGCGACCAGGTGCACGCCGCCAGGAACTACCCGCGCGAGGCCACCCGCGACTCCGTGCTGCTCGTGCACCACAGCTTCGAGTCGAAGCAGGTGCCGCTCATCGCCCGGTCGCGCGGCCGCAAGCTGCTCGTCTACCACAACATCACCCCCGCCCGGCTCTTCGAGGGCTACGACCGGGGCGCGGTGCTCGCGTGCGACGCCGCCCGCCTGGAGCTACTCGCGCTGCGCCCGCACGTGGACGGCGCCTTCGCCTACTCGCGCTTCAGCGCGGAGGAGCTGGTCGCCGCGGGCTACCCGCGCGTGGACGTGCTGCCCTTCGCCATTGACTGGAACGCGTTCGACACGCCGCCGGATCCGGCGCTGATGGCGGAGCTGGATGACGGCTGCGCCAACATCCTCTTCGTGGGCCGCGCGGTGCCCAGCAAGTACGTGGACGACGTGCTGCGCGTCTTCACCGCGTACCAGCGGCTGTACCAGCCCAAGAGCCGCCTGCTCATCGCGGGCAACATCCACCGCGACGCGCCCTATGGCGGCTTCCTGCACGGGCTCAAGGACCTGCTCGGCCCGGACCGCATCCAGTTCCTGGGCCGCGTCAACGCCGCGCAGCTGTCCGCCTGCTTCGCGTCCGCCACGGCCTACCTCTCCATGAGCCGGCACGAGGGCTTCGGCGTGCCGCTGCTGGAGGCCATGTACCGCGACGTGCCCGTTGTCGCGTATGGCGCCGCGGCCGTCCCGGAGACCATGGGCGGCGCGGGCCTCACGACGTTTTCGCGCGAGCCCATGGACGTGGCGCAGCTGCTCGCGGTGCTGGAGCGCGAACCCGCGCTGCGCCAGCAGGTGCTCACCGCGCAGCGCGCCCGCGTGGCCGCCCTGTCCCAGAAGGCCGTGGCCACCCAGGTGCGCGACACGCTCCTGCGCTGGCTGGGAGGCAGCGGGCCCGGCCCGGTGGAGGCCGCCTCGCGGACGCCCGCCATCGACCTGGTCTGCCCCGGCTTCTCCTCGCGGCCGGAGGCGCCCATGTCGCGGCTCGCCCGTGAGCTGCACCGCCGCCTGCCTGACTCCCGCATCCTTGCCCTGCGGGGGCGCGGCGAGGAGCCCGTCCTCTCGCTCGGCCCCCAGCCGGAGGGAGGAGCGCCCGTCTGGCACTTCACCCCCGACCAGCCCGTCGGCCCCGCGCCCGAGCCGCTGCCCGGCTCGTCCTCGCTGGAGACGGCGGTGCGGGCCTCTTCCGGGAAGGTGGTGCTGCTGGGCACGGACACCGCCGCCGCCCAGGCGCTGATGGCCAGCGTGGGGCGACGGAGCTGGGGTGTGCGCGACGCGGCCGTCGCGTCCGACGAGGCGGCGACGGAGGCGGCCCGGCACCACCTGGGGCCGCGCCTGGTGGAGCTGGACCGGACGGACCCGGACGCCGTGGCCAACGTCCTGGTGCAGGCCCTGACATCGAAGAAGAAGCGAGGAGCCCGCGATGCACGCCGCTGACCTGCTCACGGCCGAGCCCTCGGCCCAGGCCGTGGCCGCCGCCACCCAGCGGCTCCCCGAGCCGTCCGCCGCCGCGCGCGACCACCTGCGCCGCACCCTGGCCGCGTCGCTGCGCGCCCCCGTCGCGGGCAAGTGGCCGGCGCTGCTGCTGGAGGCACGCTCCAAGGCGGACGTGCGCTATGTGGAGCCCGCGACGTCGCACCGCCCCGTCCTGGGGCCCGTGCTCGTGTTCGCCAAGCGGACGTTTCGCGGCGCGTTCCAGCCGTTCATCAACGAGGTGCTGCGCCGCCAGGTGCACTTCAACGAAGCCATCCTGGACGCACTCACCGTCGTCATCGAGAACCAGCGCGAGCACGCGCGGACGCAGGCGCTGTGGCGGCGCGAACTGGAGGCACGATTGAAGCAGTTGGAGAAGGATCCGCCGGGGCCCTCTTCACCCTGAGCGCATGGCTGCCTGCTCGACGGACGGCGACCCCGCCGGGCGTTGACGCAGGAACCTCCTCCGCGCTACATCGGCCCCTCGCTTCGCCTGCCTCGTCGTCCTGAGGGGGATGCCACGGGGAGAATCAACGGCGGCGGCGAATCGTTTCCTCCGGGCCGCATCCAGCCCACGACGCGAGTTGCCAAGGCATGAAGATCGGGTTCCTCGTTGGGGACATCGCCAATATCTCCGGTGGGTCCAACGTCATCCTGGAGTACGCCTCGCGGCTCCAGGACCTCGGCCATGAGGCCGTCCTCATCACCCCGGGCCCCGTCAAGCTGACGTATCCCCTGTGGCACCCGCGGCTGGCGGACCTGCCGCGCCGGTCGCTCGCGGAGGCCGAGGGCGAGTCCTTCGACTTCGCGCTGGCCACGTGGTGGATCACCTTCTACGACCTGTGGCGCGTCAACGCCCGGGTGTACGGCTACCTGAACCAGAGCCTGGAGTCGCGCTTCCACGCGGAGCGCCACTACAAGCTGCTCAACCGGCAGACGTACTCGCTGCCGCTCTTGTTCGTCACCGAGGCGAAGTGGCTGGTGGAGTTCATCCAGACGCTGCAGCCCGAGGGGCGCACGCTCTACGTGCAGAACGGCCTGTCCCGCGACCACTTCCCCTGCGTGCAGGCCCCGCCGAAGCGCGACGGCAAGCTGCGCGTGCTGGTGGAGGGCCCGTGGGGCGTGGGCTTCAAGGGCGTGCCGGAGACGTTCGAGGTCCTGGAGCTGGCGGCGCAGGCGGGCGTGCAGTTCGAGACGGGGTGGCTGGCGTCGTCGTCCGGCGGGCAGAAGCCCACCGTGGGCGGGCAGCCGGTGCAGGTGCACGAGCGCATCCCCATCAACCAGGTGCACCAGGTCTACGGCCAGTACGACGTGCTGCTGAAGCTCTCTCGCGTCGAGGGCATGTTCGGCCCGCCGCTGGAGATGTTCTCCCAGGGCGGCACCGCCATCACGTACACCGTCACCGGCACCGACGAGTACATGGTGCACGGGCAGAACTCGCTGATGGTGGAGCCGTACAACCACCGGCAGATCGTCCAGTTCCTGCGCCTGTTGAGCACGCAGCCCGCGTACCTCGCGCACCTGCGCACGAACGCGCTGGCCACGGCGAAGGCGTTCACGGACTGGGAGTCCAGCACGCGCCAGGTGGCCTCCGGGCTGGAGGCGCTGCACGCGGAGGGCTGGACGAACTCGCACCTGCGCCCCGCGCTGTCCGCGATGTCCACCATGCACGGCCACTGGCTGGACGACGTCTGGCGCGCGGAGCGCGGGGGCCACTCGCCGCTGCATCCGTACGTGGGCCCCGGCGAGCAGGTGCTGCTGGAGCGCTACCGCCAGTTCAAGAAGTCCCGCCCCGTCCGCGCGCTGCAGAAGCTGGTGTCGGACGACCTGAAGAAGTCCCTGCGCGCCCGCCTCACGCGAGTCCTGTCATGAGAGTCCATCCGCCCTCCCCTTCCGTCCAGCGCGTCGCCTTCGTGGGCGAGCCGGCCTTCGAGCCGCACGTGCCCGTCCAGGCGGCGTGGGCCCAGGTCCGCTTCTTCCCGGTGACGGCCGGCCAGTGGGAGCCCGCGCTCGACGCGGCCCGGGCCTGGGATGCGAACGCGACGCTCGTGTTCCGTCCGCAGGACCTCACGCCGGAGCTGGCGGCACAGGTGCCCGGGAGCATGCGCATCGGCGTCATCCCCGCGCCGCTGTTCAGCGCAGAGGAGATCGAGCGGCTCGCGCGCATCAGCGGCCCGGACGTGAAGGGCTTCCGCTGGCTCACGTATCTGGAGACGCCCACGTCGCCGGAGCTGGCGCGGCTGCCGCTGCTGCAGACGCTGCCCCTGCCGGTGGACACCGCGCGCTGCCCCACGGGCCCGCGGCTGGACGTGCGCCGGATGCTGGTGGCGGACTGGGCCA
The DNA here is from genome assembly GCF_017302985.1 of Corallococcus macrosporus. NCBI lineage: Bacteria > Pseudomonadati > Myxococcota > Myxococcia > Myxococcales > Myxococcaceae > Corallococcus > Corallococcus macrosporus. The sequence continues at coordinate 548,142 of NZ_JAFIMU010000006.1, forward strand.
GCCCGTCGCAGGAGGCGCTGGAGCACCTGCGCAAGCTGGGGCCGGTGGACGTGCTGTCCTCGCACGCCACGCCGGAAGAGGTGTCCCAGGCGCTGGAGAAGGCCGGCACGCTGGTCTACGCGTCGCGCGACCTGATGGGCCGCTTTGATCCGCTGCCGCTGCTGGCCATGGCGCACGGGCTGCTCGTCATCGCCGACACGGTCTTCGCCAGCGAGTGGAACATCGAGCCGGAGGACGAGTTCCTCTACCGTCCGGACGGCCAGTGGGCGCGCTCGCTGGACGAGGTCTTCCGCATGCCGGTGTCCTTCCGCGCGGTGCGCATCCGCGCGTGGCAGAAGATGCGCGAGGCCTTCGACGCGTCCTCGTGCTTCCAGCGCGTGCTGCACGACGCGCACCTGTTCGCGGACCCCGTGGCGCACCTGGCGTCGCTCGTGTCCCCGCGCCCCCCGGTGGCCGCCCCCGTCGCCGTGGAGTCCGCCGCGACGCCCGCCCCGGAAGCCCTGGGCGCGGAGAAGGTCACGCGTCTCACCCGCGCCCGCGCGGCCGTCCCCAACTAGAGCCAAGGACACCGGAAGCAGATGACTGCCCGCCGTGAACCCGCAGCGGCCGCGCTGCTTCCCGCCCTGCAGCGCTGGGCGGTGGAGACCGCGCGCGACCTGTACCTGACGCAGAAGGGCGCCCCCGCCGCGACGAAGCACCCGCGCGCGACGCCAGGCGAGCGCATGTCCGTCATCGCCTCGGAGGCCCTGCCGCCCAACGTGGTGGAGGGCCTGTCCCAGGCCTCGCGCCTGTTCCGCGCGGGCGACGCGCCCCCGATCGAGTCCTCCCCCTTCGCCACGCTGCGCGAGCGGCTGCTCACCGCGACGGCGGGCTACGACGTGGTGGGCTTCGACGTCTTCAACACGCTGGTGGTGCGCAGCGTGGAGGGCGAGTGGCTCAAGACGGCCGTGGCACGCGGCTTCCACGCGCGGCTGAAGGAGCTGGTGCACCCCAAGGCCCTGCCCACGGTGGCCCAGGTGCGTCAGCGCCGCTTCGCCCTGGAGATGGAGATCGCCGGGGAGCAGGTGGCCCAGGGCCGCGACAACGAGGTGGACTTCGAAGCGCTGCTCCAGCGCTGGGCGGGCAGCTGGGTGCCCCGCGAGCCGATGCGCTCGCGCATGGCCGGGGAGCTGCGCGCGCTGGAGCTGGAGCTGGAGAAGCTGGCGCTGCGTCCCGCGCCGGGCATCCCGGAGGTGCTGTCCGCGCTGAAGGCCCAGGGCAAGCGGCTCATCTTCGTGAGCGACATGTACCTGTCGCAGCCACTGCTTCGCGAGCTGCTGCGGCACTGCGGCCTGGAGCAGTACTTCGACGCGGGCTACGTCTCCATCGACGAGGGGCTGCGCAAGGCGTCCGGCCGCCTCTTCCCGCGCGTGCTGGAGCGCGAGGGGCTCAAGCCCGAGCAGCTCTTCTTCGTCGGCGACGACGAGAACGCGGACAACGTGCAGCCGCGCCGGCTGGGCATCTCCACCCTGCGCGTGGAGGACCCGGACGAGAAGCAGCGCCGCCGCCGGCTGGAGATTGCCCAGAAGGCCGTGGAGCAGAACCCGTACTGGGCCGCGCACTACGTGGACGTCGTGCTGGGCAACGAGGCCCGCCACGTGCGCCCGCCGGATGACGACGCCAGCTACCAACTGGGCCGCACGCTGGCGCCGGGCATTGTCGCCTTCGTGGTGGACGTCATCGAGCGCTCGGAGAAGCTGGGCATCGACCACGTCTACTTCCTGGCGCGCGAGGGCCTGACGCTGCTCAAGGTGTTCGCGCTCCTGAAGGACTCCGGGCTGTTCCGCCGGGTGCCCCAGGCGCACTACCTGTTCGTCAGCCGCGCCTCCACCATCCTCGCGTCCATGCGCGAGCTGAGCTGGGAGGAGGTGCACCGCTTCTGGCGCCAGTACAGCCGCCAGTCGCTGCGCGGCCTGCTCAAGAACCTGTCGCTGCCCCAGGACGAGTTCATCCGGCTGGCCGCCGAGTGCGGCCTCACCGACCCGGACCGGCCCATCGTGGAGCCCACGAAGGACGCCGCCTTCCAGCGCTTCCTCGCGTCGCGCCGCGTGCGCGTGGCCTTCCACCAGCGCCGCGACGAGGCGAAGGCGAACCTGTCCCGCTACCTGGAGTACCGCGGGATGATGGGCCTGGAGCGCACGGCGCTCGTGGACATCGGGTGGAAGGGCAGCATGCAGGACAACCTGATGCGCGCCTTCGAGCACGACGCGCGCTTCCCGGAGCTGCACGGCTTCTACCTGGCCTACGTGCCGGACGGTCAGCCCCTGGCGAAGAAGTCCTTCAAGTACGGCTACCTGTCGGACCTGCGGCGGCGCGACCTGGAGGAGGCGGACTTCCTGCGCAACACCGCCATCTTCGAGATGATCACCACGGCGAACCACGGCAGCACGGTGCGCTATGGGAAGAACCCGTGGGCGCCGCACCTGCCCATGCCGGAGCTGCTGCACCACGACCAGGAGAAGGACAACAGCGCCCGCTTCTTCCGCCGCGTGCAGGAGGGCATGTACGACTACGCGCGGGACTACGCGCGCCTGTCTCCCCTGCTGCGCTTCACCGCGGACGAGCTGCAGCCCGGCACGCTCCAGGAACTCTTGCGCTACACGCGCTACCCCACGGAGCAGGAGGCGCGCGAGTTCCTCAAGTACTCGCACGTGGAGAGCTTCGGCGTGCACGAGATCACCACCTTCGGCCTGAAGCTGGAGCTGAAGAAGCTCGCGCAGGTGGGCTCGGTGAAGGGGGCGCTCAAGGAGGCGTGGAAGGCCTTCGAGACGAACCCCTGGCGCGACTCCGTGGTGCGCCGCAGCGGCGTGCCGCTGGCGAACCTGGCCTACGACGCCTGGTTCACCTGGCGGGCCATCCGCTAGCCGTCACTTCGGCGGCCGTCGCGCGCTGGGCACCTCGTGGGCCAGCGTGCGCACCGCCAGCGCCTCGCCGTCCTCGGGGTGGCGGCGCAGGTCGCAGTCCCCCGACAGCAGCGTGAGGTTGGGGTTGTAGTAGGGGTCGCCCTTGAGCAGCCACGGCCGGTACGACGTGAAGGAGCGCCAGTAGTCCGGCTCCGGAATCGCGTCCGTGCGGCGGCTGGCGGACTCGTGGTGCACCACGCGCGCGAAGGGCGTGCACACCACGCGCAGGCCCCGGGCGTGCAACCGCAGGCCCAGGTCCACGTCGCTGCCGCACAGGAGGAAGCGCTCGTCGAAGCCGCCCAGCGCGTCGAAGAGGGGCCGGCGGATCATCACGCACGCGCTGGTGACGGACAGCCAATTGCGCACCCACTCCGTGTGGCCGAAGGGCGTGACGATGGGCCCGTCCGGCAGGCGCCAGAAGGGGTGGCCCGCCATGCCCGTCATCCCCACGACGATGCCCGCGTGCTGCACGGTGCCTTCGGGGAACAGGAGCTTCGCGCCCACCGCGCCCACCTCCGGGCGCTGCGCCTGGGACACCAGCTCCGTGAGCCAGCCGGGGTCCACCACTTCCATGTCGTTGTTGAGGAACAGCAGCAGCTCGCCCGTGGCCTGCCCCGCCGCCCAGTTGTTGATGGCCGGGTAGTTGAAGGGGAAGTCCCAGGTGCGCTTCACCACGCGCGCGTCAGAGAGCGTGTCCAGGAGCGCGAAGGTCTCCGGGCGGACGCTGTTGTTGGACACGAGCACCAGCTCGAAGTGCTTGTACGTCGTGCGCTCCAGCAGCGTGTCCGTGAGCGTCTTCAGCAGGTCCGGCCGGTCCTTGAACGGGACGATGATGGACACCTTCGGGGTGCCCCGGACGGCGTAGCGCACGCGGTAGCGGCCCGGCCCTGGCACCGTCACCTCGGCGTCCTCGCCCCGGCGCGCCAGGTGCTCCGCGAGCGCGCGGCGGCCCTCCTGGGACACCTGCCCCACGGCGCCCAGGCGCCGGTGGTAGAGCAGGTGCGGCACGTGGCCGATGCGCTCCGACGCCTCGCTGAGGCGCAGGAAGAGGTCGTACTCCTCGGCGCCCGGGAAGCCCTCGCGGAAGCCGCCCAGGGACTCCACCAGCGAGCGGCGCGCCATGACGCCCCGGCCCAGGTAGTCCACCGAGCGCAGCAGGTCCGGGGACCAGTCCGGCTTGAAGAACGGGGCCGTGCGGCGGCCGCGCGTGTCCAGCCGGTCCTCGTCGCCGTAGACGACGTCCAGGGCCGGGTCCGCGCCCAGGGCCCGCGCCACTTCCGCCAGCGCATGGGGCGCGAGCGTGTCCTCCGCGCCCAGCACGCCCACGAAGTCACCGCTCGCGGCCTGGAGGCCCACGCGCAGGGCGCGGGCGAAGTCGGTGGGCCCGGAGAGCGTCACCCGGCGGATGCGCGGCTGGCGGCGCGAGGAGCCCCAGGGCTCCGGCAGCGCGGGCCCGTCCTCCGGCCCCACGAGCACCAGCTCCCACTCCGGGTACACCTGGGCCTCCACCGACGCGAGGCACTCGCGAAGGTGCGCGGGACAGGCCCCGGCGGTGGCGACGAGGAGCGACAGCCGGGGACGGCGCGGCAGCAGGGCCACGGCCTCGCGGGCGGCGTGGATGTCCCCGGACTCGCGAAGCGTGCACCAGTGGTGGAAGTCCTCCAGCGCGGGCACGGGAGGAGGCGGCGTGCGCACGCCGAGGATGGCGGCCAGCGCCACCACCGCCTCGCCGTTGAAGCGCGACTGCCGGCGCAGCACCTCGCGCCACAGCGGCGCGGAGGCCCGGATGCTCCGGGGCAGTCCCGGCCGGGCCAGCGGAGACGCCAGCGCCACGAGCCGCGCCACCCGGTGCGTGGCGTCCAGTGGATCCAGGGTGCCGGCCCCCGGAGCGGCGGCGACGGACAGCAGCGTGTCGCGCATCTGCGCGTTCCACTCCGCCTGGCGCTCGAGCAGCGGCTCCAGCACGGGCCGCATCGCCCGGCGCCACGCGCTCCACGCCAGCTTCCACGCCATGTCCACGGGAGCGAAGCCGCGCGGCTTGCGCCGCTCACGCGGTCCAACCGAGGCCCCAACGTCCACGAAGTTCAGCGTGCCGTGCGGCACAGGTGCCGCTGCCGACGAAGCGCCCTCGGTAGAGCCTCGCGCTTCCTGCGGCTCGCGGACGGCTCCCGAGGCCGCGCCAGAGCCACGAGCATCATGCCTTTCACCCGAGGCACCCGGCGGCGGCGGCGTGCCGGGCCCTCCTGCCGTCTGCAACGCGCCCGCAGCGCCCGTGCTGGAGCCTCGCGCTTCCTGCGGCTCGTGACGGGGGCTCGGCGGCGTCAGCGTGCTGGCCCCTCCTGCCGCCGCCTGCGACGCGCCAGCGGCGCTCGTGCCGGCGCCTCGCGCCTCATGCGGTTCGCGGCGGGCACCCATCGCAGCGCCCTGCCCGGCCCCTCCGGCGTCGAACTGCTCTCGGACCCAGTCGGTCAGGTCCTCGCGGGAGCCCTGGTCGCGGCGGGCCTCCAGCCGCTCCAGCACGCGCAGCACGCGCTGGTTGAAGGCGGCCTGGGGCTTGAGCAGTTCGACGTGGAGCGGCCGCAGGCCCAGGACGAAGGCGCGCTTGGCGGCCGTCACCCACTGCCCTCCCGACGCCCGGTGCGACGGCGGCACGGAGAAGTCGAACGGGACGGCGAGCCTCGCCGCGGCGAGCAACGGCGACAGGGGCGTGTTGGCCGGAGGCACCAGCCGGCGCAGCCGCTCCGTCAGCGCCGCGAGCTCCCGGGCGTTGGCCGCGGAGGGCTCCGCGCGCAAGGCGGCGATGCGCTCGGCGAGCTCTCCGGCGGACGTCGCGGCCTGCCCCCCCTCGGGCACGGTGTGGAACAAGGTGCTCACTTCCCAGGCGCCTCCCCTTCTTCAAGGCCCCGGGCCGCGGCGCGCGGGAGGCCTCCCTCCCCCTCAGGAGGCCGCGGCATGCTTGGACACGGAGACCGCCTGGACGGGAGCGGCCGGAGCCTCCTCCACCACCCAGGTGTGCTCCGGCCGGAAGACCCCCCGGTCGTCGTGCTCCGTGGACACGGAGAAGGTGCAGCGGGCCTCCCGGCCCGGCTCCGGATTCGCGTTGTTGCCCGTCTTCAGCTCCACGCTCAGCACGTAGGAGCCCCCCAGCAGTCCCAGCCGCGGAAGCACGAAGCGCAGCCGCCCCTGCGGCGGCAGCGGCACCGGAAGCGCGACCCGGTCCGTCCGGGTGCTCGTCACATACAGCACCGCCCCGTCCGCGGAGGCCAGCGTGAGGACGAACTCCACGTCCTCCACCGACTCGCGCGCCACGTAGTCGATGCAGACCTCCGCGCGCGTCTCCGTGGTGAGCAGTCCCAGCTCCTCGCCCCGGGGCCCGCTCAGCCACACCCGCGACACGGCAATCGGCGGCGACGCCGGCGGCTCGTCCCGCACCACCGCGGCGCCCTCCGGCAGCGACGGCAGCGCCCCGCCCCCTTCGGTCAGGGCCGGCGGGGTGAACACCGTGGAGCGCGCCTCCGCGAGCGACACGGCCTGCCGGTACTCCGCGGCGATCTCCGCCGGGGTGCCCACGCGGCGGATCCGCCCGCCGTCCAGCCACGCCGCCTGATCACACCAGCGCTCCACGGTGGACATGTCGTGCGTGACGAGGACGATGGTCTTCCCCAGCCGCTTGAACTCCGTCATCTTCGCGAGGCTCTTCTTGCTGAAGTGCTCGTCGCCGACGGCGAGGATCTCATCGATGATGAGGATGTCCGGGTCCACGTGCGTGGCCACGGAGAACGCCAAGCGCATGTACATGCCGCTGGAGTACGTGCGCACCGGCTCGTCGATGAACTCCCCCAGCTCGCTGAACGCGATGATGTCGTCCATCTTCGCGCGCACCTCGGCCCGCGACATGCCGAGGATGATGCCGTTGATGAGGATGTTCTCCCGGCCGGAGAAGTCCGGGTGGAAGCCCGCCCCCAGGTCCAGCAGCGCGGAGATGCGGCCGTTCACCTGGATGGTGCCGGACGTGGGCGCGTAGATGCCGGTGATGAGCTTCAGCAGCGTGCTCTTGCCGGAGCCGTTGCGCCCCAGGATGGCCACCGTCTGGCCCTTGGGGATGCGCAGGTTGACGCCGCGCAGGGACTCGATGAAGCGGCCGCCCTGCGAGGCCGCGTTGCGTTGCCCGCGCAGCCAGCGCACGAGCTCCGACTTGAACGTGGTGTATTCCCCCCGGATGGTCTTCTTCCGGAAGTTCTTCACCACGTCCTGGATGACGATGGCGTCCTCGGTCGGTGACTGGACCATCTAGATGGACTCCGCGAACTCCTCGCGGCGGCTCTCGAAGATCTGCGTGGCACCCCACAGCAGCACGATGGAGACGCCCAGGAGCGACACGAGCGGCACCGCGTCCGGCAGCCGGTGCTCGTAGAAGATGGCCTGGTACGAGGTGATGAGGATGGACATCGGATTGAGCACCTGCAGCACGCGCCGGTACTCCTCCGGGATGGTGGACAGCTTGTAGAGCACCGGCGTCATGAAGAACCACAGCGTCATCAGGTTCATCACGATGTGCTGCAGGTCCCGGAACGTCACGTTGAAGGCGCTGACCGCGTACACCACCGCGAAGGTGAAGCACATCTGGATCAGCACCACGACGGGGAACAGCAGCACGTGCCAGGTCGGCACCACGCCGAAGATGAGCCCCAGCGCCACCATCAGCGGCAGGGAGAAGATGAAGTTGCAGAAGTTGGTGGCCACCACCGTCGCCGGCAGCACCTGCGCCGGGAAGCGCACCTTGGTCATCAGGTCGCGCCGGTCGCTGATGGCGCTGGCCCCCGCGGACACGGAGGTGGAGAACCAGATCCACGGCAACAGGCCCACGAACATGAAGTAGGCGTAGTGCGGAATCTGGTTCTTCATGAACACGCCGAACAGCAGCGCGTACACCAGCATGTGCAGGGTGGGGTTCAGGAACGTCCAGAAGAAGCCCAGCACCGAGCCGCGATAGCGCGCCTTCAGCTCGCGCTGCACCAGGCTGAGGAGGAGCCCCCGGTACGAGTAGAGTTCCCGGAAGTTGCGAATCATGCGCCGGTATCCATACCGCAAAGGGTCCGCCGGTGGCGAACGCCCTGGAACAGCGGACCGCCGGCCCCTTGCGTGCCCGCCTGCCACGGCCCGCCGTGGCGGCGCCGATGGAGCGAAAGAAAAAGGCCCCCTGGTTTCCCAGGGGGCCTTCGATTGGAGCGGGAAAAGGGATTTGAACCCTCGACCCTCGCCTTGGCAAGGCGATGCTCTACCGCTGAGCTATTCCCGCGTGAGGTGCTGCTGGACTGCCGTGCTGCGAACTGCTTTTGGAGCGGGAAAAGGGATTTGAACCCTCGACCCTCGCCTTGGCAAGGCGATGCTCTACCGCTGAGCTATTCCCGCATCTCGGTGCCGCGTGCTGCCTACCGCCCGGTCCGTGCCGCCCCGGAAGTGGGGCGGATATACAGAGGCCTCCCGGGCACGTCAAACACTTTTCGCGTCCGGATCCGGGCCTCCCCGGCGGGCGAGCATCCCGAGGAACGCACGGAAGTACACGACGGCGCTCCACACGGAGAACGCACCCGACAGGTACACGAGCACCTTGCCCACCTGGTTGTAGTCCACGGGCACGGTGCGGAAGCCCAGGTCCAGCGGGTGCACGTAGTGGACGCACAGGGAGATGATGCCCACCAACTGGAGGGACGTCTTCCACTTCCCCTCCTGCCCCGCGGCGATGACCATGCCCTCGCTGGCGGCGATGGTGCGCAGGCCGCTGACGATGAACTCGCGGGCCAGCAGCACGATGACGACCCACGCGGCGATGCGGCCCAGGCGGACCATCATCACCAGGGCGGCCATGGCGATGAGCTTGTCCGCCAGCGGATCCATGAACTTGCCTACCACGGTGATGAGGTTCCAGCGCCGGGCCAGGTAGCCGTCCACCACGTCCGTGATGGCGGCCACCGCGAACACCAGGCCGGCCAAGAGCGAGTGCAGCGGGTCCGCGTCGTAGGTGAGCCAGACGAACACCGGGATGATGAGGATGCGCCCCAGCGTGAGCATGTTGGGCAGGTTCCAGAACTCCTGCACCAGGATGCTGGGACGACGGGAGGCGCGGCGGCGGGCGCGCTCCTCGCGCTTGCGCTGCTTCCTGAGGGCTCGCTCGGTGGCCATGGGCGCGCGTTCTACCGGACCCCGAGTGCGATGAGGGCAAATCCTTCACCGCCCAGCTCCACCGCCCCCCGCAGTGTCTGCCCGCCAGCGGACGCCACCAGGGGCACCACGCGGGGGGTGAGGTTGCCCACCCAGCCCACCAGGTGCGTCAGCGGCACCGTCACCGGCAGGTCCATGGCCACCGGCACCGAGCGCAGCGGGCCCGTCAGGCTGAGCAGCACCCGCCCCTGCCCGCGCAGGTGCACCAGGTCCAGGTCCTGGGCCAGCTCCGACGGCACGCGGCCGTTCTCGAAGACGACGGGCTCCTCGAAGGCGAAGACGCACGCGTCGCGCAGGTAGACGGACTCGTCGTCCAGCACCACCGGCACCAGCTGCCGCCCGGTGAGCGGCTCCAGGTGCAGCGTGCCCTGCCCGCGCGCGCGCACCATGGCCTGGTCGCCCTCGCCAAAGGGCTTGTCCGTGGCCCGGCCGCGGAAGCGCTTCATCTCCGGCTGGAAGGCGACCTGGCCGCGCACGGCGGCCAGCCCCTCCAACCGGGTGAGCAGCTCGCCGTTCACCGCCAGCGTCACGCCCGCCGGGCCCTGGGTGAAGGGCTGTCCCGGCGTCGCGCCCGGCAGCGCCACCGTGGGAACCCACTCGGTGAGCACGGGGGGACTGACGCCCGGACCGCCGGCGGGAATGGAGGCCGACTCGGTGGGCCGGGCCATGGACGCGGGCTCGCTCTTCGCCAGCGCGTCGAAGGTCTCCGCGAAGGCGGCGCCGGGCTCCGACTCCAGGTCGGACGCGAGGACGGGCGGCTCCTCGGAGACTTCGATCTCCTCCGACACCGGCGTGGGGGGCAGCTCGTCGGCGACCTCGACGTCGGAGGTGTCCGCGTCCGTGGTGGCGGCCAGCTCCGCGTCTTCCCCGTACGTGCTCTCGCCAGCGGCGAGGCTCGGGTCCTCGTCCTCCCGGACCGCGGGCGCGCCGCGCAGGGTGAAGGCGTGCTCGTCCGTGGGCGCGGGCGGGCCCTCGTCCTCGGCGAAGCGCAGGTCGTCGTCCGGGGGCTTGGGCGACGCTGCGGCGCGGGAGCTCCGGGGCGCTTCATCCAGGCCGAACTGGGCGCCCCAGTCGCTCTCACCGGAGCCGGACGGGGGCGCGGCGGTGCTCCCCTCCTCCTCGCGCGAACGGGGCGGCGTGGCGGGGGCAGGGGGCGCGGGCGGGCGGCTGTAGCCCTCCCCGGCGATGGCGCGCGACATCTTCTCCGCCATGGCGTCGCTGCCGGACAGCAGGAAGTGCTCGCGCGCGCGGCCGTACTCACCCATCTGGGCGAAGGTCAGGCCCAGGTAGTTGTGCGCCTTCTTGTGGTCCGGGGCCAGGTCGGTGGCCGTCTCGAACTCGCGCGCCGCGCGCTGGAGCGCGTTCGTCTTCAGGTAGACGAGCCCCAGGTTCACGCGCAGCGTGGGGTCCACGGGGTTGTCCCGCACGAGCATCTCGTACAGGTCCGCGGCGCGGTCGAAGAGGCCCAGCTTGAAATACGACAGGCCCAGGAGGTTCTGGGCCTTCTCGTGGCGCGGCTGGAGCTGGTGCGCACGCTCCAGGAAGTCCTTCGCCTCGGTGACCTTGCCGGCGCCCAGCAGCTCCGCTCCACGGTGGAGCTGTTGCTGGAACTCCTCTTCAGCGGGGCCCGGCTCCTTCGTCCCCTTCGTGCGCGTCGTCATTCTCGGGTGTGGGCTCACGGCTGCTGGCCTCGGCCTGGGCGAGCCGCTCGCGCTCCTTGTAGTGGTAGTAGAGCTGGAGGACCTTGCGCACGTACTCCTGCGTCTCGGCGTACGGCGGCACCTGGCCTCCGTACTTCTTCACCGCGTCCGGCCCGGCGTTGTACGCGGCGACCATCTTCACCATGTCGCCGTCGAACATGTTCGCCAGCACGCGCAGGTAGCGCACGCCGCCCTCGATGTTGTCCTTCGAGTCGAAGATGTCCTTCACGTACATGTCCGACGCGGTGCCCGGCATGAGCTGCATCAGCCCGCTGGCGCCCTTGTGGCTGAGCGCGTTGGGGTTGAAGTTGCTCTCCGTGTGCATGATGGCGCGCACCAGCGCCGGCGGGATGCGGTAGCGCAGCGCCGCGGTGGTGATGTGCGGATCCAGCTCCGCGGGCGTGCGCGAGCGGCCCCGCACGGGCGCGGACTTGGCCGGCGCGGGCGTGAAGGTCCCGGACAGCTTGCGCGCCTTGCGGGCGCCTCCGGGCGGCACGTTCGTGTAGACGATGGTGCCGTCCTTCTCGACGTAGCTGTAGATGCCGTCGGAGGCGTACGCCGGGAGGGCGGCGGTCAGCAGGACAACGAGGGCGGTCAGGACACGCATGGCGGCGGGCGAAACCTTAGACAACGCCCGGAAAGTCCTCAAGAAAACGCCTTGTTTCCAGCACTTACCGCCATTAAGGCTGTTGGCCATGCCCCATCGGTTTGATTTCCTGGTCATGGGCGGCGGCGTGGCCGGGCTGTCGTTCGCCCTGCAGGCGGCCCGGCACGGCACGGTCGCCGTGCTCACCAAGCGCGAGCGCGGCGAAGGCAACACGGCCTACGCCCAGGGGGGCATCGCCAGCGTGCTCGCCCCCACGGACAGCTTCGATGCGCACATCGAGGACACGCTCGTCGCGGGTGCGGGCCTGTGCCACCGGGACGCGGTGGAGGTGACGGTGCGCGAAGGGCCCACGCGCCTCAAGGAGCTGGTGGCGCTGGGCGCGGAGTTCGACCGGCACGGCGGCGAGTTCGACCTCACCCGCGAGGGTGGCCACTCGGCCCGCCGGGTCATCCACGCGGGTGACATCACCGGCCGCGAGGTGCAGCGCGCGCTGCTGGCCGCGTGCGACGCCGAGCAGAACATCACCTTCTTCGAGAACACGGCCGCCATCGACCTCATCATGGACCGCCGGCCGCACGCGCCCTCCAGCCGGTGCGTGGGCGCGTACGCGCTGCTGGAGAACGGCGCCATCGAGCGCTTCCTGTCCAAGGTGACGGTGCTGGCCACGGGCGGCGCGGGCAAGGTGTACCTCTACACGTCCAACCCGGACGTCGCGACGGGCGACGGCGTGGCCATGGCGTACCGCGCGGGCGCGCGCGTGGCGAACATGGAGTTCTACCAGTTCCACCCCACGTGCCTCTTCCACCCGGAGGCCAAGAGCTTCCTCATCAGCGAGGCGCTGCGCGGTGAGGGCGGCAAGCTCAAGCTCAAGGGCGGCCAGACGTTCATGGACCGCTACCACCCCATGCGCGACCTGGCCCCGCGCGACGTGGTGGCGCGCGCCATCGACGCGGAGCTCAAGCGCACGGGCAACGACTGCGTCTACCTGGACATGACGCACCTGGGCCGCGCGTACCTCACGGAGCGCTTCCCCAACATCTACGCCACCTGCAAGGCCTTCAACATCGACATGGCGGTGCAGCCCATCCCCGTCGTGCCCGCGGCCCACTATCAGTGCGGCGGCGTGGTGACGGACCTGCACGGGCGCACCAACGTGCCGGGCCTCTACGCCATCGGCGAGGTGTCCTGCACGGGCCTGCACGGCGCCAACCGGCTCGCGTCCAACTCACTGCTGGAGGGCCTGGTGTTCGGCCACCGCGCGGTGCAGGTGGCGGCGGAGGAGCTGTCCTCGCTGTCGCTGCCCAAGGAGGACCCGCCGGCCTGGGACTCCGGCAGCGCGGTGGACTCCGACGAGAGCGTGGTCGTCACCCACAACTGGGATGAGATCCGCCGGCTGATGTGGAACTACGTGGGCATTGTCCGCACGGACAAGCGGCTGATGCGCGCGCGGCGGCGGCTGGAGCTGCTGCGCGAGGAGATCCGCGACTACTACTGGCGCTTCAAGGTCACCCGCGACGTCATCGAGCTGCGCAACATCGCGGAGGTGGCCCACCTCATCGTGGACTGCGCGAGCCGCCGCAAGGAGAGCCGGGGCCTGCACTACACCCTGGACTACCCCCACACGGACGAGCACCAGGGCACGCGCGACACCGTCCTGTCCCGGGAGCTGTGAGCCGCCATGTCCCGTCCCCGCCGCATGCTGGATGACCTCCCGGGCCCGCAGGGCCTGGGGGACGAACAGGGCACCCCTCCGCGCGAGCAGGACGGGGACGGTCCACCGCCGGGCCCCGGGCAGCCCCGGCCCCCGCTGCCCACGCCCTACGTCAGCTACGCCATCATCGCGGGCGCGGTGGTGATGTTCTTCCTCAGCAGCTCCCTGGGCCGGGAGCTGGTGACGCCGGAGGGCGGGCGCTACGGCGTCGTGGGGCCGCTGGCGCTCTACGGCCCGTGGATCCGCGACGGCGAGTACTGGCGCCTGCTGGGCATGGTGTTCGAGCACGGCGGCCCGCTGCACCTGCTCTTCAACATGTCCGCCGTGTACTCGCTGGGCGCGTCGCTGGAGCGCGGCATCGGCAGCTGGCGGTTCCTGGCGCTGTCGCTCGTCACGGCGCTGGGTGGCTCCGCGTTCGCCCTCTTCTTCAACTTCGACACCGTGACGGTGGGCGCGTCCGGGATGATTCTCGGCTGGGGCGGCGCGATGCTGCCCATCCTCACCCAGCAGGGCCGCCGCGAGCACATGTTCTGGCTGGTGCAGGTGGCGGTCATCAGCCTGCTGCCCGGCGTGAGCTGGGCGGGGCACCTGGGCGGCTTCGTCTTCGGCCTGCCGTGCGGCCTGGCGCTGCGCCAGGGCACGAAGTTCTACTCGCGCGCCATCCCCGTCCTGCTGTTCATCGCCGCGGCGCTGGCCGTGGTGGCCGCCCACCCGAGCCGGTACGGAAACTTCTGACCATGGCTGAGAGCACCGTGCGCAGTGTCTGCGTCTTCTGTGGCTCGCGCTCCGGCGTGCGCGCCGAGTACCGCGAGGCCGCTTCCAAGCTGGGCGCCGCGCTGGCGAAGCGCGGGCTGACGCTCGTGTACGGCGGCGCCAGCGTGGGGTTGATGGGCGCGGTGGCGGACGCGGTCATCGCCAACGGCGGCAAGGCCGTGGGCGTGCTGCCCCACTTCATGGACGCGAAGGAGCTGGCCCACCCGCGCCTGACGGAGCTGCACCGGGTGGACTCCATGCACGCGCGCAAGGCGCTGATGGCCGAGCGCGCGGACGCCTTCCTCGCCCTGCCCGGCGGCTTCGGCACCCTGGACGAGCTCTTCGAAATCATCACCTGGGCGCAACTGGGCCTGCACCGCAAGCCCATGGGCCTGCTGGACGTGGACGGCTTCTTCCAGCCGCTGCTCGCGCTGGTGAACCGGATGGTGGAGGCGGGCTTCGTCCCGGAGTCGCAGGGGATGCCCTTCGCGGTGAACCCCTCGCCGGACGCGCTGCTGGACCGGCTGCTCGCGGGGCCCACGATGCCGCTCACGTCGAAGTGGCTGAAGGACGGCCAGCAGACCTGAGGTCCGCGGCCGTCCCCTGCGTCCACGTCAGCGCGCGTGGACCTTCAGCTCCGCGTTCCCCAGCGACGAGGCGACGCGGAGCATCACCTGCTCGGTGCCCTCGGGGATGACGGGCTGGCCGTTGGCGAACGCCTTGGGGAAGCGCACGCGGTACGTCACCCAGAAGAGGCTGGCGTACGGGTAGTAGGCGCGCACGTTGAGGTCCGACCGGCCCAGGCGGCGGATCTCCATGGGGGTGATTTCCCCCGCCGACGTCACCAGCGCGATCCGCCAGATGCTGTTGCGGTGGGCGAAGTCGTCGTAGCGGTAGTCGTTGACGTGCACCGCCAGGAAGAACTCGTGGAACTTCTCCGCCTCGGACATCTCCTCCGCGAGGAGCTGCTCCACCTTCGCCGCGGGCAGCGTCTGGAAGATGGCGCGGCGGTGGATGCGGGCCTCGCGGAAGGTGGGCGTCTGGAGCGTGGCCCCCGCGAAGACGCGCGTGTCGAAGCCGTCGTAGATCTCCTTGCGGTCCGAGTACCGGTCCAGCACGGAGAGGTAGGCGGACTCCTGCTTCGGATCATCCAGCGTGGGCGCGGGCTCGCCGACACTGGGCGGCGTGCTGGCGCAGCCCCCCAGCATGCCCAGAAGCACCGCGGCCACCAGCAGCCTTCTCACGGGATGAAGTCCTTGCGCGTGAACAGCGTGGTGAGGCGGTGGCCGGCGGCCTCCACGGCCTCGCGTCCGCCCTCCAGCCGGTCCACCAGCGCGAAGGCGCCCAGCACCGTCAGGCCCTCCAGCTTCGCGCGCTCGATCGCCTTGAGCGTGGAGGCGCCCGTCGTGACGACGTCCTCCACGATGGCCACCGGGGCGCCGGGCCCCAGCGCGGACAGGCCCTCAATCCACTGGCCGGTGCCGTGGCCCTTGGGCTCCTTGCGCACGATGAACGCGTGCAGGGACTTCTGGCCGCCGCCCTCCAGAAAGCTGGTGAGGCTCACCGCCGACGCGAGCGGATCCGCGCCCAGCGTCAGCCCGCCCGCGGCCACCGCCGACGGAGCGTCCCGCCGGATGGCCTCCAGGAGCAGCCGGCCGATGAGGTAGTGCCCCTCGGCGAGCAGCGCCGTGCGCTTGCAGTCGATGTAGAAGTCCGACTCCTTGCCGGAGGAGAGCACCACGCGCCGGCGCTCGAAGGAGCGCTGCGTGAGCACCTCCAGGAGCCGGGCGCGGTCGCGTTCGAGCGTGTCCGCCATGGCCTACAGACCCTCCAGGTACGCGACCAGCTGCGCCGAGTAGCGCAATTGCATCAGCAGCTCCGCCTTGCGCGATTCATCCAGCGCGGCGAACACGTCCGCGAGCAGCGAGAGGTCCTGGTTGAGGGCGCCCATGCGCTGCGCGACGTCCACCGCCAGCTCGTCGGCGTCGATCTCTTCCTCGACGCCCTCCGGCGCCAGCGTCTCCTCCGTGGCGAGCGCCTTCTCCAGCATGTCGCGCACGGGCGCCGTCAGCCGGCCTTCGGCCTCCAGCGACTCGCGCTTGGCCTCCAGCACGTCGTGCTCCACCGGCGAGGCGTGGATGGCCTCCGCCAGGGACAAGAGGAGCGCGTCCTCGTCGGACAGCTCCTCGTGCACGCGGACCTGGACCTGGTCGCGCTTGAGGAAGCGCAGCGCCGCCACGCGCCGGAAGCCGCAGATGAGCTGGTAGCGGTCCTCGCCGCGCGGCCGCACGTCCACCGGGAACAGCTGGCCCAGTCGCGCCAGGTCCGTGGCCAGCTCGGACACGTCGCCTTCGTCGCGCAGACGGAAGGTGGTGTCCTCCTCCAGTCGCTCCAGCGGCAACACCATCGCCGTCACCTGTCCCATCACGCGCGGCTCGATGGCCTCCGCGTGGGGCTCCCCTTCCCGGGTCGCCGCGTCTTCGTTGGAGCTTGCTTCCGGACTCGCGTCTTCCTGGCTCGCGCGGCTCGCCACGTCCCAGATGCCGGCGCCCAGGAGCGCGTCGTCCGCGCCCGACACCGGACCGGAGCGCGGCTCCGCCAGCACGTCCTTCGCCTCGCCGCCGCCGTCACTGCCCATCCCCGAGCCGTCCTGCACGCGCTCGCCCGAGGCCAACTCCACGTAGCGCCCCGGCCCCGTGGAGGCGTCCTGGCTGGAGCCCTCGGCCTGGGCTTCCGCCCCGGCGCCTGCGTCGCGCGCCTCGCTGGAACTTGGTTCGCCCGAGGCGCCACGGCCCTCGTCGCCGGCCTTGCCGGCCTCGGAAGCGTTCGCGGAGCCGCTGCCTTCGCCCTCGGCCTTGTTGGCCTCGGAAGCATTCGCGGAGCCGCGACCTTCGCCGCCGGCCATGCTCGCCTCGGACGCGCTCTCGGAGCCGCTGCCTTCGCCGCCGGACGCACTTGCATCGGGGCTGCGCCCGGAGCCGCTGCCTTCGCCGCCAGCCTCGGAGGCGCTCACGGAGCCGCTGCCCTCACCGGCAGCCTGGCCGGCCTTGGTCGCGCTCGCGGAGCCGCTGCCCTCGCCGGCCTCGGACGCCTTCTCGGAGTCCCTGCCTTCACCGCCGGACGCGCTCGCATCAGCGCCGTGCGACGCGCTGCTGCCTTCGCCGCCGGCCTCGCGGGCCTCCGTGTCACTTGCTGTGGTGCTCATGGTCTGCCCACCCTCGCCGGGCAGGTCCGTCTGGGCGGAGCCTTCCGGCGTCGCGTTCTCCCCAGGCGTGCCCGGCATCCCTTCCTGTCCCTCGGCCCTGTGCTCGGCGTCCATGGTGGCACCCCCGGTTGTTCCACCCCCGCGCCGCCGGAAACGACGGCGCGGCGGGCGGGCTCTAGCGGGACTTCTTCACCACGACCTTCTTCTTCGCGCCAGCACCCATCACGCGGGGCACGGGCGCTCCGGCACTGCTCGCCTGCTCAGTAGTGGACGCCGGGCGCGGAGGCTCCGGAGCCCGGGCCGTGGTCGCGGCGGGCGGCGGGGGCGGCGGCAGCGGCTTGGCCGACGGACGGGCCACGACGGTGGCCGGCGCCGTCGTCGCGGCCGGGGTGCGCGCGGGAGGCGGAGGCGGCGTCGGGGCGGCGCGCGTCGGGGCGGCCGGCGGCGTCGGAGGACGCGGCGGGGTGGCGCCCGGACGCACCGTGGGACGCGTCACCGCCTGGGGACGGGCCACGGCGGGGCGCTCGGACGGCAGGCGGCCCGGCTCCACGTCGCCCATGTCCACGCGGCCGCGGAAGCTGGCGCCGTCCACGATGATGACGCGGGGGGCGCGGATGTCGCCCACCATGCGGCCCTCGCGGGTGAGCTCCACGCTCTCGGTGGCGTTGATGTTGCCCACCACCACGCCGCTGACGATGGCGTTCTTCACCGCCACGTTGGCCTTCACCACGCCGGACGGCTCCACGATGAGGGTGCGGCTGAGGGTCAGCTCACCCTCGACGCGGCCGCGGACCGTGAGGTCCTCGTCACCCGTGAGCCGACCGCTGATGAGGATGGAGGGCCCCACCACGGTGTTGTCGACGGTGTTGCCTGCAAGCTCCTTGGCGGTGGCCACGGATCAGCGCTCCTTCATGTCCATGTCGACGTTGCCCTTGAAGGACGCACCGTCGGCGATGAGGATGCGCGGGGCCTTGATGTCGCCCACCACGCGGCAGTCCGTCTTCAGCTCCACCTTGTCGCTGGCGACGATGTTGCCCGTCACGCGGCCGGCGATCTCCACGTTCTGCGTCTCGATGTCCGCCTCGACGACGCCCGAGCCCTCCACGTAGAGGCTCTCCTTGAGGGAGATCTTCCCCTTCACGGTGCCCTGGATGACCAGGTCCTCGTCACCGGAAATCTCCCCGTCGATGACGATGCTCGAACCAATGACCGTATTCGCCATGAGTGTTGTCCGCCTTGCTCGAAGCTGTGCGCATGGGGGGCCGTGAGACGGACCCCGGTGGATGCTAGATGTCGTCCGGCAACTTCACGTCCATCTCGATGGAGCCGTTGAACACGGCGCCGTCCTCGATGATGACCCGCGGGGCCTTGATGTCGCCCGCCACCTTCGCGGAGGCGTTGATGGCCACGCGCGTGGAAGCGTCGATGTTGCCGCTCGCCTCGCCGTTGATGGTCAGTTCCTCGGCGCGGATGTCCGCCTGGACCTTGCCGGTGCCTTCGATGGTGAGGTGGTTCTTGAGGGCGATCTGCCCCTCCACACGCCCTTCGATGACCAGGTCCCCTCCGCCCGTGAGGTTGCCCCTGATGACGATGCCCTTGCCAATGATGCCCGTTTCACCCTGTGCCATGAGGTGATCCTCGCCAGCGCCTGCTCCAGTGGGAGCGGGGCGACCTGATTATGTCAGAGATGCGCGGAGATCCAGCCGGAGATGTCCTGGAACACCGTCGCGCGGTCCCGCTCGTTGAGCGGCTCGTGCCGCATGCCGGGGTACTCCTTGAACTTCTTGTCCGCCGTCCCCGCCGCCTCGAAGAAGGCCCGCGCCGCCGCCGGCAGCGCCACCCCGTCCTCCTGGCCGCACAGCACGAACAGCGGCACTTGAATCTTCGGCGCCAGGCCGAGCGTCTGCGCCTGGGCGGCCGTGGACTCCACGAACCAGCGGGGCGTGGCGAAGGGCACGTACAGCGGGTCCGCGGTGACTGCCTTCTGGATTTCCGGGTCGGTGCTGAGCATGTCCGGGGCCAGGCCCGAGGGGACCTTCATCCACGGCACCAGGCTGCCCACCATGCGCGCGGCCAGGACCTTCGCGGCGGGCGGGCTGATGGCCAGCTTGAGGTAGGGCGCGGAGAGGATGGCGCCGGACAGGCCCTCCAGCCGCCCGGTGAGGGCGTGCGCGGCCATCAGGCCGCCGTGGCTGTGGGCCAGGAGGAAGATCTTCTGGTCGCCCGCGGCCTTGCGCACGCGCTGCCAGAAGCCGTCCAGGTCATCCAGGAACTCCGTCCACTTCGCGGCGTAGGCGCGGCGGCCGTCCGCGCGGCCGTGGCCCCGGTAGTCGAAGCCGTGCACGGCGAAGCCGTCCGCCACCAGCGCGTCGATGACGGGGCGGTAGCGGCCGATGTGGTCGCCGTAGCCGTGGACGATGGCGACGTGCGCGCGGGGGGCTGAGTCCGGCAGGTCCAGCGTCCAGAACAGCCGGGTGTTGTCCTTCCCGGTGAAGAAGCCTTCGTCGTGGCGGGCCATGAGCCCGGGACCTTAGCGGCCCTGCGCCGTCGAGGGTAGCGCCTTCCACTTGCGCTCCAGGGAGGTGCGCTGATCCGCCGGCTCGGCGGCCTCCGGCTCCAGCGTCAGCACCTCCAGCGCGCGCTTCCAGACCCGGGCGGCCTCCGGGGCGCGGCCCGCCTTGAGGTAGGCGTCCCCCAGGTGCTCCAGGATGGCGGGGTCGTCCGGGGACAGGTCCACCGCGCGCTCCAGTGCCTCCACGGCCTTCCGGGCCTCGCCGCGCTGGAAGTGCACCCACCCCAGCGAGTCCACGAAGGCGGCGTTGTCCGGCTGGAGCGCCAGCGCGCGGCGCACCAGCCGCTCCGCCTCGTCCAGGTCCCGGCCCCGCTGCGCCATCACGTAGCCCATGAAGTTCAGCGCCGAGGCGTGGTCCGGCTTCAGCGCGAGCACCGCCCGCATGCGCAATAGCGCACCCGCCACGTCGCCCTGGCGCTCCAGCAGGGTGGCCAGCGCGAACTGCAGGTCCTGGTTCTTCGGGGCCTTCGCGACGGCGTCCCGCAGGAGCGCGAGCGCGTCCGGCGCCCGGCCCTGGCGCTCCAGCAGGGTGGCCAGGGCGTCGTACGCCATCGCCCCACCCTGCCCCGCCAGCGCCTCGCGCAGCACCCCTTCGGCCGTCGCCGCCGCGCCGCTCCGCTCAAGCGCCCGGGCGTAGCCGACGCGCACCTCCACGTCGTCCGGGGCCTCCGCCATGGCGGCGCGGTAGAGCGCCAGCGCGCGCGGATGGTCTCCGGCCAGCGACAGGCAGCGGGCCTGACGCTGCCGGGCGTCGGGGTACACCTCCGAGTCCGGGGGCACGCCCGCGAAGTCCTGGGCCGCGACGGAGAAGCGCCGCGTCCGCTCCGCGACGAGGCCCGCGTAGTACGCCAGCCGGGGCTCGTCCGGCGCGTCCTTGCGCGCGGCGTCCAGCACCTCTTGCGCGGCGGCGGGCTCGCCCGAGGCCAGGTAGCTGAAGGCCACCCGCACGGCCAGCTCCGGCGACGCGGACAGCGACAGCAGCCGGTCGAAGTACGCCCGCGCCCGCGTCACCGACCCGCCCTTCAGCGCGGCGCGGCCCGCGGACAGCAGCACCTCGCGGCTGTCCGGATCCGCCTCCAGCGCGCGGGCCAGCGCGTCCTCCGCGTCCTTCGCCCGGCCGGCCTCCTCGTGGATGCGGGCCAGCGTGGACCACACCTCCACGTCGCCCGGGTCGCGCTCGGCGGCCTTCACCAGCAGGCGCTCGGCGCGGGCCGCGTCGCCGCGCTCGGCGAAGACGAGCCCCAGCCGCCGGTACCCGGAGGGCTCTCCCGGCAGCGCGTGGGCCAGCGCCTCCACCACCTTCACGGCCTCGTCGGGGTCCTTCGCGTCGAGGTACAGCTGCGACAGGACGAGGTACGCCTCCGGGTCGCGGGGACGCAGGGCCACCGCGCGGCGCAGGTGCTGGCGGGCGCGCGGCACACGGCCGGACTCCATCAACACGCGGCCCAGGAGCACGTGCGCGGCGTAGTGCGTGGGGGCCCGCTCCACGGCGCGGCGCAGCTCGCGCTCGGCGCGCTCCAGGTCGCCCAGGCGCGCGTACTCCTCGCCCAGCTGGGTGAGGAGGTTCGGGTTGCCGTCGTCGGTGGCGAGCGCCAGCCGCAGCTCGTCCACGGCGCCCCGGTGGTTGCCCTCCAGGTGCATGAGCCGCGACTGGAGGTAGTGCGCGTAGCTGGCGGACGACGCGGACGGCTCGTCGTCGCTGGAGTCCATGGCCTCGCGCATCGCCTCGCGGTCGACGTGCGGGGCCGGAGCCCTCGCCGGGGCCTTCCTCGCGGGCGCGGCCCCCGAACCTCCGGCGGCCAGCGCGAGGCACAACACGGCGGCACGGCTGAGGAGCGGGAGCGGGCGCACGCGGGCTAGTGGACCTCGGGCGGAGGCGCCCCCAGCTTCTCCAACAGCTTCTCCACCGGATCGCTGTCCTGGCTGACGTCCGCCATGGCGGCCCGGTACTCGATGGAGGTCACCTTCTCCACGTCCGGCATCAGGCGGTTGATGACCGTGCGCGCCGCGTCGGCGTTGCACTCGGGCAGCACCACCGCGAAGACGCCCAGGCCCAGGTGGGCGATGGAGTCCGGATGGCGCACGCGCTTGCGCATCACGTCCCCCATGTTGGACGGCATCTCCTCCAGGTCCCGGTCCGGACGCAGCACCGCCAGCGTGAGGGCGCGGTGGTAGCGCCGGCTGCGGGCCACCTCCTGCTCCAGGCGCAGGAGCAGGCCGCGGCGGTCGAGCAGGCCCGTCACCGGATCACTGCCGGTGCGGCGCTGGAGCGAGTTCGTCTTCTCCTGCTGGTCCTTCTCACCCTGGCGCAGCTTGAGCGCGCGCTCGGTGCGGTTGAGCAGCTCCACCGCGTTGAAGGGCTTGGCCATGTAGTCCACCGCGCCCAGGTTGAGCGCGCGGACCTTGTCGGCCACGCCCTGGTGGGCGGACAGGAGGATGACGGGGATGTGCGCCGTGTCCGACGAGGACTTGAGCGCCATGGCCGCGTCCAGGCCGTCCAGCTTGGGCAGGAACACGTCCATGACCACCAGGTCCGGCCGGGACGCCCTCGCCTTCGCCAGGCCCTCCGCGCCGTCGCGCGCCACCTCCACGCGGTACTTCGAGCGCAGCACCTCCGACAGCACCGCGGCGATTTCGGGCTCGTCCTCCACCACCAGCACGCGCGGCTGCTCGGGCGCGGCACCGGGCGCGGGCTGCGGCCGGGGGTTGCGCGCGGCCTCCTGCGCCAGGGGCAGCGTGAAGACGAAGGTGCAGCCGCCGTCGGCCGGGCTCTCCGCCCAGATTTCGCCGCCGTGCAGCTCCACGAACTCCTTGCAGATGGCCAGCCCCAGCCCCGTGCCCTTGGGCCCGTGGCGGTAGCGGTCGAACACGAGGTGCAGCTCGTCCGGGGGGATGCCCACGCCGTTGTCGCTGACCATCACGCGCACCGCGTCGCCGTCCGGACGGGACAGCCGCTGCGTGCGCACCACGACCGAGCCCGGGTCGCTGGCGTGCTGGATGGCGTTGCTGATGAGGTTCTGCAGCACCTCGTGCAGCTTCACCTCGTCGCCAATCAGCATCAGGCTGTCGGGGCACTCGGAGCGCAGCGCCACGGCCTTCTCCGCCGCCAGGATTTCCAGCTCCGCCACGGCATCGCGGCACAGCTGCGCCACGTCCAGCACGCGGGGCTCGATGGACAGCCGCGCCGCCTCGCCCTTGCCCTTCTCCAGCAGGGACTCGACCAGGGTGAGGATCTTCCGGCCCTGGCGGATCATCGCGTCCGCGGACTGCTTCTGCTGCGCCTCCAGCGGCCCTTCCAAGAGCAGCCGGCCGTGGCCCAGCAGCACCTGGAGCGGCGCGCGCAGGTCGTGGCTGCACACCGCGATGATCTCATCCTTGAGGCGGTTGAGCTCCTTCAGGCGGCGGTTCGCGTCGGTGAGCTCGCGGTAGCGCTCCACGTACGCCAGCTCCATGTCCTCGCGCTTCTTCTTCACCGCCGTGTGCAGGCGCGCGTTGCGGATGGAGTTGGCGAGCACGCCCGCCACGGCCTCCGCGAACTCCTGCTCGTCGCGCCCGATGGACGCCTCGCCCTTAGACACGCGCAGGAAGAGCGCGCCCAACAGGTCGTCCTGGCAGATGAGCGGCTGCACCAGGATGGACTTCACGCCCTGCGGCAAGAGTGACGTGCGCACCTCCGCCATCAGCGGGTCGCGCTGCGCCTCTTCGATCAGCACCGGCTGCCGCGTCTCCAGCGCGCGGCGCAGCTCCGGGTAGCGCGCCACCTCGATGTCCAGCTGGACGAGGCTGGGGTCCTCCTGCGTCGCGACGACCGTGGCCGTGCGCGCGTGGCTGCCCTCCACCAGCACCACGGAGCAGCGGTCCGTGCCGGTGACCTGGCCGACCTTCTCCACCGCGATGCGGAGGATCTCCTCCAGCTCCAGGGAGCTGGTGGCCGCCTGGGTGATTTCGAGCAGCATCCCCATGCGCATGCGGATGCGCTCCTCGCGCTCCTTCAGCCGCCAGGCGCGCAGGGCGGACTCCAGCCGGGGCACCAGCTCATCCGCGCCGCGCACGAAGTCATCCACCGCCAGCCGCTTGAAGGCCTCCGCGGAGCGGGCACGGCCCTGGTCCACCAGCACCGGCAGGCGCTGGAGCTTGTCCGTCTTGCGCACCGTCTCCAGCAGCTCCGCGGCCCGCTTGGCCGTCACCGCCAGGAGCACCACCTCCGGCTGGAGCTGGTCCACCATCTCCGCCAGCCCGGTCTCCCGTTCGGTGGAGGCGCACTGATAGCCACTCGCCGTGAGCCGCTCCACCAGCGCGTCACCCGCGGCCTTCGCCGCCAGGACGAGCACCCGCCCCCGCTGCTCCGACGACAACATCTCGATCCTCACGGCGCGCCTCCGCCCCGCCCATCCAGGGAACGACGTCGCGGAAACCCGTTGGGTGCGTAAGGGGTCATGGTCGATTCCGGATCATGCCGTCTAACCCGTCCGCGGGCCAGCGGATGGACGGGGCTCTCCTGAGCGAGAGGGGTGAGAAAAGGCGCGCGACGTATACCCCGGTCCGGTGTCCTTCCTCCGGAATCCCGCACGCGCATGACGGTCCGGTGACCGGCTTTGCCTGCCCGGTCCCGGGTCGGGGTGTAACACCGCGAGAACAGCCACGCTGTCACTTTCTTCCCTTACCACTCTTCGTGCCGGACGGGAGGCAGGGCGGGCAGGCAAGCGGCGGTGGGGGTCCTGGGCGGCTTTCGCGATCAGGATTCCGGGGAAGGCGGTGGTGGGTGACCGCGCCCGCTTCCTGAGGGAGCGCGGTAGAGTGCGAAACCATGCACTCCGTCCCTTCGCGCCCATTCGTGTCACGGGCCTTGCTGGCCTCGCTGACCCTCTGCGCTTCCGTGTTCGCCGCCTGTGGCGGAGACAAGCCGCCGCCCACGCCGGATCCGCCGGTGGTGACCCTGACCGTGCCGCAGCCGAACACGGCGGCGCCGACGCTGACGGTGCGGGTCATCGTGTCCGGGTGTGACTCCGTGGCGCAGGTGGACATCTACGACCGGGACACGTTCCTGAAGACCGTCCCCTACACCAGCGGGTCCATGGACTTCGAGCTGGCGTCGAATGAGATCAAGTACACCCGCGGCCTCGCCGTGGGCCTGTCGCTCAACGCGCGGGCGACGTGCTCGGACGGCCGGACCAACGTGTCCCAGCCCCAGGCGGCCACGTTCCTGCCGGTGACGAAGGTGATCAAGGACCCGGACCCCAACGGCCAGGTGGTGACGGACTTCTTCATCGCCGAGGGCAGCGGCACGAACGTCGCCTTCCTCGGGTGCGGCAACCCCACCACCGGCTCCGGCACGCTCTTCCGCGTGGACGCGACGGGCGCGGTGCGCAACTCGGTGGAGATGGGCATCCCGTGCAGCGTGGACACGGTCATCACCAGCGTGAACCCGCAGAGCGGCAAGCGGTGGGTGTGGACGCCGGGCATCGGCGCGGTGGCCATCGACAACAACTTCGTCATCTCCGGCCGGACGGCGACCACCTACAAGCCCGAGCGCCTGTCCGTCATGGACAACGGCGATGCGCTGGTCATCAACGGCATCAACGTGTCGCGGCTCAAGCACACGTCGACGAACGGCGATTTCCAGTGGACGCACCAGTCGTCGTGGCGGCCCGTGGGCCCGGCGCAGCAGAAGGGCGCGCAGGTCATCTTCCCCATGTCGCGCGTGCCCAACCAGGCGTCCCCCAACCTGCTGGAGCTCGTGATCGTGACGCTGGCCGTGGAGGCCTCCGGGGACAAGGTGCCCTTCGTGCACGAGCGGATCATCACCCAGTACCAGGGCGACTCCGCCTCGCCGCCTCCCATCGCGCTCAGCCCGGATGGCGGCTCGGTCTACCTGGCGCTCGCCTTCGCGAACAACCAGTCGCGGGTGCAGGCGTGCTCCACGGAGGTGGCGGGCTGCGAGGGCTCCGCGCTCAAGTGGATGAGCGTCGTGCTGCCGGTGCCGGTGAACTTCCTGCTCCCCTTCTCCGCGGGCTCGAAGCTGGCGGCCATCGGCACGCAGCGCGTGTGGTTCCTGGATACGGGGAGCGGCCTTGTGGCCAACAAGGGCGGCATCTCCGTGGACGCGTCCGGACAGCTGCGCATCCGCCAGGTGCAGCTGGGCCTGCCGACGAGCCCGGAGTTCTACCTGCTCAACGGTCCGGACCGGGCCGGCGCCCTGCCCGTCGAGATCGTCGCGGTGGACTCCGCCGAGAAGGGCGAGCTGTTCCGCTACGAGGTCTCCAGCAGCCTGTCCTGCTCCGTGGATGACAGCGGGCGGCTGTGGATGCGCGTGGGCAACAACCTGGTCCAGGCCCTGCCGCTGAGCGACTACCGCGCCGTCAAGCCGTGACGGTGGCCATCAGGGCCTGTCGGCGACGAGGAGCGCTTCCACGTTGCCGGCGGGCCCGGGCACGGGTGAGTCCATCACCCCGCGCACGGTGAGCCCGTGCTCGCGCACGAACGCCGTCACGGTGTCGATGGCGTCCTGCCGCGCCGCGGGGTCGCGCACCACGCCGCCCTTGCCCACCCGGTCCGGCCCGACCTCGAATTGAGGCTTCACCAGGGCGATGAGCAGGCCGCCCGGTGAGAGGAACGGCAGCACCGACGGCAGCACCTGGGTGAGCGAGATGAAGCTCACGTCGATGACGACCACGCCCACCTTCTCCGGCAGGTCCTCGTCCGTGAGGTAGCGCGCGTTGACCCGCTCCCGCGAGCGGACGCGCGGGTCCACGCGCAGCTTCTCGTGGAGCTGGCCGTAGCCCACGTCGATGGCGTGCACGCGCACGGCGCCGTGCTGGAGCAGGCAGTCGGTGAAGCCG
The DNA here is from genome assembly GCF_017302985.1 of Corallococcus macrosporus. NCBI lineage: Bacteria > Pseudomonadati > Myxococcota > Myxococcia > Myxococcales > Myxococcaceae > Corallococcus > Corallococcus macrosporus. Next base: position 574,693 of record NZ_JAFIMU010000006.1, read on the forward strand.
CCGGTGCTGGCGCCGATGTCCGCGCCCACGCGGCCCGTCACGTCCAGGCCGAAGCGGTCCATGGCCGCCTTGAGCTTGAGGCCGCCGCGCGACACGTACGGGAGCACCTCGCCCTTGAGGCGCAGCTCAGCCTCCACGGGGACCAGGGACCCGGGCTTGTCCACGCGCTGATCCGCGACCACGACCTGGCCGGCGAGGATGAGCGCCTGGGCCTTGGTGCGCGACTCGGCGAGCCCGCGCTCCACGACCAGCACGTCCAGCCGTTCCTTCTTCGGCTTCACCGGCGTTCCTCTCCGAGCAGCGCACGGCCCGTCTTCCGCAGGCCCGCCGCGTCCAGTCCCAGCTCCGTGCGCTGCACCCGCGCATCCCCGTGCGGCAGGAACACGTCCGGCATGCCCAGCAGCTTCACCCGGGGCGCGATGCCGGCCGCCGCGTACAGCTCCAGCACCGCGCTGCCCAGGCCGCCCCGGACCGTGCCCTCCTCCGCCACCACCACGTGCCCGCCCGCCGCGGCCTCCAGGAGCGCTGCCTCGTCCAGCGGCCACGCCCGGCGCGCGTCCAGCACGCTCCAGTCCGGCTCGCCACGGGCCGCCTCCAGCGCGGACAGGCCCAACGGCCCCAGCGTCACCAGCGTCAGCCGTGAGCCGGGAACGCGCTTGAGCCAGCGGGCTCCCGTGGAGGGACCCGCGACTTCGGGCTCCGCGTGCGCCAGCTCCGGCGGGAGGTCCGGCAGCGTGCCTCGAGGGAAGCGCAGCACGGACGGCCCGGAGGCCTGGAGCGCGGCGGTGAGCATGGGCGCCAGGTCCTCGCCCACCATCGGGGCCCACTGCGTGAGGCCCGGCAGCGGCCGGAGGAAGGACACGTCGTAGGCGCCCTGGTGCGTAGCTCCGTCCGCGCCCACGAGCCCCGCCCGGTCCACCGCGAAGACCACGGGCAGGCCCGGCAGGCACACGTCGTGGACCACCTGGTCGTACGCGCGCTGGAGGAACGTGGAGTAGATGACGCACACCGGCTTCGCTCCCGCCGCGGCCAGCCCCGCGCAGAAGGTCACGGCGTGCTGCTCCGCGATGCCCACGTCGTGCACGCGGTCCGGGAACCTCGCCTTCAAGCCAGTGAGCGCGCTGCCCTCCAGCATGGCGGGCGTCACGGCGACCACGCGCGGGTCGCGCTCCAGCGCCTCACCCAGCACCTGGGCGAAGGCCTCGCTGAACGTGGGCCGGCCCCCGCGCGAGCGCACCAGCTTGCCGTCGCGCCACTCGTACGGCCCCATCGCGTGGCCGCGCGTCTGTTCGTCGGCCTCCGCGGGGGGAAAGCCGCGCCCCTTCTTCGTCAGCGCGTGCACCACCACCGGGCGCGAGGACGCCTTCGCCTCGCGCAGCGCCCGGGTGAGCGCGCCCAGGTCGTGCCCGTCCACCGGGCCCAGGTAGGTGAAGCCCAGCGACTCGAAGAAGGCGCGGGCGTTGCGCGTGCGCAGGAGCGCGGGGATGGCGCCCACGTTCGCGCTGATGGACATCTGGTTGTCGTTGAGCACCACCACGAGCGGCAACGGGCTGCCCCCCGCGTTGTTGAGCCCCTCGAAGCTCAGGCCGCCCGTGAGCGCGCCGTCACCCACGACGGCAATCACGTGGCCCGGGTGGCCCAGCTGCCGCCGTCCGGACAGCAGGCCCAGCGCGGCGGAGATGGCCGTGCACGCATGCCCCGCCGCCAGCGCGTCGTGGTGGCTCTCGCGCGGGTCGAGGAACGGCGCGATGCCGCCCGCCTGCCGCAGCGTGTGCATGCGCTCGCGCCGGCCGGTGAGCAGCTTGTGCGCGTACGCCTGGTGCCCCACGTCGAAGAGGAGCGCGTCCTGCGGCGTGTGGAAGACGCGGTGGAGGGCCACCACCAGCTCCACCGCGCCCAGCGACGCGCCCAGGTGGCCGCCCACGCGTCCGCACGTGGTGATGATGGCCTCGCGCAGCGCCTCACACAGGCCGGGCAGCGCGTCCTCGGGGAGCGCGCGCACATCCGCGGGAGACGCCACACCGGACAGCACGTCCGCCATCAGGACTTCCGCTCCACCGAGTAGCGCGCCAGCGCCGCCAGCGGCCCGTCCGGGCCCTCCAGCGGGCGCACCGCCGCCTCCGCCCGGGCCACCAGCTCCCCGGCCATGCGGCGCGACTCGTCCAGCCCCACCACCGCCGGGAACGTGAAGCGCCCGGCCTCCGCGTCCGCGCCCACCGGCTTGCCCATGGCCTCCGCGCTCGACGTCACGTCCAGCACGTCGTCGGCGATCTGGAAGGCCAGGCCCACCGCCTCGCCGTACGTCACCGCGCTCGCGAGCGCCGCCGCGTCTCCACCCGCCGCCAGGACGCCCATGCGGCACGCCGCGAGGATGAGCGCGCCCGTCTTCAGCCGGTGCAGCTTGAGGAGGTAGTCCAGCGTCGCGGCCCGGTCCGCCGCGATGTCCAGCACCTGCCCGCCCACCATCCCCGCCGCGCCCGCCGCACGCGCCAGCTCCGCGCACAGCGTGCCGCGCACCGGCTCCGGCCCGGAGGCGAGCAGCGTGAAGGCCTCCGTGAGCAGCGCGTCTCCGGACAGCAGCGCCACCGCCTCGCCGTAGACCTTGTGGTTCGTGGGCCGGCCCCGGCGCAGGTCGTCGTTGTCCAGGCTGGGCAGGTCGTCATGCACCAGCGAGTACGTGTGCACGTACTCCAGCGCGCACGCGGCATCCCGCACGAGCGCGGTGTCGGTGCTCGACTTCGCCACCGCGTCCGCGAAGGCCAGGCACAGCACCGGGCGCAGGCGCTTGCCGCCCGCGAGCAGCGAGTAGCGCATGGACTCCGCCAGCTTCGGCGGCGTGCCCGCGGGGCCCCAGCGATCCGCGCTCTGGCGAAGGAGCGTCTCCACCCGCTCCTGCTGCGTGCGCATGAAGGGGTCCAGGTTGAAAGCGGCCATCGGCGTCAGGGCTCCTTCGCCACGTCGGCGGGGATGAGTTGGCGGATGCGCTTGACGAGCGCGTCCAGCTCCAGCGGCTTCACGAAGTAGTCGGCCGCGCCGACCTCCATGCCTCGCCGCTTGTCCTCCGGGTCTCCCCGCCCGCTGATGAAGATGATGGGGATGTCCCGGAACTGCTTGTTCTGCTTCACGGCCTGACACAGCTCGAAGCCGTTGATCCAGGACATGTTCACGTCCAGGAGGATGGCGTGCGGGCGGTGCAGCTCCAGCGACGCGACCAGGCGCAGGCCGTTGGCCGCGGACATGACCTCGAACCCCTCGGCCCCCAGGGCCTCGGCGAGCAGCTCGCGCGTGTCTCGGTCGTCATCGACAATCGTAATCTTCGGCTTCGACATGCCCGGCCTCCGCCCTTCCCCTGATGCCTAGAACGGGACATCGTCCTCCGGTGGCGGACGCGCCTGCGTGGCCGTCCGGGGGGCTGCCTGGGGAGCGGGCCGGGCCGCCACCGCCAGCGGCGCGACGACCTCCTGGCCATCCTCGTCCACCAGCAGCTGCTCGATGCGCTGCTCGGCCTCCGTGAGCAGCTTCTCACCCCGGCGGACGAGGCGGATGCCCTCCTCGAACGCCTTGAGCGACTCTTCCAGTGACAGGTCGCCGCTTTCCAGCCGCGCCACCGTCTCTTCCAGGCGCGACACCACGTCCCCGTACTGCTCCGGGGCGGGCTCCACCTTGGGGTTCTTGTCCGACTTCGCCACGGCCATCCACCTCCCCGAGCGGGGCGCGGAATGTAGAGGGTGGCCCGCTAGCAGTCCACCGGGCCTTTCAGGCTGGTAACGGTCGCTTCGATTTCTTCACACCCGCCCAGCGTTTTCGCCCCATGGGCCGCCAGCTTGATGCCCAGCACGTCCCCCACGGCCACGTCCGCCATGGACCGCACCACCACGCCGTCCCGCTGGCGGAACGTCACCGCGTAGCCGCGCGACATCACCTTCAGGGGGCTCAGGGCGTCCAACCGGCCCCCCAGCCGCCCGAAGTGTGTCTGCGCGGACGACAGCATGCCCCGCTGCAGCTCCAGGAGCCGCGCTCGGGCCTGCGCCACCTTCGCCCGCTCGGCGGCCACCCGCGCCGTGGGCGAGGCCCGCTCCAGCCCCAGCCGCGAGTCCGCCAGTTCCGTGCGCCGCCGGGACACGCCCGCGCGCGCCGCCTCCGACAGGCGCATGGCCAGCTTCAAGAGGTGCGCCCGCTGCTCCGACAGCCGCGTCTGGGGCCGCGCCCGCTGCAGCCGCTCCTGAAGCGCGCGCAGCGTCTCCCGGTCCTGACGCACGCGGGGGCGCAGCACGCGCATCATCGCCTCCACCTGTTCGGACAGGTGCAGGCGCTGGTGGTTCACCTCGCGGCGGGGGTCCGGCAGCCGCGCGCGGAGCTGGCCCTGGCGCTCGCGCAGCTCCAGCACCCGCCGCTCCATGGCCCGGCGCAGCCGGCCGGACTGCGTGGCCAGCGTCAACTCCAGGTCCGCCAGCACCGGGGCCAGCCGCTCCGCCGCCGCGCTGGGCGTGGGTGCGCGCAGGTCCGCGACGAAGTCGGAGATGGTGAAGTCGATTTCGTGCCCGATGGCGGACACCACCGGCACGGGCGAGGCGAAGATGGCGCGCGCCACCCGCTCCTCGTTGAACGTCCAGAGGTCCTCCACGGAGCCTCCGCCGCGCGTGACGACAATGACGTCCACGTCGGTGCGCCCCAGCCGCTCGATGGCCCGCGCCACGTCCTCCGCGGAGCCCTCGCCCTGCACGCGCGCGTCCGCCAGCAGCACGCCCAGCCGGGGGTTGCGCGAGTGCAGCACGCGCAGGAAGTCCTGGAGCGCCGCGCCGGTGCGGCTCGTCACGACGCCGATGCGCCGGGGCAGGAACGGCACGGGCCGGGGCGGCCGGATGCGCCGGTCGCCGATGAGCCCCTCCGCCGCCAGCCGCTGCTTGAGCTGCTCGAACGCGAGCGCCAGCGCGCCCTCGCCCACCGGCTCCAGCCGGGACACGATGAGGCTGTAGCGGCCCTGCGGCTCGTACAGGTCCACGCTGCCCTCGGCCACCACCTCCATGCCGTCGCGCAGCGCGAAGCGCATCCGTCCCGCCATGGACGCCCACACCTTCGCGTCGATGGAGGCGTCCGCGTCCTTGAGCGTGAAGTACCAGTGGCCGCGCGCGTTGGCGCCCCGGAAGCTGGACACCTCGCCGCGCACCATCACGCGCGGGAAGCGCGACTCCACCGTCTGCTTGATCTGCCGGGTCAGCTCGCCCACCGACAGCACCGTGCGCTCCGGGCGCGGCGGCGGAGTGATGGCGGCGGGCGGCGGCGCGGCGATCTCCGCCACCGTCGCGGACGGCGGGGGCGCGGGCGGCTTGCTCGCGCTCGCGGCCTTCGCGGGAGGCGGACGCAGGGGTGGCAGCAGCGACGTGCCGAACAGGTCGCCCTGCCCCGGCTCGTCGGCCGGAGGCGGCTCCACCCCCTTGCGCTTCTTCATCGCGACAGCTTCTCGACCCAGCCCTGGGCCTTGCCGTGCAGCTCGTCGTCGGGCGGCGTCATCGTGACGACGTCGCGGAACTTGGGCAGCGCGTCCTCCGGGCTGGAGTCCTTGATGGAGTAGGCCTGCATGTACAGGTCCTTCGCCTTGCCCTTGAGGTCGTTGACGATGTTGGCGGCGCCCGTGTGGTTGGGGTCCGCCTGGAGCGCGCGGCGGGCGAACTCCATGGCGCGCGACCACTGGCCGGCGGCCTTCGCGCCCGCGGCGCTCTTGTAATAGATGGTCGACGCGCGGGTGCCCGCGTTGCGCCCCATCTTGCTGCCGCGCCCGTCGGTGATGTCCTTGTCCAGCGCGAGCAGCCGGCTGAGGCCCTTGGCGTCCAGCTCCTCCAGCTTCTTGTAGAGGTTGCCGAACTCCGTCACCTGCGACATGAGCTGCTTGCACTGCGGCGTCTTGGCCGCGCACGCGTTGAGGATGGCCACCGCGCCGGACGTGTCACCGTCGCGGAAGCGGTCCACGGCGGGCTCCCACGGCTTGGGCGCCGCGGCCACGCGCACCGGATCCGGACGGGTCAGGTCCGCGATGACGCGCGCGGCGTCGTCGTTGACGAGCTTGCCGTCGCGGTGCTCAGGGAAGGTCGCGAGCACGTCGTCGGTGATGGCCTTGGCCTTCTGGACGTTCTCCAGCTGGCGCGTGTCCAGCAACTGCTTGGCTTCCTTCGTGCGCTTGTCGGCGGCGTCCGTCAGGTTCTTGAGCGCCGTCTTGCGCTGCTCGTAGAGCTGGGTGTCGCTGCCCACCTTGTCGATGGAGGCCTTCGCGCTGGCGAGTTCCCCCTTGTCCAGCGCCGCCTGGGCCGTGGCCAGGTGGTTCTGGTTGGGGATCTCCCGCTCCGCGGCCTTCAGGTAGTCCTCCACGCCGGGGTAGTCCGGCGCCTGCGCGTGGAGCTCCTCCAGCTTCGCCTTGGCCTGCTGCCACTGGCCCTCGCGCACCAGGTTCTTGGCCTCCTGGAAGAGACCGCCCAGCTGCTCGCGGTACGAGCGCTGCTCCGCCTCGATGCGGCCCTGCTCCTCCTGCTGGTGCCGCATGCGCGAGCGCATGACGCCCAGGCCCGCGAAGAGCAGCACCAGCACGGCGGCGCCCGCGAGCTTCATCCGCATGCGCTTGCGCTGGACCTCCGGCGTGAGCTCCGCGGCGGCGGCGGCGCGCGACGTCTGCGGGCGCGCACGGCCCTCGCGGGCGGGACGCGCCGGCACGGCCGTGGGAGCGCGCCCGGCGGCCGTGGACGGACGGGGCCGGGAACCGGACGGGGCCTGCACCTTGGCGGTGCTGTTGGCGGTGTCCTCGTAGCGCAGCTCCGAGTCGCCCAGCGTGATGACGTCGCCGTTGGCGAGCAGCGTCTCCTCGGAGATGGGCTCGCCGTTGACGATGGTGCCGTTGCCGGAGCCCATGTCGCTGACCATCCAGCCAGCGGACTCCTTGCGCAGCGTCACGTGCTTGCGGGAGACCGACGTGTCCTGGATGCAGATGGGGTTGTCGGTGGAACGGCCGACCGTGTACTCCAGCTCGGAGAGCGCGAACTCCTCACCCTCCATGGGGCCGGCGACGACGACGAGCTTCGCGGGGCGGGCCGCGGCGGCGCCGGCGGAGGACCGGCGGGCGGGGGCGCGCTGTCCGGTCCCGGAGGAGGGCGTACCGGATGTAGGCCGTCGGCGGGCGGGGGGTGGTGCGTTCGACATGGCGGTCACCGCGTCCTGCTGAGGGGGGCACGGGCCCTAAAGCTCGTGCTCATAGGCTTTTTCCAGCCCGAGATTGTGGCAGCGATGCTCGGCGGTAGGGAAGCGTCTCCGTACGTCTTCGAGGGTCGCCACCGCGTCCCGTCGGCTGCGGAACTGAACCGCCCGCTGGAATTGCATCATCAGCTGCCCGCAGCGGTGGTCCAGCTCCGTTGAAATCTGGGCGATCCGCTCCCGGACGTCGTCGTACAGCTCCGGCTTCTCGTCGAGCGCCTCCAGGGTGATCCACGCGGCACGGTACTCCCGCCACGCCTTGAACAGGTTCTCCGCGCCCACGTCCTTCAGCTCGTAGAAGCGGGCCCCGGCCTTCGCGGACTCCCGGGCGGAAGCCACCAGCTGATCAGGCGGCAGCTCAGGCACCGGGATGACCTCCAGGCGCAGGTTCCAGATGCGCCAGGTTTCGCGGCCGGGCGGGTTGAGGGCGTTGTCGAAGAGCAGCTGGTTGTTGGCGTTGCGGCGCAGGAGGCTGGGGGGCAGGACCTGCTCCAGCTCGCGCTCGGCCGTCTGCGCCGTGTCCGGAGGCACCCATCCCAGGGACACGCCGTTGAGGGACAGGTTGACCTCGTCCCGGGCGATGTTGCTGGCCTGGTAGTGCAGCACCGCCACCGCGCGCGTGGGGGACACGAAGCGGAAGTCGAAGAGCTTGTCGTCGGCGTGGACCCAGCGGACGCCGTCGCCCAGGCCGAACGAGTCCATCACCGGATCCATGCCCAGCTTGGAGGGCTCGCGGCCGGGCAGCCGGATCGCCGAGGGCACCACGAGCGCCACGAGCAGCGTCACCACCGCCAGCGCGCCCAGCCCCGCCAGCGACGCGATGCCGATGCGCTTGGGCAGGGACTGGCGCTGCCAGAAGAGGACGAACCGGCCCTTGAGCGTCTTGCCCAGCTGACGCCGCTGGCGGGCCTTGTCGGCGGCGGAGGACGGTTCGATCTTCGCGACGACCGTCACTGGGCCCTTGGCCTCGGGTTGGATCGCGGGGAGCTCCAGGCTGGGAGGCGCGGGCGGAACGGTGGCATCGCCCCCCACTTCCGGGACGGGCACGGGGGCCAGCAGCGGCGCTTCGCCAGGCAGCGGTCCGGCGTCCAGCTTGGGAGCCGAGGACCGGTTCCGGCCCACGAGCGTCACCGGCTCCGGCTCCGGCGCGGGGGGCGGAACGAAGGGGCTCCAGGCCGGCGCGGCGACCGCGTCCTGGCCCGCGGAGGTCATGGGCGCTGCCCGGGTCTCCTCCGGAGGCTCCGTGGGGATGGCGTCGTCCTGGCCGACGAAGGTCGCGGGCTCGGGGGCGCCCGCCGCGGGAGGGGCCGCCACCGCGACGCCAATGCGCGTCGGCTTGGCCACGAGTGGGCTGACCGGGGTGATGGGCCGGAGGTCGAGGACGGTCCGCTCCTCGGGCTCCTCCATCATGGGCACGGGCAGTGAGAACGGAGCGTCCGGCGGCGGCGCGGCTTGGACCGGAGGCAGCGCTTCCGGGGTCGCCGGAATCGCCATCAGCGTGCGCTCCTCGGGCTCGTCCAGGTCCGGGACGGGCAGCGCGAAGGGAGCCAGCGCGGGCGAGTCCACGGAGGGAATCGCCATCAGCGTGTGCTCCGCGGGCTCGTCCAGGTCCGGGATGGGCAGCGCGGGGGCCAGCGTGGAGGTGGACCCAGGCGAGTCCACGGTGGGGATCGCCATCAGCGTGTGTTCCGCGGGCTCGTCCAGGTCCGGGACGGGCAGCACGACGGCGGGCTTGGGCGAGTCCACGGTGGGAATCGCCATCAGCGTGCGCTCCTCGGGTTCGTCCGGCATCACCGGAGCGAGGTCCACGGGGGGCGGTGCGACGGAAGGCCGTGCTGGCGGAGGCGGAGCCATGAGGCCCGGCGGCGTCATCACCGGCAGGCCGGACGCGGAAGCACGCGCGGCACCGCGCCCCAGCTCGGGACGGTTCAGGGCGGGCGCGCCGACACCGGGCAGGTTCGCGACGCCGTTGCGCTTCGAGGAAGCCACCGGCGCCACGGGGCCGTGAGCCGGTGCGCCGACCACGGGAAGCTTGAGCGCCGTGGAGTGCGCGGAATCAGAAGCCCCCGCGGGCGTGGAGGTCGCGCCCGGTGCGGGCATCCGGCCCGAACCCGAGCCACCGACCGCCGGCAATCCCGGCGCGGAGGATCTTCCCGAAGAGGAAGCCACCGGAACCGGAGGCGTCGCGGCGGCCTTGTTCGCCGGGGGCGCGCCCACCGCGGGCAGTCCAGGAGCAGAGGCTCTTCCCGAGGAAGCGCCCGGCACTGGAGCCTTGGCCGGAGCTCCGGCCACCTGATTTCCCGCTGCGGCAGCTCCCAACACCGGAGGTCCCGCAGGGGCTCGGCTCGAAGCAGCCGCTCCCGGCGATGAAGCCCCCGACACCGCAGGTCCCGCAGGAGCTTTGGCCGGCGCAGCCGCTCCCGCTGCTGCTGCCCCCTGCACGGGAGCCGTCGGAGGAGCCTTGGCCTGCGCGGACACTCCCGCCGCCGCGGCCTCCAGCACGGGAGGCCCCTGAGGAGTCCTGGCCGCCGCAGCCGCTCCTGGCGCCGAAGCTCCCAGCACGGGAGTCGCGGAGGGAGCCCTGGCCGGCGCAGCCGCAACCGGCGCAGTGGCGCCTACCGCGGGCAGATCCGGAGCGGACGGTCGCTTCGGCGGAGTGCTCGGCATCACCGGCATCACCGGCATCGCCTCACCCTTCGCGGCGGGCCTCGCCATCGCGGGCATCGACTGCTGGTAGCTCGTCGGCGCCGCTTCGATCTCCGCGAGCGAGGCCTGCTCCACGCCCTGCGGCGACACCTTCGCGTGCGGCGGCGCGAGCGCCCTTCGGATGGGCCGGGTGACGTCGTCGTCATCCTCCGGCGCCACCCAGACGAACGTGAATTCCACCGGCCCCACGGTGATGCGGTCGCCGTCGCGCAGCTGCTTCTCGCCGCCCAGCGGCTGGCCGTTCAGCTGCGTGCCGTTCGCGCTGCCGACGTCCTCGGCGAAGTAACGCCCATCCCTCGCCGTGATGCGGGCATGACGCCGGGAGACACCGTGGTCATGCAGCACCAGGTCGTTCTCCGAGGTCCGGCCGATCTTCACCTCGGCCTGCTCGAAGGCGAGCTCCCGTCCGACCTGGAGCCCCTGGGTGATGGTGAGCAGGATGGGCAGAGGACTAGCCCCCGACGTTGCCGAACATGAACTGGAACACGATGGGCCCGAAGAGCACCATGAACACCGTCGGGAAGATGCAGGCGATGAGCGGGAACAGCATCTTCACCGGGGCCTCGCCGGCCAGCTTCTCCGCGCGCTGCGTGCGGTCGATGCGCATCTGCGTGGACTGGATGCGCAGCACCTTGCCCAGGCTCGTGCCCATCTTGTCCGCCTGGATCAGCGCCGTGACGAACGTCGTCAGCGACGGCAGGTCCACGCGCACGATCATGCTCTTGAGCGCCTCTTCACGCGTCTTGCCCATCTTGAGCTGCTTGAGCACCAGCTGCAGCTCCTCGCGCAGCGGACCCTGGCGGCCCTTCTCCACCACCTTCGCCAGCGCGCCCGTGAAGTCCATGCCCGCTTCCACCGACAGCGTCAGCAGGTCCAGGTTGTACGGAAGCGCGCGGCTGATGGCCAGGTGACGGCGCTTGACCTGATCGTTCAACCAGATGAGCGGATAGAACAGGCCCAGCAGCATCACCAGCAGCGACCAGGCCAGGTTCATCCCGATGCCGTTGACGACGAACAGGCCGGCCAGGAGGGCGAAGAAGGCGCTGATCTCCTGCAGCGCCATGATGTCCTCGGGCTTGTACTGCGACGGCTCGCCCGCCTTGATGAGCTTGCGGCGCGTCTTGGACTCATAGCCCGGCCACATGAAGCGCCGGTTCATCGCGCCCAGCTTGCGGATGGCGACGGAGCCCGCGCCCTTCACGCCGCCCGCGGACTCGTCCCGCACTTCCGACAGGAAGCGCTCCAGGACGTTGGAGTACAGGCCGATGCCCAGGAACGCGACCGCGCCCGCGGTCAGCAGTGCCGAGCCGCCCATCAGCAGAAATGTCAGGACTTCCTGCACGGTGCGCCTCGTTTCAGATGTCGATGTTGACGATGCGCCGGATGATTAGGATGCCCATGATCTCCATGATGGCGATCAGGGTCACCAGCACGTAGCCGAAGAAGTGATTCATCATCGGCTCCATCAGGTCCGGCCGCATGTAGTTGAGCACCATGCCCAGCACCGCCGGCATGGCCGCGACGATCCATCCCTGGAGCTTGCCCTGGGACGTCAGCGCGTCGATCTTGCCTTCCAGGCGGAAGCGCTCGCGGATCACCGTGGAGATGGTCTCGAACATCTCCGCCATGTTGCCGCCCAGCTGGCGCGCGATGTTGGTGGACACCACCACCAGCTCCAGGTCGTCGCTGCCCACGCGCTTGCCCATGTTGATGAGCGCCTCTTCCAGGGGCACGCCCAGCTTCACTTCCTTCACGAAGAGGCCGAACTCCTGGGACAGGGGCGGCATCGCTTCACGCGCCACGTGCTCGATGGCCTGGGGGAACGTGAGGCCCGCCTTGAACGCGTTGGCCATGGCCTGCAGCGCGTCCACCAGCTGCACGTTGAACTTCTTGATGCGGCGCTTGCGGTAGTGCTTCACCAGCAGCATCGGCAGGAAGAAGCCGAAGATGGTCGAGAGCACCGCCAGGATGGGGTTGAAGACGATGTAGCTGAGGATGCCCAGAAGGCACATGCACGCGATGTTGAGGATCAACATCTGCCGCGCGTCGATGAAGAGGAACATGTCGCTCAAGTCGTTCATCGACTTGGCGACGTACCGCTCCTGGTACTGCTCGTACGCCTTCGACAGGACGCTGAAGATCACCAGGCTGAAGAAGAACACCGAGCCGGTGACGAGGAGGAGGACGATACCTGCGAGCATGGGCGCGAATCCCCGGGGGATGAGGGAGGGGTCGGCAGGGCCGCTTCAGCTTGGGAAGCGGCCCCGCGCGCGACGACTACGGAGAGCCGGCCGAGGCCTTCTCGCCGCTGCCACTGCCCTTGATGATCTGGATGATCTCCCGGCGCTTCTGCTCCAGCACGCGGGTGCGCTCGCCGGACAGCAGCGTGCTGATGGTGGCGCGGCCGCGCTCCTCGATGAGGTCCACGTCGTCCTCGTTGCGCAGCGACAGGGTCAGCTGCCCCAGCTCCGCCGCCAGCACCAGGATCTCCGCCTCTTCCGGCAGCACCATCAGCGACACGTTGCTGTACTCGCGCTGGTTCTCCGGGATGAGGTTGATGTTCGTGGTGCCGGTGATCTTGCCCGTGGCGACCACGATGATGTTCTGCAGCAGCGTCACGGCGACGCTCTCGTCCGTCTGCGGATCACGGAACGTGCCGATGATGTCCACGTGGTCGTTGGGGCGGATCCACCCGCCCACGGACGTGGTCTGCTTCGCCTCGATGGTGATGGCGCGCGCCTTCTTCTGCACCTTCGTGGACAGGCGCTCGGCGGCCTTCGTCGTCTCGAACTGGCTCCAGAGGATGGGGTCGCCGGCCTGCAGCGCCACCAGCACCTTCTGGTTCACGATGTAGTTGGCGGAGTCCGGCTTCACCACCGACGAGGTGACGAACTGCTCCGGCACGGAGCGCTGGGAGATCATCTCGTACGTGATGACCGAACCCTCGGGCATGTCCTGGCCCGCCACCACCACGGGCACCAGGTTCCACCCGCGGCGCACATCCGATTCCTTCTTCTTGATGGCCGAGTAGGCCACGATGCCGGCGAGCAAACCGAGCACCAGTGCGACGACGAGCGGGGTCTTACCCTTCAACATGGTTCAAGGTCCTCCAGAACGGTGGGGCGCCGTCGTGGCGGCAGGACAGCTTTGGACGAGGGGGCGATGCCAGGGCGCGAACGGGGCGGAATGTTATCCATGCCCCACGGCGGGTGTCAAAACCACCTCTCGTGACAAAGCGGAATCCCGGGACACCCGGGGCTCGCGGCGCCTGCCCGCCCGGCAGGGAGGACGGCGCGACACACGGGCCTGATCCGCGGCCTTCCGTCCCTCAGGGGAACGGCAGGTTCAGCACGAAGTAAAACGAGTCGTAATAAATCTGATACGCCTCGAGGAACAGGTCGATGACGTTGGTCTGCTTGTCCTCGTTCCAGCGGATCTTCACCGTGGCGCCGATGACGAGCCCGACGATCAACACCCAGTTGATCATCGAGTACTCCACCATGGCCTGGCCACGGCGGATCCGGCGCTGGGGGCGCGGCGACGACTTCGTGGGGGGGGTCACGGGGGGAGCGTGCACGTCCGACGTCATGTTCCCATTATCCAGGACCCGGGCCCCGGACGCATCGGTCATGTGGACTGCCGCCCCTCCCCTACTGCGCGGGCTTGGAAGGAGCGGCCTTGGCCGGAGCCGACGCGGGCGCCGCGGGAGGCGCGGCCTGACGCAGGCGGCGCTGGGCCAGTTGGGCCGCGCTGGAGCCGGGGGCCTCGGTGATGATCTGCCCGCAGACGGCGGCGGCCTCCCGGTCGCGGCCCTGGACGGACTCGGACTCGCAGAGCCTTGAGAGCAGCGCCAGCCGCTCGCTGCCCGTGGCTCCGGCCGCGAGCGCGGCGCGCAGCAGCTGCGCTTCCCGGGCACGGTCGCCCTGGTTCGCGGCGGCCTGGGCCTGGGCGGACAGGTCGCGCGACGTCATCGCCTCGTTGGCGGCGGACTTCTCCATGGCCTTGGGCTTCGCGGCCTGCGCGCGGGCGGACTCCTTCCGGGGTTCGGCGGACGAAAGCGTCGGGGTCGCGGGCGCGGGCTGACGGCTCAGCGCGCCCGTGGCGGCGGGAGCCATGGCCTCGGCCATGGGCGCGGAGGCCACGGGAGGAGGAGGCGGCGACGGGGGCGAGCCAGCGGACGCGCCTTCGGCATCATCGTCCATGGCGAGCCCACGGCCATAGGACGCACCGCCCAGGCGCAGGGAGTCGTTCTTCGCGACCTTCCCCTTGTCGGTGCTTCCACCGGGTGCGCGCCGCATCGCCGGAGCGTCCTTCATGGCGAGGGCGCTGTCGGCCTCCTCTTCCTTCGGGGACGGCGCGGACACCTCCTGCGCGACCCCGGCGGCCGGGGCCTCTTCGAGCGCCGCGAACTCATCCGCGTCCCGGACGGCCTTGGACACCTTCTTCCTGGGCGCGTCGGCGTTCGCGCTGCGCCGCTCCAGCATGGCGCCCCCACCGCCCGCGTTCATCCAGTCCGACGGACGGGCCTTGGCGGCCGCGCCCTTGCGCTCCGCCTTCTCGTCCTGCACGAGCGCATCCATCGGCTCGGGCGAGGCCGCCGCCACGGGCGCGCTCGCCGGGGGCATCACGGCGCGCGGGGCCGGAGACTCCTCCGCCTTCTGCTTCGCCGCCTCCATCGCGAGGGCGGGGGCCTTCTGCGACAGGTTCGGCTCCAGGTGGACGTTCTTGCTGACCGCCAGCGTGAGGATGCCGAAGGTGCTCACCGTGGCCAGGCCCACCGCGGGCAGGAGCCAGCGGCGCCAGCGCGAGGGCTTCGGCTCGGGTCCCGCGGCGGCGCGGCGCGCGGACTGCTGGGCGTACGCGAGCAGCGACTCCAGGCCCGCGTCCGGCGCGGGCTCCGACGACAGCTGCGCCATGGTGGTCCGCACGCCGCGGATGTCCGCCAGCGCCTTGGTGCAGCGCGCGCAGCCCTGGACGTGCTGCTCCAGCGACTGGGCCTCCGACGCGGGCAGCTCGCCGTAGGCGAAGTCGAGGAGCCGGTCCTCGTGCGCGTGGGCATTCTGGGCACTCATCCCGCCACCGTCCTTCCATCCTCCGACAGGTCGCCATCCACGCCCAGCTCACCCAGGCGGCGGCGCAGGCCCTCCAGCGCGTAGCGCATCCGGCTCTTCACCGTGTTCTCGGACACGCCCGTCACCTCGGCGATCTCCTTGAACGGGATGCCGCTGTACTCACGCAGCACGAACACCTCGCGCTGCTCCTCCGGCAGGCCCGAGAGGGCCCGCTCCAGCAGGGGCCGCAGGCGCGCATTGTGCGCCCCGCGCTCCGGACTGGCGCCGGCATCCGGCAGCCCCTCGCCCAGCGGACGTCCCTCGTCCCCGTCGGTACCCGCCGCGGGGGCTTCCAGGGACGTCGCCTGGCGGTAGCTCTCTTTGCGCGTGCTGTCCACGCAGAGGTTCCTCGCGATGGTGTACAGCCAGGTCGTGAACCGGGCCTTGGGCTCGTATTCCCGGGCGCTGCGGACCACCTTGAGCCACGTCTCCTGCAGCACGTCCTCCGCCCGTGCCCGCTGCCCCACGAAGCGCAGGATGAAGTTGAACACCGGCGCGCGGTGCTTGCGCACCAGCGCTTCGAACGCGCGCGCGTCTCCCGCCTGGAAGGCGAGCATCAGCTGCTCGTCTGAGGTTTCGGGTGCCAAACTTCCCCCAGTGCCCATGAAGCCACGGGTGCCATCCCCTTCACCGCCCACGGCCTGTAACGGACAGCCGTGCGCGAAAGGTCTATTCCGGCCGTGGCCGCCGGTAAGTGGCGAGAATGACAGGGACCGCCACCCCTGTCACCAGAAGTGCCTGCGCGAGCAATACGGCCGGCAGCGGGCGCTGCACGTGCACGTACAGCGAGCGGCCAAGCCCCACCCCCAGGAGGACGCCTGTCAGCGTGCGCAGCCAGTTGGAACCGGATGCGGGCCGGAAGCGTCCCACCGCCCAGTCCACCAGCGCGGGCAGCGTGAGGGCCAGCACGACGGGCACGTCCCACGCCCACTGGAGCGGCGCCTTCAGCGCGAACAGGCCCAGGAACACGGCGGCGAGCACGGGGTACGTGCCCAGGCACCGCGCGCACACGCGCACGCCCGCGAGCACGTACGTGCGGTTGTACTCATCCGGGTGATGATGGCTGAGCCAGAACACCGGCACCTCCTGCGGACGCGGAAACAGCGGTCCCGTCCTGCGCGTTCCGCGAATCCGCCTCGGCCAGGAAGCACGCGGCGGCGTGGCCTCCCCCCAGCGGATACAGCGGCGGCGACTCGCGCCGGCAGCGGTCCATCGCATGGGGGCAGCGCGGGTGGAACGCGCAGCCGGTCGGCGGTGACAGGGGCGAGGGCGGCTCACCCGGCAGCAAGAGCCGCGCGCGGGGACGCTCCGGGTCCGGCACCGGCACCGCGGACAGCAGGGCCTGCGTGTAGGGATGGCGAGGCCCGGCGTACAGCGCGCGCGACGGCGCCACCTCCACGATGCGGCCCAGGTACATCACCGCCACGCGCGTGGACACGTACTCCACGATCTTCAGGTCGTGCGCGATGAAGAGGTACGTGAGCCCGCGCTCGCGCTGCAGGTCCACCAGCAGGTTGACGATCTGCGCCTGGATGGAGACGTCCAGTGCGCTGATGGGCTCGTCCGCCACCACCAGCTCCGGACGCAACGCGATGGCACGTGCAATGCCGATGCGTTGACGCTGGCCGCCGGAGAACTCGTGCGGGTAGCGGCTGCGCGCCTCGCGGGGCAGTCCCATGGCGTCGAGCAGCGCCAGCACCTCGTCCTCGCGCGCCCTGCCCTTCGCGAGGCCGTGGATGGCGAAGGGCTCCGCGAGGATGTCCCCCACCGTCATGCGCGGGTTGAGCGACGCGTACGGATCCTGGAAGACGAGCTGCATCTGCCGGCGCAGCGGCCGCAGCTCGCGCTGCGACAGGCCGGTCAGCTCCCGCCCGGCCACGCGGATGGAGCCAGCGGTCGGGTCGAGGAGGCGCAGCACCGCGCGCCCCAGCGTGCTCTTGCCGCAGCCGCTCTCCCCCACCAGGCCCAGGGTCTCGCCGCGGGCGACGTCGAAGGACACGCCGTCCACCGCGCGCACCGTGCCGCGCGTCCGGTCCAGCCAGCCGCCGCGCACCGGGAAGTGCACCTTCAGGTCGCGCACCTGCACCAGGGGTTCGCTCATGGCGCGGGCACCGGGTGGTGACAGGCGGCGGACTGGCCTCCGCGCTTGGGCTCCAGCACGGGCGTCACGCGGGCGCACAGCTCGGTGGCGCGGTCGCAGCGGTCGCGGAACGCGCACCCGGACGGCAGCGCGCCCAGCGACGGCACCATGCCGGGGATGGCCTTGAGGCGCTGGCGCCCGCCCTCCGCCGCCGCGCCCGCGTCGTGCAGCGACGGGATGGAGCGCAACAGGCCCGCCGTGTACGGGTGCGCGGGCCGGGCGAACAGCTCGCGCACCGGGGCCTGCTCCACGATGCGGCCCGCGTACATCACCACCACCGCGTCACAGCTTCCGGCCACCACGCCCAGGTCGTGGGTGATCAGCATCACCGCCATGTGGCGCTCGGCCTGGAGGTGCTTGAGCAGCTCCAGGATTTGCGCCTGGATGGTGACGTCCAGCGCGGTGGTGGGCTCGTCCGCGATGAGCAGCGCCGGGTCGCACGCGAGCGCCATGGCGATCATCACGCGCTGGCGCATCCCACCGGAGAGCTGGTGCGGGTACGCGTCCACGCGCTCGCCGGGCGCCGGGATGCCCACCTGCCGGAGCATCTCCACCGCGCGCTCGCGCGCCTGCACCCGCGTCGCGCCCAGGTGCAGCCGGACGCCTTCGCCAATCTGCTCGCCCACGGTGAACACCGGGTTGAGCGACGTCATGGGCTCCTGGAAGACCATGGCCACGTGCCGGCCGCGCACGCGCCGCATCTCCTTCTCTGGCAGGGCCAGCAGGTCCTCGCCCCGGAAGCGCACCTCGCCGGCCACCACGCGTCCAGGTGGCTGGGGGACGAGCCGCATCACCGACAGCGCCGTGAGGCTCTTGCCGCAG
Source organism: Corallococcus macrosporus (assembly GCF_017302985.1). NCBI lineage: Bacteria > Pseudomonadati > Myxococcota > Myxococcia > Myxococcales > Myxococcaceae > Corallococcus > Corallococcus macrosporus. Next base: position 592,708 of record NZ_JAFIMU010000006.1, read on the forward strand.
CCACTCTCCCCCACCACGCCCAGCGTGCCGCCGGGAGGGACGGTGAAGGACACGCCGTCCACCGCGCGCACCGTGCCACGCGGGAGCGACAGCTGGGTGACGAGCCCCCGCACGTCCAGCAGCGGGGACGGCGCGACGCCGGTCACTTCTGGGCCAGCTCCTCCAGGAACTCCGCCTCCTGGATGAGCCCCTTGCGGATGAGCAGGCGGATGAGGCTCGCGACCATGCGCGCGGGCTTCACCTTCTCCGTGTCCAGGCTGGCCTCCTCGCCGCGCGAGATGCGGTCGATGTCGTCCAGCACCGCCAGGTCCTCCTCGGAGAAGTCCGGCTTGGGCGTGAGCGCCACGGACGGCTTCGAGCCCTGCGCGGCGCCGCCGAAGAGCACCACCGGCACGCGCGGCTTGTTCGGGTCCTCCGGCTCGGAGGGCGGAGGGGGCGGCGGCCGGGCGGCAGCGGGAGGCGGCGGCGGACGCGGGGCCTTGGGACGGGGCTTGGAGCCCAGGATGTCCTCCAGCACCTCCGCGCCGTCGACGCCCGAATCATGGGGCGGCGGCGGGGGCAGGTCCCAGTCCAGCGCTGGCGGCGCGGGCGGGCGCGGCGGCGCCGGGGGCCGGGCGGCGGCGGGAGGCGGCGGCAGGATGTCCGGCGAATCGTCCTCGTCCATGTCCATCGGTTCAGCCTCCACGATGTCCAGGGGCTCGCCCCGGCCGCGCGCGAGCGCCTGCTCCATGTCATCCGACGCGGCGACGAACACCTTGAGCTGCTTGCGCAGCTGGAAGCGCAGCTCGTCCACCAGCGTCAGGTTGCCCGGATCCTCCACCGCGACGTGGATCCGCTCGCTGCGCCCTTCCTGCTCCGACGCGAAGAGGAGCACCCGGTGCTCGGTCTGGAAGTCCATGGACACCAGCGAGGACACCGCGTGCGGGATGTACTCGGGGATCTCCACGAAGGGCAGCGCGTGCTGCGCCGCCAGCGCCCGCGCGATGTCCCGGCCCGTGCACAGGCCCATGGACATCAGCACCTCGCCCAGCTTGCGGCCCTGGCCGCGACGGCCGGAGGCCAGGGCCTGCTTCACCTGCTCGTCCGTCACCACTCCGGCCTGGACGAGGAGTTCACCAATCTTCTTGCGCATGGCCGGGGGCTACCGCTTGACCTTGGCGAGGTATTCCTCGCGGGAGAAAACGCCCTTCTCGATGAGCAGCTCCACCATGGCCTTCAGCGCCGCGACCTCCTTGCGCTGGACCTCCTCCACGCTCTTGAGCAGCTCCGCGGGGCTGCCGGAGGCGGCCGCACGGGGCGCTTCCGCCGGGGGCGCCTGACGCGGGGGCGGCGCGGCGGCGGGCTTGGGGGACATGGCCACGGCGGCGGCCGGGTCCAGGTCCTTGAGGTTCTTCACGACGGTGCGGCCCTGCGCGTCCACCACCTTGAAGTTGGTGTCCGCGTCCTCCAGCTCCGCCGTCTCCTCGTAGAGGCGCGCGAACGCCCGCGCCACGGAGGTGCGCCCCGCCACGTTGGCCACGATGCGGCACTTGGACAGGGCCCGCAGCTCGTCCAGCACGCGGACATTGAGCGGGTCGGACATGGCGACCACCAGCGTCTTGCCGTCGTCGCGCAGCTGCAGCGGCACGACGGAGAAGTCGCGCGCCGTCTGCGCCGGAATCTTGGCCTTCACGTGCGGCGGAACGGCCTGCACGGCGTCCAGGTTCACCGCCGGCATGCCGAGCTGCTTCGACAGGGCGCGCACGAGGATGTCCTCGGAGACGAGGTTCATCCGGACGAGGATCTCGCCCAGCTTCCCGCCCCACTTGGCCTGCTCGGCGAGCGCCGCCTTGAGCTGGCTCTCCTGCAGGACGTTCGCCTTGATCAGCAGTTCTCCGAGCTTGATCTGTGCCATGTCGTGCGCGCCATAGTACCCGGTTTGCGCCGGGGCGCTGCCTTTCGACGCCTGGATGCTCAGGAACCCGGCGCGGGGGGTGGGGGCGACACCGGGTCCCCCGAGCGGACCTCCTGGCCCCGCGCGTCGACGTCCACCACCTTCGCCCCCTCGGGCGGCGCCAGCTCGTAGAGCGTCAGGTCCGGGCGGCCGTTGAGGCGGATGTCCGTGTACTTCAGGTCCAGCTTCGTGTCCGCCGTGGAGGCGATGAGGTGCACCTTGCCGGGGAAGAGCTGGTCGCCTCTCGGCTCGAAGTCCTCGAACGCCAGGTCGTAGCCCGGCACGCCCCGGACCTCGCTCTTCACCACGCGCAGGTGCTTGGGGTCCACGCGCAGTGTCTGCGTCGCGGGCCCCCGCTGGAGCTTCAGCACGTACACCCGCTCCTTCTCGTCCAGCTCCAGGGTCATGGACTCCGGTGGCAGCAGGGGGACCTGGCCCAGCATCACCGCCACCAGCTCCTCGCTCGGCAGGACGACGGGCAGGAAGCGGGACACGTTCTCCGCGCTCGCGGGGCCCTGGAGGTACGTGTTCTCACGCGCCTGGTAGACGCCGAAGCGCTCGCCGTCGGAGACGAGCGAGGCCACCGGGCGGTTGAAGAAGTCGTACGTCTCCAGGTGGATGAGTGCCGGGCGGGTGATGGAGAGGTACGTGGAGAGGGTGCCGCTGCCCTGGGGCGAGTCGACGTGGAGCTTGGCGTCGCCCTCCAGGTTCACGACCTTCGCCTGCCGCTCGCGCACGTGCTGGTAGAGCGTCTGGGCGTCCTCGATGCGGCCCTCCGGACCGAACTCGAGGCGTTTGGGGCAGGCCGAACAGAGGAGGGCCAGGAAGATTGCGGCGGCTGCGCGGTTCATATGTCCTAGTGTGAGCCAGGGCCGCCTGCCCGGTCATCCATCATGAATCTGAACGATCTACTTCATTACCTTCGCCTGGGCGGCGTCACCCTCGCCCTCCTCCTGGGCGCCTCCGTGGTGGCCCTGGGCGTGGCCATCGAGCGGCTCATCGCCCTCTGGGGCGTGAGCGAGCGCTCCCGCAACCTGGGGGAGATCGTCCAGAAGCACCTCCTCCGGGGGGACGTGGCCGCCGCCCGCACCGCCGCCGAGCGCTCCGACGCCGTGGCGGCCGACATCTTCCTCGCCGGCTTCGACCGCTGGGAGCGCTCCCGCTCCACCGGCGGCAACGGCATCGAGTCCGCCGTGGAGCGCGAGCGCGCCCAGGTGGGCCTGAAGCTGCGGCGCAACCTGTGGCTGCTCGCCACCATCGGTTCGACGACGCCCTTCGTGGGCCTCTTCGGCACCGTGGCCGGCATCATGCGGTCCTTCAAGGACCTGGGCGTGGACGTGGAGGCCGGCGGCACCGGCGGCTCCGCGGCCGTGATGACGGGCATCTCGGAGGCGCTCGTCGCCACCGCCGTGGGCATCCTCGTCGCCGTGCAGGCGATGGTCTTCTACAACTACTTCCAGGCCCGCCTGTCCCGGGTGCTGGTGGAGCTGCGCCTCCTGGGCGACGAGTTCGTGGAGGTCCTCAAGGAGCGCGCCGCCGGCGGTGCCCTGCCGGAGTCCACGCCCTCGCGTGAGAGCGCCACGCCCCCTGCCCCGCGGCCGGATCCGCAGCCCGCCTCGTAAGGAGAGACGCCCACCATGGCCATGGGAAAGACGCCCGGCTCCGGCGATGACGAGCTGGAGGGCGCGGGCTTCGCGGAGATCAACATCACGCCGCTGACGGACGTGATGCTCGTGCTGCTCATCATCTTCATGGTGACCAG